>DAIDMK010000003.1 GCA_027449025.1 Lutibacter sp. | reverse complement strand
TACCTGATGTAACGCTCGATTTACCTGAAACTATTGTTCCTGCAGCCACCTGAACGTCGTAACATTGCTGATACGTTTCGCCTGTGACATCAATACAAAAACTATATGTTCCAGGAGCTAAATTTGTTGGGGTTGAACTTGTGGTTGTAAAGTTATAATTAACACCATTAATTGTTGTGGTGTAATTTAATGAAGATTGCGCCGTAATTTTAATCTGCCCATTGTTTTTGCCAACGCAGGTTTCACTGGTTGTTTCAACCGTAAAATTATTTACTGGCAAGGTAAAGCACCCTGCCGCATCTACCAATGAACCCGGTGTGGTATTTGGACATTTATCTACATCATTCTTAACACCATCATTGTCATCGTCATTTTCATTTATAATTGGAACTCCGCAAATTTCAAGCCCCCAACTATTGAGTGTTCCAATATCCTCTGGGCCTAAATCCACAACTTTTAAAGTCCAGATCCCAAAAGATTCTTCATCATAAAAATTTGACAAATTTCCTTCTGGTTTAAAAGTACCGGAATAAGGAGCAGCTCCCATACTTATAGTATTTAAAGCACTATCATCAAAAACTGTATTTGTGTAATTGGCGCCATCATCTTCTCGGCCTGCCACTAAAAGCACCGATTTTCCGCTTGGACTTATCAACGTTAAATCCAAATCACCTATCCACGGATGTGTAATATTTACAGTTACATTTACGTCTCTTATAATTTTATTGGCTGAAATCGCAATGCTGGAAGTAATGCCTGTAATGTTGTAATCTGGAATGCCTTTTGGCGTATCCATGGCGTTATTTGTGTCACATACATCATTTTCAGTCGTGAAATTAAATATGGTGGAAAAAGCACTCTCGCCGCAATCGTTTATAGATTTAACCCGCCAATAGTAGGTTGTTTTAGGCTGTAAATTTTGTGGGGAATAAGTACTTACATTTATATTAGCAGATTCTAATATGCTCAAAAAATTAGAATTTTCAGCAATTTGAACAAGATAATTTGTTGCATTTAGGTCATCATTCCAATCCAAAATAAATGGTTTTAATACATCAATTGCATCATTGGTTGGAGAAACCAAAGTTGGCGCCACAATAGTTTCACTATATACACCTAAATTAATACTTGTTGTTTTGGTTACGGAAGCTGAGGTTCCCTTTATGGATATGTCATAATTTCCCGTAACGGCAATTCCGCTAATTGTGACCTGAACACTAGTGTTGTTGGCTGTTGCTGTGGCAGGATTAAAGGTAACTGTTGAACCAGCAGGATTTCCCGTAGCAGAGAATGTTGTTAATTCATTAAATTCCAAAAAAGTATTGTAGGTAAAAGTGTAAACCGCATTGTTTGGGATACACACTTTTTTAGCATAAGACGCAAAATTCATTATAAATTCAGAAGTTTGAATGGTAATATTTTTGGTGTTTACCGAATAAAAAATATTCCCCACACTTTCAACCTTAATTCTTCCCACCGTTGTTGCATTATTTGGAGCAACTATTTCTTGAGACCCATCATTTGGAACATTTGAAACTAAAGTCTTGGGAAAGGTCAATCCGCCATCTTCAGAGAAAAGAATATTGACAAATGCACAATTTACAGGTGCCAAATTGCTGTTGGCAACATCCCAAGTGATGGTTTGTGAAGTTCCTGCACCCCAAGTTACTTCTGTTGATTGGGAGGTAACTTTAAACGGACCCGTATCTCCCGCAACCGTAACTTTCGTTTCCTTGCTGGCTGTTTGTCCGCCACCAATACGATTGTCTCTCACGTTTACGCCAAATTTCATTGTCCTACCAACAGAAGGCAATACTTCCCATGTATTTGACAAATTCCCTGCATTTACTGTAGTTTGATTTGGAAAAAAGCGTTTTGAAGAAGCACTTGGTATAATTGATCTAAAAGCTGGGCCTCCCGTGGCTGTTGATACCAACGGATAAGAGGTGTTTTCTATATCCAACTGCTCCCAAGTATAGGTTAAATCATCACCATTACTGTCTGATGCACTAGCATTTAAAGCAAAAGGCGTTGATTTAGGAATGGTGTAATTTGGAATATCATTTACAATTGGCGCACTGTTACCTGTATCGGAAATAGCAGCGCAGGTGCTGTTTCCTGCTGAAATATTTGCCCACATCTCCCTGATACTCACCAAATGAAAATAGGCATCAGCATCATTTTGAACATTTAGCGGAGAACATAGGCCGGCATAAGACATTATGGTTGACCCGCTTCCTGGTTCTACAGCCGTTCCTATATTTTTGTTGATACCCGAACAGTTCCCTGTCTCACCATTAAAAGTATGGTGTGCACCATATTGATGCCCCATTTCATGAGAAACATAATCGATGTCATAAGCGTCACCAATTGGACTAGAAGACCCTGTAATTCCCTTGGCTTTATAATTTGTATTACACGGAGAGTTTAGAGTCGCCAAACCTCCGCCTCCAGTACTAAAAGTATGTCCGATATCATAATTGGCTGCTCCAATAACTGTATTAATTATTGTTTGACTTTCCTCAATTAATTTATTGGAATCGTCGTTCGTAAAACCATCAGTAGCAGCATCTAAAAAAATAACTGCGGTATTATTGGCAACCAACTGCATAGTAAGCGCAACATCTCTTTCAAAGATTGCGTTCACTCTGGTCATCGTTATAACAATTGCTGATAAAACTGCTGTTTTTTTTTCGGCATCTGTCGCTAACGAACTTATATTCTGTCTATTTAAATGAAATTGTGAATATTCGCCGGTTGTGGCAATGGCCAGCCTAAAAGTTCTTAACTTTCCATCGTTGGCATTATCAACTTTCGCCGCAGCGGTTGTTGCACTAGTTTTTTGAGAAGTGTTTACTTCATCAAATTTGCATTCAAACGGTTCGATGGAAGGTAAATTTTTACTGGAATAAACCATGTAAGAATCGCTATTTTCAGTAGCTGGGTCAATATAAATGCTCCCTTCTTTATTTCCCAAAACCAAGGCATGCAAGCCCTTTGGCGTTATGCTGAATCTTATTACCGAGCCCGGATTGTCTATTCCCTTCCCTACATAGGACCTAATATCAGGATATTGTTTTTGAAGATTTTCATCCATTATGGAAGCTTCAAATATTTGGTATTTATCCAATTTACCATTTTCGTTGGGAAAACTTAAAACAGTGCCTGATGTAACCGAATTCTCTTTTCGCCTTGGCGCTTTACTTAACTTGCTTTTGAGTTGGTTCAAATTCAACTCGTAACTTTCAAATTTATTTGGAATTGATTTTCTGCTTAATTTTTTTGAAGTGCTTTTTTCAAAACCAGTTCTTTTAGACCATAATTCATCTGAATTTTGTGCTGAAACCCCAAAAAATAAAAGACATATTGATAATGTTAAAAGGAACTGTTTTATGTAACGTTGTTTCATCTGTTTAATTTTTATTTTTTTTGTTGGTACAGCTGCTGTTCGCCATTAATCATTCCCTTGTGTATCAAAATTTGTAATGCTCGTTTCATATAGCGTTATAATTTATTCTTTAAGGATGCTTTGTAGTTCACCAATTCCAACCTACTTTATGACAAGTTTGGCGTTAGTTGCATCAAATTTCCCTTCTGTTTATTTTTATATTATTTTGAAGAAAACATGTTCTAAATTCACAAATATAGATTGATAATCTGTTGTGCACAATTATAATACCAAATTAATTACGCACATCAATCACATTTTAATTAATTAAAGTATTTTTGTAATTCATATAACCAATACTTTTTTCAAATTGAAAATTTATACAGATTTATCTGGCTATTCTTCAAAAAACAAAACGCTTGTTACCATTGGCACATTTGACGGCGTACATCTCGGCCATCAAAAAGTGTTGTCAAATCTTATCATTAGTGCTAAAAAAAACAATGCCTCATCAGTATTGCTGACTTTTTTCCCCCATCCCAGAATGGTTTTACAGAAAGACACTGATATTAAATTGATCAACACTATTGATGAACGAATTAAATTGTTGGAAAAAACAGGATTGGAAACCTTGGTTATACATGAATTTACAGAAGTTTTTGCCGAAAAATCAGCGTTGGATTTTGTAAAAAAAGTGTTGGTTGACCATTTAAGAATTTCCAACCTCATCATTGGTTACGACCATCGTTTCGGTAAAAATAGGGAGGGTGATTTTGATCAATTAACTGAGTATGGAAAGATTTTTGGTTTTGAAGTGACTAAAATTTCCCAACAAGAAATTAATCATATCACCATCAGTTCAACAAAAATAAGAAATGCCATTGAACATGGAAACATAGAAGAAGCAAACCGCTTTTTGGGTTATCATTTTATGCTGACAGGAGAAATTGTGAAAGGGAAAAATCTAGGGGAAAAAATCGGGTTCCCAACGGCCAATTTATTTATTGAAGAAACTTATAAATTATTGCCAAAAACTGGTTCCTACATCGTTAAATCCGAATTGGAAAATGAAACGGTTTATGGCATGATGAATATTGGTTACAACCCAACAGTAAAAGGAAAAACCCAAACCATTGAAATCCATTTTTTTAACTTCAACAAAGATTTATACGGCAAAAAAATTCAAATTGATGTGTTGAAATTTTTGCGTGAGGAACAAAAATTTGATTCCGTTGAAGACCTGAAAAATCAATTGGAAAAAGACAAACAAAAATCGTTAAAAATTATAAACGGCACGTTGTTTGAACTTTAAAACCCTAAATTACACAAATGAAAAGTCTAATTCCATTGCTGTTTTTAATTATGGTCTCGTGCAAATCAACAAAAAACATGAAAGCCGATTTTGTAGTAAATGAAGCTATTTTGGTGAATACCATAAATTGTCCAGAAAACGGCGATTGCACCATTGAGTTGCTGCCAAACACATCATTGGAGTTTAAAAAAGACGAATTTGGCAATTTATATCCCGTAATTTCAGAAGGAAATAAATCAATTTTTAAATATATATACACCAGAAAACCCATTCCAAATACCCAAGATGGGAATTATTCTGAAATTGTTTTTGCCGAATTAGATGCAACTATTTCAGAAAAAACATTCACCGATGAAACGCTTCAAGATATAAAATTATATTTTGGTCGATTGTGCTTTTGTAAGGGCGAAACAGGTTATTATCCCATAAAAAAAGGAGAATTTAAAATCTCTAAATCCACTAAAAATTCCTTTAAAATAGACTTCAATTTTAAGATTGATGAGGTGCCGCAAATTATTTCAGCCATAAATGAAACCATTGGTGTTAAATCAAATGTACCTAAATAGTTTCTTTTCACTACAATTTCTTAAATTTGCCTTTCATTTAAAGGAAAATAATCATGTTGCAGGTAGCGTTTATTAGAGAAAACAGGGAAACTGTTTTAAAGGGTTTGGCAAAAAGAAATTTCAAAAATGCTGTTGAAATGGTGGATAAAACCATTTTGGCTGATGAAGAAAGAAGGGCGATTCAAACGGAATTGGACGCTATTTTAGCTGAATCCAATAAACTATCTAAAGATATCGGAGATTTATTTAAATCGGGCGAAACTCAAAAAGTCGCTATTTTAAAAGAAAAAACAGTTCTGTTAAAAGATAAATCGAAAGAATTAACCGAAAATCTTCAGCAAAAAGCCAATGAATTACAGGAATTATTATATTTAATTCCAAATATTCCCAACGAAATTGTACCGGAAGGAATTTCCGCAGAAGACAATCTTAACGTTTTTCAGGAAGGCGAAATTCCAAAATTGCACGAAGGTGCCATGCCGCATTGGGAATTGGCAAAAAAATATGATATCATCGATTTTGAATTGGGCAATAAAATTTCAGGTGCCGGATTTCCCGTTTACAAGGGAAAAGGCGCAAAATTGCAACGCGCATTAATCAATTATTTTTTGGACAAAAATACCGCAGCCGGTTACGATGAAGTTCAAGTTCCGCATTTGGTGAATGAAGCGTCGGGATTTGGAACCGGACAATTGCCCGATAAAGAGGGGCAAATGTACCATGACGCCACAGATAATTTATATTTAATTCCCACTGCCGAAGTGCCTGTTACCAATATTTATAGGGATGTTATTTTAAAAGAGACCGAATTTCCTATCTGCAAAACTGCTTATACACCTTGTTTTAGAAGAGAAGCAGGTTCTTATGGCGCCCACGTTCGCGGATTAAACAGGCTGCATCAATTTGATAAAGTTGAAATTGTACGAATTGAACATCCTTCAAATTCTTATGCAGCGCTAAATTTGATGGTAAATCACGTAAAAGGAATTTTGCAGGAATTAAAATTGCCTTACCGAATATTGCGTTTGTGTGGCGGAGATATGGGATTTACTTCTGCCCTAACCTACGATTTTGAAGTGTTTTCAACAGCACAAGACCGCTGGCTAGAAATTAGTTCGGTTTCTAATTTTGAAACATTTCAGGCAAACCGATTGAAACTTCGATTTAAGAATAGCGAAGGAAAAAGTGAATTGGCACATACACTCAATGGAAGTTCGTTAGCATTACCACGCGTTTTGGCGGGCTTATTGGAAAATTGCCAAACACCCGAAGGAATTAAAATTCCGGATGCTTTGATACCCTATTGCGGATTTGAATACATTAATTAGCACAAAAGGTAAACAGCAGCTTTTTGTAATTGTTCATCTCTATCAATGCTTCAAAATAGGCGTTTAATTGGCCGTTTTTCATGAAATTTAATGCACTATTCTTTTTTGTTTCGTAATTTTCTATGGATGTTTTCATAACCTAAAAATTAAATAGTTCTTCTTAAAAAGACTTTTTACGCTCGAATTTGTAACATCACCACTCAGAAAACTACCTTAATTATAAAAACTTTAACACTTGTTTAGTTACCTTTGAAAATGTAAAAAGCACTTTATGCAACGCACTTTGCTCTTATTTATCTGTTGTTTTTCCCTGCAAATTTATGCGCAGGAACCACAATTGGCGTTACAGTATTTTAGAAATGGTGACTATGAAAAGGCGGCTTCGTTTTACAAAATTTTACAGGAAAAAAATCCATATAACAGCGTTTATTTAAATGCTTTGATTGACTGCTATCAACAGTTAGAAAAATTTGAAGAAGTGAATCAAGTTGTCGTAAAACAATTAAAAAATTATCAAAATCAGGAATATTTGTATGTTGAATTGGGCTATAATGAGCAATTGCAAAACCATTTGGAAAACGCCGTTCCTTATTATGAAAAAGCCTTGCTCACCATTGAAAAATTACCAAATACAGGCTATTTAATAGGAAAAACCTTTCAGGATAATTACCTGCTGGATTATGCGCTTTTGGCTTACAAAAAAGCTATGATAGTAAATCCTAATGCGGATTATAACTTTCAGATTGCTTTAATCTATAGTGAAAAAGGGGAAATTGAAAATATGTTCAACACCTATTTAGACCTGATTGAAAAGAATGAAAATTACAAACCAATTACAAAAAGTTATATCGGAAAGTTTATTACCGATGATGCAGAGAGCGAACCCAACCTTTTATTGCGGAAACTCCTTTTAAAACGCTCGCAAAACAATCCGAATAACAGCTGGAATGAACTGCTGAGCTGGCTTTTTATTCAGCAAAAAGATTATGAAAAAGCGCTTATTCAGGAAAAAGCGCTTCATAAAAGAAATGCAGACAACTTAAGCGGCATTTTAACCCTTGGGAAAATTACTTTTGAAAATAACGATTTTGAAGTCACAAAAAACTGCTTCAATTATGTGTTGGAAAACGCCTCAAGTATAGAAACCGAATTGCTTGCCAAATTGTTTTTACTTGAAGTGAACATTAAAACAAATGCACCTGTTGAAACTGTTGAAGCCCAATTTCAGCAACTGTTTAAACAGTATGGAAAAAATTTGACCACTTTGAATATCCAAACCAGTTATGCGGAATTTTTGACCTTCAAAAAAAATGAATCGGAACAAGCAGTTTCGGTATTGAAAGAAGCCCTGAAACTGCCCATAAATGAATTTCAGAAAGGTCATATAAAAACAAAATTAGCCGATATCTTGGTGTTTGAGAACAAATTTAGCAGTGCATTAATTTATTACACACAAGTTCAAAACGATTTAAAAAATCATGTAATCGGACAAACAGCACGGTTTAAAATTGCACAAACCTCATATTTTAAAGGCGATTTTGAATGGGCACAATCACAGCTCAGCGTGTTGAAAAACGCCACATCCCATCTCATCGCCAACGACGCTTTGGCTCTGAATTTGCTTATTACGGACAATGCCGTGAAAGACAGTTTAAAAATAGCCTTAAAAAAATACGCGGTTGCCGATTTGCTGTCTTTTCAAAATAAAAATCAACAAGCCATTGATACTTTACAAATTGTTTTAAATCAATACAAAGGACATCCGATTGAAGATGAAGCGCTGTTTAAACAAGCACAACTATTTGAAAAAACAAATCAATTTGAAAAAGCTGAACACAGTTATTTACAAATTATCAGCCTAAATAAGACCGATATTTTAGCCGATGATGCCCATTATTATTTGGCGGAATTGTATTTCAACAAATTAAATAATCCCGAAAAAGCTAAAGAATACTATCAAAAAATTATATTTGACTATCCGTCGAGCATTTATGTAGTAGATGCACGAAAAAAATTCAGGAAACTACGGGGCGATGCAGTGAATTAAGGAAAGGAGTCGGAAGACCAAAGACCGAAGACCTAAGACGGAAGGCTGAAGTTTAAAAAAGCAGTGGCAAAATAAGTAAATGAAATTTTGAATGGGGGATTTTGAATCAGTAATATTACCAGATCTTTAGAACGGACAGGTCACGACCTGTCCCTAATGAACGGACAGGTCACGACCTTTCCCTAATGAACGGACAGGTCGCGACCTGTCCCTACTATAAAACTATTAACTTTATAAATATGTACATCTACAACGTTACTACAAACATAGAAGAATCTGTTCACGATGAATGGCTGCAATGGATGAAAGAAAAACACATCCCCGCTATGCTTTCGACCGGAAAATTCGTTTACGCCAAAATGAGTCAGGTGATTATTGAAGAAGAAATGGGAGGAACTACGTATTCTGTTCAATATTCCACAGACAGTATGGAAACTTTACAAGAATATTACAAAGAAGATGCAGACAGATTGCGCAATGAAGCATTGAAGCTTTTTGGTGGTAAATTTGTTGCTTTTAGAACCGAATTAAAAGTGATTAGCGAACAATTTAGTATGAGCGTCAAAAACTAATTATATATGAGTGTCAGAGCAAAAAAACACCTTGGACAACATTTTTTAAAAGACGAGCAAATCGCGCAACAAATTGCCGACAGCCTAACGGAAAAAGGCTACAAAACCGTCCTAGAAATTGGACCGGGAATGGGTGTTTTGACCAAATATATCCTGAAAAAAAATCTGGTCCTTCACGTAATTGAAATTGACACAGAATCGGTGGAATATTTAAAAACCAATTTTTTAAATTTATCCGACAGAATTATCTCAAAAGACTTTTTAAAAATTAACCTTGCCGATTATTTTGGAGAGGAACAAGTGGCTATTATAGGCAATTTTCCCTATAATATTTCCACACAAATTGTTTTCAAAACATTGGAAAACCGTCATCAAATCCCTGAATTTTCTGGCATGTTTCAAAAAGAAGTTGCCCAGCGCATTGCAGAAAAAGAAGGCAGCAAAGTATATGGAATTTTATCTGTTTTAACCCAGGCTTTTTATGATGTTGAGTATTTATTTACGGTTCCACCAACGGTTTTTAATCCGCCGCCAAAAGTGGAATCTGGTGTAATTCGGCTTACCAGAAAAGAAAACTTCACCTTGCCTGTTAACGAAAAATTGTTCTATACCGTGGTTAAAACCGCATTTAACCAACGCAGAAAAACCATGCGCAATAGTTTAAAAACGCTCAATTTATCTGATAATTTAAGAGAAGACCCTATCTTTGCAAAGCGTCCAGAACAATTATCTGTGCAAGAATTTATAAGTCTTACTACTAAAATAGAAAATGATGTCATTTGAAATAACTAACGATTACATCGAAAAAATTCAGGAATTAATCGCTGAGGAAAATAATGATGCCATTTTACAGCAACTTGAAGAAGTGCATTATGCCGACATTGCAGAAATTATTGAAGACTTAACGATTGATGAAGGCATCTATTTGATAAAATTACTGGATAGCGATGTAACTTCTGAAGTAATTACCGAATTGGATGAGGATACGCGTGAAAAAATATTAGGCAGACTTTCATCCAAAGAAATTGCGGAAGAAATTTCGGAATTGGACACCGATGATGCTGCCGATATTATTGCTGAACTTACCAACCGGCAACAGGAAGAAGTAATTTCCCATATTGAAGATGAAGAGCATGCCAAAGACATTCGGGACCTTTTGCGTTATGACGAAAATTCTGCAGGTGGTTTAATGGCTAAAGAGTTGGTAAAAGTCAACGAAAACTGGAATGTACTTACTTGTGTTAAAGAAATGCGCGCCCAGGCAGAAGAAGTGACCCGTGTACATTCCATTTATGTGGTTGATGACTATGACATCTTAAAAGGACGCTTGTCTTTAAAAGATTTATTGACCACCTCAACAAGAACCGCCATTAAAGACGTTTTTATCAAAAAAGTGGATTTTGTGCACGTTGATGATAAAGCCGAAGATGTGGCAAGAATTATGCAGAAATACGATTTAGAAGCCATTCCTGTTGTCGATAAAGCTGGTCGTTTGGTGGGGAGAATTACCATTGACGATATCATTGACGTTATTAAAGACGAAGCCGAAAGGGATTACCAAATGGCTGCCGGGATCTCTCAGGATGTTGAAGCCGATGATACCATTTGGGAATTGACAAAAGCGCGTTTACCTTGGCTAATTCTAGCGCTTTTCGGTGGATTTGTGAGTGTTTCTATTTTGGGCGGGTTTTCAACTGCCATGGTAAAATATAAAGAATTGTTCTTTTTTACCCCATTAATTGCCGCAATGGCAGGGAATGTTGGCGTACAATCCTCCGCAATTATCCTTCAGGGTTTGGCAAACGACAGTTTAAGAGGCTCTTTGTGGAAAAGATTGATAAAAGAAGTTTCATTAAGCTTGCTAAACGGTCTAGTGCTCGCGGGCATTTTAATGACAGCCGGCATGTTCTTCTTAGGATTCGACGTTAAAGTTGGGCTTACCGTTGCCATTTCTTTGGTTTCCGTAATCATAATCGCCTCAATAATCGGCACTTTCGTACCCATTATTTTAGACAAAAGAGGCATAGACCCTGCGTTGGCCACAGGCCCTTTTATCACCACAAGCAACGATATCTTTGGAATTTTAATTTATTTTCTGATTGCAAAAATAATTTTAGGATTCTAATTTTAAGCTTACCTGTTTTTTAGCGGGCATTCCACTTCGTGTCAGGCTTTTCGCACGCGCTTTTTAATTATTTCCAACAATTAAAAGAGCTCAAACAATCAGTTTACCCAGAGCGGAGTCGAAGGGCAATCCTTAATGCAAATTGCGTTACTATTTTAAAAATATTTTAATCAAGCAGAAACAACATTACGCGCTTAGCGTTTTTTTCTTTGGGTACTTTGCGGTTATGTTTTTAAAAATGAATAGCAAACGGCTGTCATTTTTTACAAAAACTAAAACCTAAATTTCTTGAACAAATCCCAAAGTACAAGACCCACACTTACAGAAATGTTTAGCGAATGTTTGGTGCCAAATTGCGGAATTTCAATACAATAATCCGATGCGGAAACTACTTTTTGTTGAACGCCCTTTACTTCATTTCCAAATACAACTGCATACTTCTCATTTTGTTCTATCATAAAATCTTGCAGCATCGTACTATTTTCAGCTTGTTCAATCGCCAATATCTTAATTTTTGACTCCTTTAATTTTTCAATCAGTACAAGCGTGTCTTCGGCATATTCCCAATCAACAGATTCGGTGGCACCCAAGGCGGTTTTATGAATGTCCTTATGCGGCGGTTTTGCCGTTATGCCGCACAAATAAATTTTCTCAATCAAAAAAGCATCGCTTGTCCTAAAAACCGACCCAATATTGTTCAAACTTCTGATATTGTCAAGAATAACAATTAACGGAATTTTATCAACCTCCTTAAACGCCTCAACATCCAATCGTTCCAATTCACTGTTTTTTAATTTTCTCATTGTTTATTGTGTAATCGTTTAATTATTTAATCGTGTAATTGTTTCAGTCTCTTCTCTCTATTCATTTTCTTTAATTAAAAAATAGTTTTCAATCTTTCAATTAAAATGTAACTTCGCAAAACTAATGTAAATTCTTAAAAAATTGGCGGCGAAAATCGAGAAAGTATCTCCCTTAATGAAACAATATAATGCCATCAAAACCAAATATCCTGATGCCATGTTGTTATTTAGGGTAGGCGATTTTTACGAGACCTTTGGTGAAGATGCCAAAAAAGCATCCCAAGTTTTAGGAATCGTTTTAACCAAACGCGGTGCCGGTAGTGAATCAGAAACCGCTTTGGCTGGGTTTCCGCATCACTCCTTAAACACCTATCTTCCAAAATTGGTAAAAGCAGGAATGCGTGTGGCAATTTGCGATCAGTTGGAAGATCCAAAACTGACAAAAACCATTGTAAAACGTGGCGTTACCGAATTGATTACACCCGGAGTTTCCTTAAACGACGAAGTTTTACAGTCAAAAACCAACAATTTTTTAGCAGCGGTTCATTTTGGAAAACGATTTCTGGGTATTTCTTTTTTAGATGTTTCCACCGGCGAGTTTTTAACTGCCCAAGGAAATGTTGAATACATTGACAAACTGCTTCAAAATTTTAGTCCAAGCGAAGTATTGGTCCAAAAACAGCATAAAACCAAATTTAACGAGTTTTTTGGCGACCGCTTTTATACGTTTTATTTAGAAGACTGGATTTTTAAATCTGAATACGCCAACGAAGCCTTAACCAACCACTTTAAAGTAAAAACCCTCAAGGGTTTTGGGATTGAAGAATTGGAAGAAGGCATTATCGCATCGGCTGTCGTGCTGTATTATCTTTCCGAAACGCAACACAATAAATTAGACCATATTGGGGTCATCAATCGGATTTCCGAAGAAAATTATGTTTGGATGGACCGATTTACCATTCGAAATCTGGAATTGTACCATTCCAATTCACCAAATGCCGTGACACTTTTGGATGTAATCGACAAAACCATTTCACCCATGGGCGGTAGGTTGCTTAAACGCTGGCTGGCACTTCCTTTAAAAGACCTAAATCGCATAAAAAAACGTCACGACATTGTAAAATATTTTATCGACAATGATGATTTTTTTGAACTGACCACTTATCAAATAAAGCAAATCAGTGATATTGAACGATTAATTTCAAAAGTATCGGCAGGGAAAGTAAATCCGCGAGAAGTTGTGGCACTTAAAAACTCCTTAAATGCTATAATCCCCATCAAAGAAGCCGCAGAAAAAAGTGACAATGAATCTCTAAAAATAATTGGCGAACAACTGCAAAGCTGTACCACCATTCGACAAAAAATAACCAATACCTTAAATGAAGACGCTCCAGTAAATATCATAAAAGGAAATGTCATTGCAAGCGGTATTTCTACTGAATTGGATGAACTGCGCGCTATTTCAACCTTGGGAAAAGGCTATTTGGACAATATGCAGGCGCGGGAAATTGAACGCACCGGAATTTCTTCGCTAAAAATTTCCTTCAACAATGTTTTTGGCTATTATATTGAAGTGCGAAATACCCACAAGGATAAAGTGCCTGAAAATTGGATTCGAAAACAGACTTTGGTAAGCGCCGAGCGGTATATCACCGAAGAATTAAAAGAATACGAAACCAAAATTTTAGGCGCCGAAGAAAAAATAGGTAAACTGGAACAGGAACTTTTTGCAGAATTGATCAGTTCGCTGATGGATGCGATACAACCCATTCAGCTAAATGCCCAATTAATAGGTCAAATCGATTGTTTAAGTTCTTTTGCCGAAGTGGCCAAGCAAAATAATTATGTGCGTCCGCTTTTAGATGAAAGCACCGATTTAGAAATTAAAAACGGTCGCCATCCCGTAATTGAAAAGCAATTGCCAATAGGCGAGGAATATATCGCCAACGATGTTGTTTTAAACAGAAACCTTCAACAAATAATTATGATTACCGGTCCCAATATGAGCGGTAAATCGGCCATATTACGCCAAACCGCATTAATTGTATTGTTGGCACAAATGGGCAGTTACGTACCTGCCCAAAACGCCCGAATTGGCGTGGTCGATAAAATATTTACCCGTGTTGGCGCAAGCGACAATATATCTATGGGCGAATCAACTTTTATGGTTGAAATGAATGAAACCGCCAGCATTTTGAACAATATTTCAGAAAGAAGTTTGGTGTTTTTGGATGAAATTGGGCGGGGAACAAGCACTTACGACGGAATTTCAATTGCCTGGGCCATCGCAGAATACCTGCATGAACATCCTTCAAAAGCTAAAACATTGTTCGCTACGCATTACCACGAATTAAACGATATGACCAATACATTTGAACGTGTAAAAAATTTCAATGTTTCCGTAAAAGAATTGAAAGACAAAGTGGTTTTTCTACGTAAATTGATTCCCGGAGGCAGCGAGCACAGTTTTGGAATTTACGTGGCAAAATTAGCAGGAATGCCTTCATCGGTTATTCACAGAGCAACAAAAATGCTGAAACAACTCGAAAAAAACCATACAAACGCGAACGTAAAAGAAACCTTAAAAACGGCTTCAGAAAACGACATGCAATTAAGCTTTTTTAAGTTGGATGACCCTTTGCTCGAAAATATAAAAGAAGAGATTCTCTCCACCAATATTGATACGCTCACCCCTATTGAAGCTTTAATGAAATTAAATGAAATAAAACGAATGCTTATTAAAAAGTAACTATTTTTATTTTTGTTTCTAATATGTTAATTATTTTGAAGCATCTGTTAAGATTTAATCTTTGAATCTTTTTTTAATTATCTTTGTCATCTAAAAAATATTTAATATGTTTTTATTTATTAGTGGTGGCGAAATATTTGTAATTCTTTTGGTAGTGGTGATGGTATTTGGTGCAGATAAACTTCCAGAAATTGCCCGTGAATTGGGAAAAGGAATGCGTCAAATAAAAAATGCAACCAACGATATTAAACGGGAAATACACAATACCGCTTTAAAAAATGATCTTGATATTGATGTTGCTGCAAAAGTGAGAAATGAGGTAAATAGGATAAAAGACAATTTTGATGATTTCTCTAACCCAATAAAAAAAGTTAAAAACGACATAGAAAACTCCATAAATCCTATGAAAGATGCCGACGGAAATTTAGTGAGTTATTTCAGCAAATCCAAAAATTCCAAAAATTCCATAACAGACATTTCGGCCGATATCACTACCGATTCCTCAACCACTGCTATAAAAACTGAAAATATTGCTGAAAATCCTGCAATGCCAACCCCTGAGGTTAAAAATGTTGAAGTAAGTTCTCCAGCACCAGCTAAAGAAGTTAAAGACCCAAAAGAGGAAGAAAACGGATCTGTTAAAAGGGAAAGATAGTTTTCAAATTACCACAGCAAAAAATTCTTACTTATTTCACTCTGCTAATCGACAACCCATCGCGAATTGGCAATAAAATCGTTTCAATTCTATCATCTGAATTTAACAATTCATTGTATTCAACCAAGGCTTTGGTGTCTTTATCGTTGGGTTCAATTTTTTCAACAACCTTTCCGCTCCACAGTACGTTGTCTGATAAAATAACACCCCCCGAATTCATTTTGCCGATTATCATCTTAAAATAATTGCAGTAATTTTCTTTATCGGCATCAATAAAAACCAAGTCAAATTTTTCATTTAATGTTGGAATAATAGCCAGCGCATTCCCAACCAGTTGTTTTATTTGTATTGTATAAGGCGATTGTTCAAAATATTTTTTGGCAAAATCTTCCAGTTCTTCATTTTTATCAATGGTAAAAATGGTTCCGCTTTTTTGAAGTCCTTCCGCCAAACATAAAGCTGAATAACCCGTATAAGTTCCAATTTCCAATATGGTTTTCGGCTGGATTAATTTTGAAATCATCGCTAAAATTCTACCTTGGTAGCCACCGCTCAACATCCTCGGATTCAACACTTTTTGCCAAGTTTCCTTGTTTAATTGCTGTAAAAGTTCAGGTTCCTTTTGGGAATGGTTTACAACGTAATCGTCTATTTTTTCGGGCAAAAAATTCATTTTTTTATTTAATAATTACAAAGAAGGAGCCGACCAAAACTTAAAATTTTAAATAAATCAAACATCTTTGGCAGTCCTTTACTCAATTTTTATATCGCTTACTACTCTATTTTTGCTTTCAATTTTTGCGCCATAGATTCCTTTTCCTCTTGATTTAAAATAGGTATTTTACGGCATTCCGCATCTTTTAGTTTTTGGTAACAGGTACTCATCACTTTGTTTTGTTTGGAATAAAGCCCACATCTTTTACATAAAATCAAGTGAAATCCCAGTCTTATTTTTTCCCAAAGGCTTGCCTCATTGTATTGGTTTTTATCGCAGATTGCTGTTGCTTCATCACAAGTTAATTTCATATCCTAAAATTTTTAATTCTTAAACCAATTTTCTTCCATGCATTTTCTAAGCTGGGTTCGGGCTCTGTGAATAATAACCCATAAGTTTGACGTGGTAATATCAAGTTCTTTACAAATATCGTCTGTTTCTATTTGTTGAATGGTTTTCATTCTAAAAACCATGCCGTATTTTTCTGGTAGGTCCGCAATACATTTTTCTAAAACTACGGCCAATTCCTGATTTTCTATCTTTTTATCAATTTCACCACTCCAATCTGTTGGAACACGCTCTTCCAGCCATTCTCCTTCCCTTTCTCCATCAGCATAAAAATTCATGCGCACTTCAGCCTTGCCTTTTGCCGAATTTATTTTGCGGTAATAATCAACAATTTTTCGCTTCAGAATGGCAATAAGCCAAGTACGTTCACTTGATTCTCCTTTAAAATTTTCTTTTGCTTTTAAGGCCGAAAAAAAAGTGTCCTGTACCAAGTCTTTGGCCAAATCCTTATCATTAAGCCGGCTTATGGTATAATTGAAAAGGTAATCGGCGTATAAGCTGACCCATTTCTCTGGATTTAATAATTGTTTATCGGCTTCAGACATCTATACTTAATTTACGAATTTGCTAAGATAAATAATTTCAAAAGAATTATGCTCTTTTTTAATATCGTAGTCCGTCAGCTGTATTTCTAGCCGCATTTGTACAGCTATTTATATTAAAATCACATGAAATACCGCATACAATTATAGGAAATCATTAACAGTACAATCAAAAAAACTGCGAAAAATGGGTTACCTTTGTTTTAATCTGTTAAATCTTCCTTTTTAAAATTTTGAATTCTATTTAACTTTTTATTTTTAGTTCTCAATTTTTTTTGGTAAGTTTTGCACATAATGATATATAGAAAACGTTTAGCTAAAAAAAATAAATGGAAACAGCAATAAATAAGGAATTATTAAAAGAACTCGTCACATTTCGTAAAATGCTTCATGCCAATCCAGAAGTATCTGGAAAAGAATACAAAACAGCAAAAAGCGTTTCCAAATTTTTAAAAACCTGCACTCCAACCAAAGTCATAGAAAACGTTGGCGGAACGGGAATAGTGGCTATTTTCGACAGCGGAAAATCAGGAAAAACCATCATGTTTAGGGCCGAGTTGGACGCATTGCCCATTCAGGAAATCAACACTTTTGCGCATTGTTCAACCATTGAGGGCGTTTCTCATAAATGCGGACATGATGGGCACACAACAGTTTTATTGGGCTTGGCCAGGATTTTATCTGAACAAAAACCAAAAACCGGAAAAGTTTTTTTACTATTTCAACCTGCGGAAGAAGACGGTGAAGGCGCAAAGGCAGTGTTTACCGACCAAAAATTTGAAGGATTGAAACCCGATTATATTTTTGCTTTTCACAACCTTCCCGGATATCCTTTAAACCAAATTGTTTTAAAAAATAATTCATTTACTTCCGCTGCAAAAAGCATAATTATTAAAATTAATGGTAAAACTGCACACGCCGCCGAGCCAGAAAACGGCTTAAATCCGGCTCTTGCCATTGCAGAAATTTTGCAGGAATCGGCAAAGCTTTCCAACAATGACACAGACCGAAACGATTTTACGCTAATCACCCCAATTCATATTGAAATGGGCGAAATTGCTTACGGAATTTCGGCGGGTTATGGAGAAATCCGACTTACCATTCGCACCTGGAATGAGAAAACGATGGAAAAATTAACTGCTGATTTAACAAAGTGCATTGATACATCTGCTAAAAATCATCAAATGCCCATCACCTATTCTTGGACGCAGGAATTTTACGCAAACCAAAATGATGATAACGTTGTTTCATTCATAAAAGAAGCTGCAAATAGTTTGTCATTAAATGTTTTTGAACGGAAATTTCCTTTTAAATGGGGAGAAGATTTCGGTCTGTTCACGCAACATTTTAAAGGCGCGATGTTTGGCATTGGATCAGGTGAGGAAAGCCCATCACTGCACAATCCCGATTACGATTTTCCGGATGAAATTTTACCCAATGCCGTCCAATTGTTTCATCAAATAAGCGTACGCATTTTATAATGAAATCCCTTCATACTTCCCATTTAGAAATCAGCAAATCGGCACTGGAACACAACCTTCAGTTCTTGAAAAATTATATTGGCAACGATGTTCAAATATCTTCCGTAGTTAAAGGAAATGCTTATGGTCACGGACTTGAAGTATTTGTTCCGCTGGCAGAAAATTGCGGCATCAATCATTTTTCGGTATTTAGTGCAGATGAAGCTTTGCGCGTTTATAAGGCAAAAACAGAGAAGAGCAGCATTATGATTATGGGATTGATTAACAATGAACAACTTGAAGCAGCTATTGAAAACAATATTGAGTTTTATGTTTTTGAACAAGACCGATTGGAAAAAACACTTGAAACGGCTAAAAAAATTGGAAAAATTGCCAAAGTTCACGTAGAAGTGGAAACCGGCATGAACAGAACCGGATTTGCACCAAACCAACTTCCTGCAGTACTAAAACTCCTAAAAAACAATCCCGCCCATTTAAATTTTAAAGGACTTTGTACCCATTTTGCAGGCGCGGAAAGCATTACCAATTATTACCGAATTCACAAACAACAACAGGTTTTTAAAAAAGTGGTAAAAAAAGTAACTGCTGCAGGTTTAACGCCCGAGCAAAAACATACAGCTTGTTCAGCTGCCGCACTGCGTTATCCAAAATTCCAAATGGATATGGTTAGGCTGGGCATTATTCAGTATGGTTTTTTCCCCAACAAAGAAACTTTAATTGAATATTTAACCCATAAAAAAGAAACCCAAAATCCGTTACGGCGCCTCATTTCATGGAAAAGCCAAGTGATGGATGTTAAAAAAGTAAAAACTGGAGAATTTGTTGGTTATGGAACTTCATATCTTGCCAATTCCGATATAAAAATAGCCGTCATCCCTGTGGGTTATGCCCACGGTTTTAGTAGAAATCTGAGCAATCAAGGTATTGTGTTAATCAAAGGACAACGGGTGAGTGTGGTTGGTACCGTAAATATGAATATGATTACGGTTGATGTTTCCCAAGTAAATTCAGTAGAAAAAGGAGATGAAGTAGTTTTGATTGGAAAACAAGGCGATTTGGAAATAAGTGTTTCTTCATTTAGCGAATTTAGCGAACAGGTAAATTATGAACTGCTCACAAGATTGCCGGAAAATTTACCCAGATTAATTGTTGATTAAAACAGGGTGTTTCATAATTAGAGAAGCCATAAAACCGTTTTTCATTTAATTTATTAACGGATTATTAGTATCTTTATAAGTAATCCAATCTCATTATTGAATGTTGCTACATAAAGAACAAAACGGTTATGAATAAATTCACAGACTATTTTTTGGATCTTTACCATAGTTTGATAGATCAACTACCAACCATTTTAATTACACTCGTAATTTTAGTCGTGGGTTTTTTAATTGCTGCCGGTTTAAAAAATTTGATTCTAAAAAAAATTAAACCCAGATTAGCCAACACCTTATCATCCGATTTTATTGCGCAAATGACGAGTATTATAATTAGAATTATTGTAATTATAATTGCGCTAAACCTTTTGGGCTTTAAAACCTTTACTGCTCAAATATTGGCAGGAGCCGGAATTCTTACCTTTGTGCTAGGTTTTGCTTTTAAAGATATTGGAGAAAATTTTTTGGCAGGTATTATCCTTGCTTTTAAAAGTCCCTTTAGGCTGAAAGACCTTATCGAATCAGGAAATATTATAGGATACGTTCAGGAGTTGAATTTGAGGGAAACACGGGTGAAAACGCCCGACGGCAAAGACGTTTTTATTCCCAACGGACAAATCCTAAAAAATCCGCTTATCAATTATACCATTGACGGATTTTTACGCTATGAATTTTTTATCGGTCTTGATTATAACAGCAACCTTGCTGAAGGCATTAAAATTATTTCAGATTCCGTTTCTCAGGTTAATGAGGTATTGAATACTAAAAATAAAAAAACAATTGTGCTTATTGATGAATTGACAGCCAGCACCGTAAACTTAAAAATCCTATTTTGGATTGATACTTTTAAAAGCACCTCAAAAACCTACCACAATAATATCAGGTCAGCTGTTATAGATAAAGTTGTTCAAAACCTTTTGAAAAACGGATTTTACCTACCATCAACCATTGTTGAAATTAAAAAGTATCAACCTTAAATTCAAATTGATTTCCAATCATTTTAAAATTAATCGGCTTATTTAAAAAATTTAAAATTTAAAGTCTTTAACTTTTGTTTTTTCAAATACATTATTACCACGGTCAATATCAGCCATAATTTGAGAAGGGTCTATTTCAACCTTTTTAACCTCTTTCGAAGCATTAAAAGTATAAGATGGATTTGTCCAAGACCAGTTTTTAATAAGTGCTGCATCAGTAGTTTTTGCACCACGCATCATACTTAACGGAATGTAAAAATTCTCTGTGCTATCATCCATATATGTGACCGCAACATCAATAGGCATTGGCATCTGGCCTATTCTTGCCAATGTAACTGCATTTCCATCAACCGCGGCTACGGCATAATCTATGGTATGCAGGGTTTGTGTCCATTCATTCAAATACCAATCTAGCTGAATCCCGGAAACTTTTTCGGCAGTTCGTTTGATGTCGTTGGGTGTTGGATGTTTAAATTTAAAATCATCGAAATATTTTTTAAGTGTTTTTTTTACATTTTCTTCTCCGATGATATAATTCAATTGCGATAAAAACATACTGCCTTTGGTGTAACTTCCAATGCTAAAAGCGACATTGGTGTTAAAACGGTCAGCATGAGTTGTCAGTGGTTCTTCAATGCCATTTTTTACAGCATAAAAATAGCCTCTGTAATCTTTTGCCGATGGTTTTCCGTCTCCGCCTTCCAAAATTAAACTAGATGCCATGGTTGAAATGTAGGTTGTAAAACCTTCATCCATCCAAGAGTGTTCGCTTTCATTAGTTGCCAAAATATGTTGAAACCAGGTATGTGCCAATTCATGAAAAACAGTTCCCGCAATATCATTTAAGGTTTCGCCTCCAGCTACTAAAGTACACATAGCGTACTCCATGCCACCATCGCCACCTTGAATTACAGAATATTGTTTCCAAGGATATTCTCCAATATTTTCATTAAAATAGTTCAGTGCTTTCTCGGTAATTGGCTGAACTTCTTTCCAAGCTTTTGCATATTTCTTATCTTTTTTATAGAAGAAATGAAGTTCGGTTCCTTTGGCGGTTTTTAAAATATCATGTACATAATTTGGGTCTGCAGCCCAGGTAAAATCTATAACATTTGGCGCTAAAAAATGCCATTTTAGTTTTTTTTCTTTAGGAATGTTTAATGGTTTCGATTTGTCTTCATAACCATGACCTACTTCTTGCGAATTTTGAAGATAACCTGTTCCGCCAACAGTATAATTTTTATCGATATGAAGCGTCACGTCAAAATTTGCCCAAACACCATGAAATTCCCTTGCAATATAAGAATCCGCATGCCAGCCTTCAAAATCATATTCAGCTATTTTTGGATACCATTGCGCCATGGAAAGTGCTACGCCATCTACGCTGTTTCGTCCTGCTCTGCGAATATGAACAGGCACTTGTCCTTCAAAAGTCATTTCAAACTTAACAGTTTCACCAGGCTGAATTCCTTCATTTAACATCACTTTTAAAATTGTTCCTTCCGTGTTATATTCCACAGGTTTTCCATTTTGTTTTAGCGACAACACGTTTAAATAGCCAATTTCGTTAGGTTTCAATTTGGCTATTCTGCTTTCGAAAACAGGGTTAGTTCTAGTACCAACATTGTTTACCATTCTACTATCTGGGTCAATAACTGCCTGCAATTGAGCATCCATTTCACTGTTTGGCTGAAACGCATTGAAAAACAAATGATAAAAAACAAAATTTAAAACATCTGGAGAGTTATTGGTGTATGCCAATTCCTGAGTTCCTTTGTATTGATAATTTTCCGCATCAATATCCACATCCATTTTGTAATCTGCATGTTGTTGCCAATAATAAACGTTGTTATTTTGTGCTGATGCAACTATTGTTGAAATTATAAACAGTAGGCTTAATAATTTTTTCATGAAGTTTTATTTTGGGTTCGCAATATAAACATATCCCGTTAAACAAAAAAGCACACCCATTTTGAGTGTGCTTTTTAACAGATAATTATATGTTTATTCGTTTAATTAACCATTTTATCGGCTAACAATAAGGCATTGTATGCGTTTGCAATACTTCCGGCTTTTGACAAGCTTGAAAACGACTCTTTTTTTCCTTTTTCTCCAGGAACAAGCACTTGTAAGTTAACTTTAACTCCTGAATTCATAATAATATGTTTAACCTGACTTGCAGACAATTGTGGATAATAAGAACGTATTAGTGTAGCAATACCTGCAACTTCGGGTGAAGCCATAGAGGTGCCACTGTATTTTGCATATTCATCTTTTGGCACCGTTGAATAAATTTGTACCCCAGGAGCAAATACATCAACATTTATTTTGCCATAATTAGAAAATGAAGCTGGTAGATTTTCATTGAAATTCGAACTCATTGCTCCAATAGTAATCACATTGTCCGAAATTTCGGTTACTTTATCTTCAGAATCATTTGGAAAATTGTCTTTTATGTCAATATTTTTATTGTCATTTCCAGCAGCGTGCACCAACAATACATCTTTTTCAGCAGCGTATTTTATGGCATCAAAAACCCATTCTTTGTTAGGAGAAAAGCTTTTTCCGAAACTCATATTGATAACTTTAGCGCCATTATCAACGGCGTATCTAATAGCCAAGGCAACATCTTTATCGCGCTCATCACCATCTGGCACCGCTCGAACAGACATTAATTTCGCGTTATTGGCAACACCTTGCAATCCTTTGTTATTGTTGCGTGAAGCCAAAATAATTCCGGCAACATGTGTTCCGTGAGATTCACTTTCTTTATCGCCAATCACAAATCCGTTTCCGTATTTTGTATCATTTATATCTTCTGGATTGTCGCCAACAATGGCGCGTCCGTCAAAATTAAAATCGTAGTTTCTATTCTTCTTTTGAGTTTCATAGTAGTCTAAATAAGCAGCCTCATCAAGTCCTCTGCCAAACAAACCAATTAAATCGCCTACTTGCGCTTTCAGCATTTCATCTTCTGTATTGATTCCTTTTAAATCTTCCAAAGTAAAGCTTTCTTTACCCAATAAATCTTTTACAGCGGTAATATTTGCACCTATTTGTTCCATGCGCAACAAGGTTTGAAAATGTCTGGAAGATGAAGCTTTGTAGGCTTCCACATATTCTAAATATTTATTAAAGTCGGCTTTGTCTGCTTCGCTCATATCAGCCATTGTTTTTCCTTCAAAACGCGGATTTAATTTGGCAACAATACGGGTAATTTCCAATTGTTCAGGAGCTGCATCGCCGTTTCCTCCCAAAAAGTTCCATCCGTGAATATCATCTACAAAACCATTGTTATCATCATCAATTCCATTTCCTGGAATTTCTTTGGTATTTGTCCAAAGTACATCTTTTAAATCTTCATGTTCAATGTCAATTCCGGAATCAATAACGCCAACAACTACTGTTACGCCTGTTTTTCCTTCTAAAAATTTATAGGCTTTGTCGAGACTCATTCCCGGAATGGTGTCTGCCACCAAATCGGCATGTGCCCAATGGTTAAACGCTTCTTCGCCTATAACGTCATTTTTTTGTGAAATAGAAACCGTGGTTTCCATAGTTGGAACTGGCTTATCTGTGATAGATTTTACAGAACCGCAACTTGCTAACGTGATGGTTGCCAGTGTGGCAACGTACATAGATTTAAATATTCTCATTCTTTTGATTTATGTTAATTAAATACTTCGTTAAATGTATAGATTTGGTTTAATCGCACACCTTTCTCGGTATGTTTTACGGTGCAAAGTTCATTGGAGGCATCATGTTCCAAAAACAAAAAATAATTGTTCTCGGCAGCTTGGTTTAAAAATTTATCTTTTTCTTCCATGGTCAGCAGTGGGCGTGTGTCATAACCCATCACATAAGGCAAAGGAATATGCCCAACGGTTGGCAGTAAATCCGACACAAAAACCAAAGTTTTTTCCTGGTATTGGATGTGCGGAATCATCAGTTTATCGGTATGCCCGTTCGCGAATAAAATATCAAAATCAAGTGCCGTATTTTTGGCAAAATCACCTGCCGGTAAATCCACAAAATTCAATTGTCCGCTCTCTTGAATCGGATTGATGTTTTCAGTTAAAAATGAAGCTTTTTCTCTTGGATTGGGTTCAACCGCCCATTTCCAATGGTTTTTATTGCTCCAATATTTTGCGTTTTTAAAGGCTGGTTCATAACCGGTGCGGTCTTTATTCCACTGAATGCTTCCGCCACAATGGTCGAAATGCAAATGGCTTAAAAAAACATCGGTAATATCATCTCTGTGAAAACCGTGTTTTGCCAAAGAGGCATCCAATGTAAAATCTCCGAAAAAATAATAGTAGCTAAAAAACTTGTCAGATTGTTTATTTCCGGTGCCATTGTCGATTAAAATAAGTCGATCCCCGTCTTCAATTAGCAAACAGCGCAAGGCCATATCAATCAAGTTATTTTCATCTGCGGGATTTGTGCGCTGCCAAATTACTTTTGGAACTACGCCAAACATGGCGCCACCGTCTAACTTAAAGTTCCCTGTTTCAATTGGATAAATCTTCATAAATAAAACTTTAGCACAAAGATACAAGAATTTATTTGCTACATGGTGTTAAAGAAAACAAAAAACCCAAGCAAATTGCTCGGGTTTTTGAAGAGGCGTCTAGCGGATTCGAACCGCTGTACGAGGTTTTGCAGACCTCTGCCTAGCCACTCGGCCAAAACGCCATTATCGGATTGCAAATTTAAGAAATTTTTTTAATTGTTTAAACGTTTAATTGTTAATTGTTAAATCGTGTAATTGTTGTACTGCTGAATTTATGCAATTTTTGAATGTGGCTTTGGCAGTTAAGGCTTTAGCCGTGCTAATTTTGATGTTTTTAAATTATATTTTGGGCCTGCCTTTTCGGTGGGCTTGCCGACCTCTTCGGTGGGCGTTTCCTTTCAGGTAGGCTTTGAATTAATTATTAAAAACCTTCCAGCAGGATGACTTCGGACTTTCCGAATTTCAACCTTTGGACAATTTCAACTGCCTAAATGAACTTCCCTATTTAGTGTTGACCGGTTTTTATTCCCTATTATGTTTTTTTTACACACCCCTAACCCCACTCCAGAGGAATTTGTAAACTTCCGTCTTCTGACTTCGGACTTCCGTCTTCTCCAACTTTCCGGTACGGACAAGTCGCGACTTGTCCCTACTATCGGATTTTCGACATTTCAACGGTGACCATCGCCACATTTCCCCCAATGGGCGGATTTATTTTTGAAACCGCAACATCGGCTTCTTCAACCAAAGGAATTTCCAGAAAAATTCTGTCTAAAATACGCTTTACAACCGTTTCCAGCAATTTGGAACGAATGGCCATTTCCTGTTTCACAATTTTGTTTAAATGAACATAATCTACCGTATCAGTAAGGTTATCGCTTTCTGCCGACGGTTTTAAGTTTGCCCTTACAGAAACATCCACACGATATTCAGAACCGATTTTTCCTTCTTCAAGCAAACAGCCATGATAAGCGTAAACTCTTATGTTTTTTAATTTTATTATTCCCATTTCAAAAATCTTTAGGCAAAGATAAGCTGAAAAAGCCCCCTAACCCCCGAAGGGGGAATTTAAAAATTTAAATGTAATAAAAACTTAATTATTAATTCAGGAATTTAGGCTGCGTTAGGGATTAAAACGGAAAGCCCACAGTCGCGCTTTTGGGCGCGCGAGGACTTGCAGTGGAAAGCCCGACCCCCCGCCAGTTGGCGGAGGGGAACGCCCAACAAAAAGGCAGGTAGGCCCAACAAAAAAGACTGCCTTTCATCCTTTGTTCAATATGCGGTATCATTTTGTAGTTGCATTGCCAAAAAAAATCAATAATTTTGTAGCTTATAAGTTTGATGCTATTATGAGTGAAGAAAAAAAATCGCTGAATTTTATTGAGCAAATTATTGAAGATGATTTGGCAAATGGTTTGACAAAAGATAAATTACGTTTTAGATTTCCGCCGGAGCCTAACGGTTATTTACACATTGGCCACGCGGCTTCCATTTGTTTGAATTTTGGTTTGGGTTTGCGATACAATGCGCCGGTGAATCTGCGTTTTGACGATACGAATCCGGCAAAGGAAGAACAGGAATATGTAGATTCCATAAAATATGACGTGCAATGGCTTGGTTTTAAATGGGACAAAGAATTGTATTCATCAGACTATTTTCAGCAATTGTACGATTGGGCGGTTCAAATGATAAAAGACAATAAAGCCTATGTTGATAACCAATCATCGGAACAAATGGCTTTGCAAAAAGGAACACCAACCGAACCCGGAACCGACAGTCCGAACCGAAACAGCACTGTTGAAGAAAATTTAGCGCTGTTTGCTAAGATGAAAAATTGCGAATTAGAGGAAGGCTCTCATGTTTTGCGTGCAAAAATTGACATGAAGCACGTGAATATGCATATGCGCGACCCAATTATGTACAGGATTTTAAAAAGACACCACCACAGAACAGGAAATGATTGGTGCATTTATCCGATGTACGACTGGACACATGGAGAAAGCGATTATTTGGAGCAAATTTCCCATTCTATTTGTACGCTTGAGTTTAAAAGTCACCGGGATTTGTATGACTGGTATGTTGACCAGGTTTACGATTTTTCAAAATTACGTCCGAAACAACGTGAATTTGCGCGAAGAAATTTAAGTTATACCGTGATGAGCAAACGCAAATTGCTGCAATTGGTTGAAGAAAAAATAGTATCGGGTTGGGATGATCCTAGAATGCCAACCATTTCGGGTTTGCGTAGAAGAGGTTATACACCCGAATCTATCAGAACTTTTAGTGAAACGGCAGGTATTTCCAAACGTGATAACGTAACGGATGTGGCTTTATTGGAATATTGCATTAAAGACGATTTAAACAAAACTGCGCCACGTGTTATGGCAGTTTTAAATCCGATTAAATTGGTGATTACCAATTATCCCGAAGATAAAGAAGAGTGGTTGACGGCAGAAAATAATCAGGAAGATGAAAGTGCCGGTTCTAGAAAAGTACCTTTCAGCCGTGAAATTTATATTGAAAAAGAAGATTTTAAAGAAGAAGCCAATAAAAAATTCTTTAGACTTTCCATAGGAAAAGAAGTGCGTTTAAAAAACGCCTATATTATTAAAGGTGAATCGGTAGTGAAAGATGAAAACGGGGAAATCACCGAAATTCACTGTACCTATGATACCGATAGTTTGAGCGGAAGCGGTACAGAGGCAAGTCAACGCAAAGTGAAAGGAACCTTGCATTGGGTTTCCATTAAACACGCCGTAAAAGCGGAAGTGAGGCTTTACGACCGATTGTTTACCGAAGAAGCACCAGACAGCCAAAAAGACAAAGATTTTAAAGACTTTTTAAATCCTGATTCCTTAAAAATTATAGCGGCTTTTGTAGAGCCAAGTTTAAAAGAAGCGAACATTTTGGACCGATTCCAGTTTCAGCGGTTGGGCTATTTTTGTGTTGATAAAGATACCACCAAAACGCATTTGGTTTTTAACAGAACGGTACCGCTAAGAGACAGCTGGACTAAAATGAGTGGCTAGATTTTATGAAATTATATTAAACAAAAAGCGCCTTTTAAAAGGCGTTTTTTGTTTAATTAGGTAAAGGTAATATGCTCTGAAAAAGCTTCTATAAAATCGAATTTAAAACCTAAAGTTTAGGCGTCAAGATCGTTTTTCCTAGCAATAATATAGCAAACTACTTCTTCAACAGGGCATTCCAGCCTTGAGCGGTTAATTTTATTTGTTGTCCGGCACGAGTTACTAAATTTACGCCCTTACTTTCATCGGTAATATGCCCAATGATGGTTAAATGCGGATTCCCTTTAATTTTAGGAAAATCGCTTTGAGACATGGTAAACAACAATTCATAATCTTCGCCGCCGCTTAAAGCGATTGTGGTGCTGTTTAAATCGAATTCTTCACAGGTTGAAATTACCTGTGGATCTAACGGAATTTTTTCCTCGTATAAATCGCACCCTACTTTCGATTGCGAACAAATGTGTAATATTTCTGAAGAAAGTCCGTCGGAAATATCGATCATCGCCGTTGGTTTCACATCCAATGCCGCTAATAATTCAACGATATCTTTTCTGGCTTCGGGTTTTAACTGTTTTTCTATTAAATAGGTATAATTGGTTAAATCGGGTTGCGAATTTGGATCAACTTCAAAAACTCTTTTTTCACGTTCCAACACTTGTAATCCTAAATATGCCGCACCTAAATCACCTGTTACCACCAACAAGTCATTTTGTTTTGCGGTATTTCTATATACAATGTTTTCATTTTTTGCTTCGCCGATGGCGGTAATGCTAATCAGCAATCCTTTGGTTGATGAAGTGGTATCACCACCAATCAAATCAACCCCATAGGTTTTACATGCCAAATGAATTCCGGCATACAATTCTTCAACAGCTTCCAAAGGAAATCGGTTTGAAACGGCGATTGAAACCGTAATTTGGGTCGCAATCCCGTTCATGGCATAAATATCGGATAAGTTTACAACAACTGCTTTATACCCTAAGTGTTTTAAAGGCATATAACTTAAATCGAAATGTACACCTTCGAGTAGCAAATCGGTTGTCACCAAAATATTTTTGTCCTTTATTTCCAAAACTGCCGCATCATCACCCACACCTTTTATAGTACTTTTATGTTGAATATCAAATACTTGCGTGAGGTGGTTTATCAATCCGAATTCTCCTAGTTCAGACAAGCTTGTTCGC
The DNA here is from genome assembly GCA_027449025.1 of Lutibacter sp. Lineage (GTDB taxonomy): Bacteria > Bacteroidota > Bacteroidia > Flavobacteriales > Flavobacteriaceae > Lutibacter. Next base: position 108,885 of record DAIDMK010000003.1, on the reverse strand, counting down.
GTTTCGTTTTTATCTTCTATCATTTGGCAAAGATAAATGTTTACATGCAACAACTATAACACTATTAAATTTATTCACACAAAAAAGGTTTTAAAAACCATAATTTGTGCTTATATTTGCACTTATTTAGAATTAATCTATTTAAGCGATATGATAAAAGTTTCAGACATAGCGAAAAAGAAAGTTGTTGAGCTTATGAATGACGACGGCTTTAACCCTGAAAATGACTACATTAGAGTTGGGGTAAAAAGTGGCGGCTGTTCCGGACTTTCTTATGACCTAAAATTTGACAAAGAGCAAATTGAAGGCGACAAGGTTTTTGAAGACAATGGCGTAAAAATTATTGTAGATAAAAAAAGCTTTTTATATCTAATAGGAACGACTTTAGAATATTCAGGCGGTTTAAAAGGAACTGGATTTGTTTTTAAAAATCCGAATGCCCAAAGAACTTGCGGGTGTGGTGAATCATTTTCACTATAAAAATTCAAAAATTGAAAGTTTGAAAAATGAATAGCTAAAAGTATTCATCTTTCAATTAAAAATTAAAAAAATGAGCAAATTTACTGAAGACGATTTAAAAAAAGAACTCGAAACCAAAGAGTACGAATACGGTTTTTATACAGATATTGAATCCGATAAGTTTCCTGTAGGTTTAAATGAAGACGTTGTTATTGCCATTTCCAAAAAGAAAAATGAGCCAGCGTGGATGACCGATTGGCGCTTGGATGCTTTTCGTATTTGGAAAGAAATGACAGAACCTGAATGGGCAAATATACGTTATAAAAAACCTTCATTTCAAGATATCAGCTACTATGCTGCGCCAAAACAAAAGCCAAAATTGAACAGTTTGGATGAAGTTGACCCTGAATTATTGAAAACTTTCGAAAAACTGGGCATTTCAGTAGGTGAACAAAAACGATTGTCCAATGTGGCTGTTGATATTGTAATGGACTCTGTTTCTGTAGCAACTACTTTCAAAAAAACATTAAACGAAAAAGGCATTATTTTCTGCCCGATTTCTGAAGCCATTCAAAATCATCCTGAATTGGTTAAAAAATATATGGGAAGTATTGTTCCCAAAACCGATAATTTTTATGCGGCTTTAAATTCGGCAGTTTTTTCTGATGGTTCGTTTTGTTATATTCCTAAAGGTGTTACTTGTCCGATGGAATTATCAACCTACTTTCGAATCAACGAAGGAGGAACTGGACAATTTGAACGCACCTTATTAATTGCAGATGAAGGCAGTTATGTAAGTTATTTAGAAGGATGCACGGCGCCAACGCGTGATGAAAATCAGTTACACGCTGCTGTTGTTGAATTAATAGCTTTAGATGATGCCGAAATAAAATATTCAACAGTTCAAAACTGGTTTCCTGGAGATAAAGAAGGAAAAGGCGGTGTTTTTAATTTTGTGACCAAACGTGGATTGTGCGAAAAAAACGCAAAAATTTCATGGACACAAGTAGAAACTGGGAGTGCCATTACCTGGAAATATCCAAGTTGCATCTTAAAAGGCGATAACGCAGTTGGTGAATTTTATTCTATTGCAGTAACCAACAACTACCAGCAAGCTGATACCGGCACAAAAATGATTCATTTAGGAAGTAATACCAAAAGTACCATTATATCAAAAGGAATTTCCGCTGGTCACTCACAAAATTCCTATCGAGGTTTGGTACAAATTAGTCCTAGAGCCAACAATGCGAGAAATTTTTCGCAATGTGACTCTTTATTGATGGGCGACAAATGTGGCGCACACACGTTTCCTTATATTGAAGCAAAAAACAAATCGGCTCAAATAGAGCACGAAGCCACCACAAGTAAAATTGGGGAAGATCAATTGTTTTACTGTAACCAACGCGGTATCAACACCGAAAAAGCCATAGCATTAATCGTAAACGGATTTGGGAAAGAAGTTCTTAATAAGTTACCGATGGAATTTGCTGTGGAAGCACAAAAATTACTGGAAATCAGTTTGGAAGGGTCTGTAGGATAATTTGAAAATGAGGTAATTTGAAAATTTGAAAATGAATTTGTCAATAATTGACTAAAACATTATAAAAATTCAAAGAATTATCCCAATGTTGAAGAATTATTAGAACAGGTAAATAACATTTCAAGAGTAGTCAATAAAATAATAATAACATCAAAACAAAAATAAAGAGATAGATTTAAAGTTTTATAATATGAAAATTCTTTAGTTATCAAAGTTTTTTTTAATTTTCAAATTTTCAAATTTTTCAAATTTTCAAATTAATTATGTTAAAAGTAAATAATTTACACGCCAATATCAATGGCAAAGAGATTTTAAAAGGGATAAATCTCGACATAAAAGCAGGTGAAGTTCATGCAATTATGGGACCAAACGGTTCAGGAAAAAGTACCCTCGCTTCTGTTATAGCAGGAAAAGAAGATTTTGAGGTTACCGAAGGATCCGTCGTTTTAAATGATGAAGATTTGTCCGAATTAGCCCCTGAAGTTAGAGCGCATAAAGGTATCTTTTTATCATTTCAATATCCTGTTGAAATTCCTGGCGTAACTGTTACCAACTTTATCAAAACAGCCATTAACGAAACGCGTAAAGCCCAAGGAATGGCAGAATTGCCCGCAAAAGAAATGTTGCAATTGATTCGGGAAAAAGCAGATTTATTGGAAATAGACCGTAAATTCTTGTCGCGTTCTTTAAATGAAGGATTTTCTGGTGGCGAGAAAAAACGAAATGAAATATTCCAAATGGCGATGTTGGAACCACAATTGGCTATTTTGGATGAAACAGATTCCGGCTTAGACATTGATGCGCTAAAAGTTGTGGCAAATGGTGTAAACAAAATAAAAAGCGAAAAAAACGCCGTATTATTAATCACGCATTACCAACGTTTATTAGATTATATCGTTCCAGATTTTGTTCATGTGTTGTACAACGGAAAAATAGTGAAATCAGGCGGAAAAGAGCTGGCTCACGAACTTGAAGAAAAAGGTTACGACTGGTTAAAATAAAATTATAAATAGTTTCAAGTTTAAAGAATGAGTCCACTCCGAACAGCTACTAATGCTAAAAATCAGCTTTCTCCATCCCTAAGGGGAGCTTGATTTTCAGTAACTTACCCCTTTAGGGTAGGAGTAAAAAGTTGTTGAAAATTAAATGTTGGAGTTATCAGAGTGGACTCAAGAATAAAACATGAAACCTGAAACCTGAAACCTAAAACTTTAAACCTGAAACAATTAACATTAAAAACAATGGAATTAAAAGAGAAATTAGTTTCTTCATTTTTGGCTTTTGAAAACAAAGGAAATATAGACCTTGATTCAACGGTACATGCCATTCGGTTAAATGCCATTCATAATTTTGAAAAAGAGGGTTTTCCGACAAAAAAAGATGAAGATTGGAAATATACAAGCCTAAAACCAATACTTAAAGAAGATTTTAGCCTTTTTCCAAACGCTGAAAAATCGGTTGGATATAAAAATATAAAAGATTATTTAATCAATGATATTGATTCTTATAACTTAATTTTTGTTGATGGTCAATTCAATTCATTTCTGTCGGAAACTACGCATGAGGACTGTGATATTTGTGTATTATCTTCCGCGTTGGCAAGACCGAAATATAAAATGGTCATCGACAATTATTTAAATACCATCTCCAACAAAAAAAACAGTTTATCGGAATTGAATACCGCTTTTGTCAAAGAAGGTGCTTTCATCAATATTCCAAAAAACATGATTGTTCACAAACCGATTCAAATCATTAATTTTTCAACAGGAAGCGAAAAAGAAGTGTTGCTACAGCCAAGAAATTTAGTTGTGGTTGGTGAAAATTCACACGTTCAAATTATTGAACGTCATCAAAATTTATCAAAAAACACGACTTTAACAAATTCTGTTACTGAAATATTTGTTCATAAAAGAGCGATTGTTGATTATTATAAAATTCAAAATGACAGCAATGAATCATCTTTAATCGACAGTACTTTTATTACGCAAAAACAACAAAGTGTGGCAACGGTGAATACCTTGTCATTTGGCGGGAAAATTACCAGAAACAATTTGGAATTCTATCACGAAGGAGAAAATATCACATCCAACCTCAACGGAATTTCGGTACTTAATGACAAACAACACGTTGACAACCACACGCTTGTAGATCATAAATCGCCAAATTGCGAAAGTCACGAATTATACAAAGGCATTTATGCCGATAAATCTGTTGGCGTTTTTAACGGAAAAGTAATTGTGCGTCAAGCAGCCCAAAAAACGAATGCTTTTCAGCAAAACAATTCCATTTTAATTGATGATGGTGCAACTATAAATTCAAAACCACAGTTGGAAATTTTTGCCGATGATGTAAAATGCTCTCACGGCTGTACAATTGGACAATTGGATGAAAGTGCATTGTTTTATATGCAATCAAGAGGAATTCCTAAAAAAGAAGCCAAAGCTTTATTGCTTTATGCCTTTGCCAATGATGTGGTTGAAAAAATTAAAATTCCACAGTTAAAAACTTTAATCACAAAAATAATTGCTAAAAAATTAAACGTACAATTGGGATTTGAACTGTAAGCAAAAAACTAATTAAGAGGTGGAGTATTTAAGCAGAAAGAAGGGATAGGTTGCTACCTGTCCCTTTTAAATATTAAAAAAGCTGGAAGACCAAAGTCGGAAGTCGAAAGTTCAAGTTGAAAAATATAAAAGAAAAGAAAGACTAGAAAATAGACGAAAAATTAGCCAATATGTTAAACATACCAATATACCTTACAGCTTACAGCTTAAAACTTAAAACTTTACTAAATAGCGCTTAACACCTCTTTCAAAAAAGTATCCACATCAAAATTCGGGTTTTCTACCGACCAAACCTAACGATTACAAAGTCTTTTGCATCATAATTGATTTAAGTATTGGCAAGCTTCTTTCCTTATTTTTATTTGTTCAGCTATTTCCATTTATAATCCTGTAATGTACCTTTCTTTTAATTTATCTAAAATCACTTTTTTAATTGGTTTTGCATAGTATCCATCAAAGCCGGCTTCCAAAAACTTCTGTTCATCGCCAGTTAATGAATAAGCGGTTATCGCAATAATCGGCAGATTGGGACGAAACTCCTTAATAAGCTGGGTAGCTTCCAAACCATTCATTATTGGCATCTTGATGTCCATCAAAACAAAGCTAATGTCTATGTCTTGTTTGCATATTTCTACTGCTTCCTTACCATTTATGGCATGCAGGTAATCACAGCCAACCTTCTCTAAGAGCGCTTCAATAAATAAAAAGTTATTCTCATCATCTTCAGCAACCAATACTAAAGGCTTTTTGTCGCCTATGTATTTATTTAAAGCAGGGGGAAATATTGGTTCATTTAATGGCATTAAAATTTTGCTGTTATAAGGTATTGTAAAATAAAATACTGAACCGTTGCCATCCTCGGAAGTTACCCAAATATTACCATTAAGCGAGGTAACAAAGCCCTTTGCTATTGCCAACCCAAGGCCACTACCCTCATATCCTCGGGTCATAGAAGTATCTTCCTGTGTAAAGGCTTCAAAAACTGTCTGTAATTTATCCTGTTTTATTCCTCTTCCTGTATCCTGAACAAAAAACTCTAAATGTCCTTCCAGAAGGTGATAACCAATTGTTATTTTGCCTTTGTCTGTAAATTTTATAGCGTTGTTAATTAGCTTATTTATTATTTTTCTAATGAGTTCCTGATCCGAATCTAAGCTCAGCATATCAGAGTTGGATGGTACTTCCACTTCTAAATCAATCGACTTTTTTGAGCAAAGCAATTTTGCGTATCCCACTACTTCATCAAATAAAGGCTTTATTTGAAATTCCTTTTTATAAACGCCCAATGTGCCCGAAACTATCATCGCAATATCCATATAATCGGTAACAGTTTGCATGAGGCGGTTACTTGATTGTTTTACCACAGAAAAATACTTCTTTCTTTCTTTCTTCGAAAGCCTAGAATCAGCCCAGAACTGCCCAAAACCTAGAATCCCGTTAAGTGGTGTCCTAATTTCATGGGAAATATTATTGATGAAGGCAGTTTTTAACTTGTCGCTTTCTTCGGCTTTTTCTTTGGCTGATAAAAGCTCTTTTTCTTTTTGTTTACGATTAGTTATATCTTCTGAAATATTTATAAAATTTATGATTTCTCCATCTTCGTTTTTTAAAGGGGAAATAATTACATTCTGCCAAAATAATTCTCCGTTTTTCTTTTTATTACATATTTCGCCTTCCCATTTTTTTCCTGCCAATATGGTACTCCATAGCCCTTTATAAAATGCTTTATGCTGAACACCTGAACTAAAAATATTTGGATTATTGCCTATAAGTTCATCATAAGCATATCCTGTTAGTTTCCTAATATATGGATTTACATATTCAATTACACCATTTAAATCGGTTATAAAAATACTTACCGGACTTTGCTCAACGGTACTTGATAATTTTAAAACCATTTCTTCCGACTGTCTGCGCTTGGTAATATCAGATGAAATAGAGATAATACCCGTTAATTCATCATGCGCATCAAAAATAGGAGAATAATAAACTATTGCAGGAAATGTACTTTTGTTTTTACGCTGACAAATAAATTCTGCCGATGAACTTTCCCCATTGTCCAATGAGGCAATTATTAATGCAATCTCTTCTTTGCTTGCTGAAGGTTTTGTTATATCAATAATATTTTTCCTAACTACTTCTGTTTCATTCCAACCAAACAATTTTTCAGCAGCCTTGTTCCAATAGGTAATATTACCATTACGGTTTGTAGCAATTACCGCTTCATCTATCTCATTTAATAAATTTGCATGAAACTTTAATTGGTTTTCAGCCCTTTTTTGTTCTGTTACATCACGCAGAAAACAGGCAACCGTTGACGGCATTCCTTCTTTAAGATTGCAAAAAACATTTCCCTCCACATCAATAACCTCACCATTGTGTTTAATAAGTTTAAAATCAACATTATCAGTTCTTCCGCCTTCAAGTGCCTTTCGAAAAGCCACATCACATTTTGAAAAAAGATCTTGTTGTATGATATCCTCAATTTTTAAATTGGTTAAATCCTCTTTTGAGTAACCAAGTTTTTCAGTCCATGCCCTATTTACAAACGATATTTTCCCATCAGGGGTGATGGTTTGTATAAGATCGCTGGTGGTTTCAAAAAGATGTTTGTATTGTTCTTCGCTTTCCTTAAGTTTTTTGAGTGAATCCTGAACAGTTTGTGCCATCTGTGAAAATGAATTTGCCAGTGTGCCAATCTCATCTCCAGATAAAACTTTTGGTCGCAAGGTATAATCGCCTTTTGTAATAGCCTCAGCAGCTTTAGTGAGTGCTTTAATTGGCTTGGAAATTTTCTGTATGGATATGTATATAATCCCTAAACTTATAAACAAGGAAAGCGTAAATACAAGATACCTATAGTACTCCATCTTTTTTCCAACTTGTGTGTTTTGGGAAATCAATATTTCTATTTTTTGAGCACTTAGGTCAAATATTTTTGTAATATTTTGATACAAAGGGGCCTCAAAATTATCATCTATAATTTCCATTAATTTTGTAGCTTCTAAAGAAGAACCTGGATGTTGGATTGCAAAAATCCTATTGGAATACATGTAAACGGAATCTAAATCAGCAACAATGGTATTGAGGATACTAAGTTCTTCTTTTGATAATTTAAATGCCCGCAGTTTCTTCTGATAATCTTCAACTTGAATACGTTGTAGCTTGAACTTGTGATTATTGTCAACTTTCTCATTAATAATATAGTCGTGAACATGCATAACAAGTGTTGCAATGCTAAACCTCAAGTTGGCAACAACACCCTGTTTTGATGCCTCGTCACGTTGAAATGAATAATTGTTGATTTGGGCATAATAACTCTTCGTTGTTATACTAATCATAGCAATCATCATTAGAAGAATGATAAAAAAGGGCAATGCAATTCTCTTTGCAATGTTAAATGAAAATAAACTTTTTAAAAACTCTTTTATTCGGTTGTTTGGGGCATTTCTATTGAAAAACATACTCTTTTGTTAGATGAATCTATTGTTGTTTATTTTATTTCATTCATAGCATTTATTAACGTTAAGTGTGCCAATATAACTCTTTAATAATTGAAAAAGCGATTTTAACCCTGAATCTTGCAATCGCAGATTTAGAGATTATTCTGTGTTCAATTTTTCTAATAACGAATTCTTAAATAACTAAGACAACATTGGTAACAACCGCACAAAGTTTTTTTTAAAAAAGTAAACTTCTTTTCCCAAAAATAGAAAAAAAATTGAAAAAAACTATAGCTAATTTTACACCTGAATTTATTTTGCTGCTTATGTCAATTTTTAAATTTGCCTTGAACATTTGGTTTTAAAGTTTAAGTGACTGATTTTTAAAGCTATTTCTTAAAAAAACATACCTCAAAACTAAGCACTTAAAACTTTTATTTAATAGCGCTTAATACTTCTTTCAAAAAAGTATCAACATCAAAATCCGGATTTTCTACCAAGCCGAATCTCACAACTACAAGATCTTTTGAAGGAATGATGAATACATGTTGGCCCTGATAACCATTACACGAAAACAGGTCTTTTGGCACATTTGGATATTTACCACCGGCATTTAACCAAAAATGCGCTCCGTATTCTCCATTTGAGCCATTTGTTGGTGTTGCAGCATATTTCACCCAAGACTCATTCAATAGTTGTTTGCCATTCCAATTTCCATTGTGCAAATACAGCAATCCAAATTTTGCCCAATCACGGGCAGTTGCCCAACTATATGAGGAGCCAACATAATTCCCTGCCAAATCGGTTTCAATAACCATAGAATTCATGCCAATTTTATCTACAAGTTCCGCATACCAAAAATCCAAATATTCCTGATGCGTTTTAAACTGATTTCTAATAAATCCAGACAGTAAGTTTGTGGTTCCTGAGGAATAATTCCAACTTTCATTAGGTTTTCCTATAAGTGGTTTGTTTACTTGTACTGTAGTCATATCAGGTTCCAAAAACAACATTTTGGTAACATCAGATATGGTGTTATAATCTTCAATCCATTCCAAACCACTGTTCATTTGCAATAAATTGTTCAAAGTAATTTTTGAACGATCATCATTTTCCCATTCAGAAAACAACTTGTTTTGGTCTAGCGAAATCTTTCCTTGTTTTTCCAAAACTCCCAAAACTGCGCTTGTGATACTTTTGGTCATAGACCAGCCTAACAATTTGGTTTCACTTGAAAATCCCGGTGCATATTTTTCAGCAATTGGCTGGTCTTTATAGAGCACAACCACCGCCCTAGTCCTGTTTTTTTGCTCATAACCTTCACAATCAAAAGCATTTTCAACAGCCAAATCCAATAATTTATAATCTACATTGCTAAAAACAGTGTCTTTTTGGGGAAAATTGCCATAAGGATACGGCAAGTTACTTTGTGAAATATTTCTGTTTGGTTTGTTAAAGTTTGGAGTTTCATTAGATGGTTTTTCAGGTAACAACACGCAGCCAATGCCATCTTTATAAACTGCCATTCTTTTTTTTAGACCAAAAACTGTTGAGGTAACCGATTTTTCTTCGAAGTTAATTTTGTTTGTGGCGTAATTCACCAGATCAATATCATTATCTCCTTCTTCAATGGATTTTAAGTCTCTTCCAGCTTCGAAAGTACAGGAACAAACACTTTTTGCCGAAAAACCAGTAATGATATCCAACCGTGGGTAATTGGAATAAACAACATAAATAATGACTAAAACAACTGCTAACAGACTGTATCTCAATATTTTTTTCATAATATTTTTGTTAAAATTTGCTTAAAAGTAAGATTTATTTTGTGAATTCAAAAATAAGTTATTAAGTTTGTCAACCATTTGGTTAAACTAAACAGTCAATACATGGATACAAAAGAACTCGGAAGCACGGAATCCGCAATTTTAAATTCCGCAAAAGAAATATTTGAAAGAAAAGGCATGGCGGCTGCAAGAATGCAGGAAATCGCTGATGAAGCAGGTATAAATAAAGCCATGTTGCATTATTATTACAGGAGCAAACAATTGCTGTTTGAAGCCGTTTTTAAAAGCGCATTTTCCATGTTAGCGCCACAGATAAATGGGATAATCAATGCCGAAACGTCCCTTTTTGAAAAAATAATAAACTTTAGCAATAATTATGTTTTGTTTGTGTTAAAACATCCATACCTCCCAAATTTTATTATTCAGGAGTTAAACAGAAACCCAGACTTCGTAAAACAAATAGTTGCTGAAAAAAATTTCCCAAACATCTCAAAATTCAAACAACAGGTGGATGAAGAAGTTAAAAAAGGGGTTATCAGACCCATAAAAGCAGAGCAATTGTTCATTAACATTATGTCCTTAAATATATTTCCTTTCATTGGCTCCCAATTATTAAAAGGACTTGTAAATGTTAATGACGAAGCCTACAAACAATTAATGGAGGAGCGAAAAACAGAAATTGCAGATTTTATCATAAATTCAATAAAACTTAAATAGATGAAAAAAATAACCACCCTCATAGTATTATTTCTAACACTCAGCGTTTTTTCACAAGAAAAACTAAGTTTAGAAGAATGCTACAATTTAGTAGACAAAAACTACCCACTAGTAAAACAAAATATTTTATTAGCAAAACAAAATGCTTTTGATATAGAAGTTATCAAAACCAATAAATTGCCACAGATTGATTTTGCATCACAGGCTACCTACCAATCTGACGTCATAGAATTACCGAATAATTCGAGTATAGAAACAGCCTCGTCACCTAACAATGACCAATATCAAGCAACTGTTAACGTAAATCAATTAATTTATGATGGCGGATTAACAAATGCCACCCTTAAAGAAAAAGAAGCTTCTTTAAAAACAGGGCAAAAACAAGTTGAAGTAAATTTATACCAACTAAAAGAACAAGTAAACAATCTCTATTTTTCAATCTTGCTTTTGCAAGAAAAAAGAGCATTATTGATTGCTAAGAAAAAAGAATTAGAAACAACGTTAAAAGAAGTAAAGGCTGGTGTGAAATTTGGCACGTTGCTTCCAAATTCCGATAGCGTATTAGAGGCAGAATTACTTAAAATAGAACAGGAATTTATTGAACTGGATAAAGATAAAACTAGCGACATTAAATCCCTTTCACAGTTGATTGGAGAAAACATTTCTATAAATATTATTTTAGACAATCCTGAAATTTCAATTAGCCTCGAATCTGAAATCAGTCGTCCAGAATTGGATTTGTTTCAATTGCAAAAAAGTCAAATTGAAGCCTCAGAACAAATGATTGCGCGAAAAAATAGTCCAAAACTTTCAGGTTTTGCAACTGGAGGCTATGGCAACCCAGGATTGAATATGCTCGACAATTCTTTTGATACTTATTATATTGCTGGCTTAAAATTAAACTGGAATGTGTTCGATTGGAATTCGACCAAAAAACAACGAAAATCATTGCAGGTAAATAAAGAAATCATAGACAATGATCAAGAGGTTTTTAAGCTTAACACGTCGATTGAATTAACAAAATACCAATCGGAAATAAGCAAATATTCAGAAATAATAGTATCAGACATGGATATTATAAGTTTGAGACAGAAAATTTTGGAAACTTCAAGTTCGCAATTAAAAAACGGTGTTATCACCGCCTCGGCTTATGTTACGGAGTTAACCAATTTATATGAAGCAGAAAATAATTTAAGCATGCACCACACACAACTTCAGTTCGCAAAAGCAAATTATAGAACAGCGAAAGGAAGTTATAATAAATAAAATAATATTAAAGGATAATTATTATTTCAAAACCAACTAAGTAAACATCTACAAATAATCACATAAACAAATTTATATGAAACTTACAAAAATAATCATCGGGTCGCTCATTTTCGGAAGCCTAACAATCGCCTGTAATAACAATGAAAAAGCCGACGGCTACGGGAATTTTGAAACTACGGAAATAACAGTTTCCGCAGAAAACAGCGGAAAATTAGTTCACTTTACTGTTGAAGAAGGACAGAATTTAGAAAAAGGCGCTTATGTGGGATTTATAGACACTATTCCATTGAGTTTAAAAAGAGATCAGCTACTGGCTTCTAAAACCATTATTTATTCAAACTCTAACAGTGTGCTCTCTCAAATAAATGTGCTGAATGCCCAATTAAAAACCGCTTTAATAGAGAAAAATAGAATTGAAAATTTAATCAGGGAAAATGCAGGAACCCAAAAACAATTGGATGGCATTAATGGTGAAATTAATGTAATCCAAAAACAAATTAAAAGCGTTGAAAGCCAAAATACACCTGTTATTGATGAAATTAAAAGTATTAATGTACAGTTGAAGCAAGTTGAGGATTTAATTCGAAAAAGCTATATCATAAACCCTATAAACGGCACTGTTTTAACAAAATATACAGAGCCTAATGAAATTTCTTCCTTTGGGAAACCCCTATACAAAATTGCCGATTTGAGTACCATGCAATTAAGAGTTTACGTGAGTGAATCACAATTGGCGAACATTAAAATAGGGCAAGAAGTTACCGTAAAAATTGACGACAAAAAAGACATGAAATCCTATAAGGGACAGATTACTTGGATAGCATCTGTAGCAGAATTTACGCCTAAAATTATTCAAACTAAAGAAGAGCGTGTCAATTTGGTGTATGCAGTAAAAATTGATGTGGTAAACGACGGCAGCCTAAAAATAGGAATGCCTGCGGAAATGTTCCTAGCCACAGTTGCAACAAGCAAGACGTCCGAATAAAAAGGAGACTAAACTAAATTGATAGCTATGACTGCCTTAGATTATAATAAAAATAAAGAGAATCCTTCCATTAGGAAAGAATATAGGATGAGAATTGCTGCATTACTCGCATTAATAATCGGAATTATGTCTGTTATTTCTGGATCCTTGGTGCTTTTAAACTATACGGTTCCCAATTACAACGTATTAAATTGGCTGGTCATTTATAATGTCATTTTAGGGGGCATCTCCGCAGTTGTGTCCATATTAATATGGAATAGCACCAAATCAGCGAGAAAAGTAATACCTGTCATTTTAATTTTACACATACTCGTTTTAGCTTATTTATATTTTTTTATCCAGGAAGTTGCCCTTGAAAGTATAAAAGCGATGAGTTTCAGAGTAAGTATTTGGGCTGTGGTTTTATTGTTGGCCTATAAAAAAAACAATAAACATTTAAATTAAGAAAAAATGAAAAAAGCAAATATTTTAATTATGGTCATTTTGGCTAACTTTTTAGTTGTTTCATGCAACAATGATAAAAACAAAAAACAGGAAGTCAATAAACCTGCTCAAACTGAAGAAGAAACTCATGAAAGTGAAGGGGTATTAAAATTAAATAACGGAGATTTATGGATGGCGAATTCTGAAACTTCAGAAGGGATCCAACAAATGACGCAATTAATAGCCGATTTTACCAACAGTGAGAATATGGAAGCCTATCCTGAGCTTAAAGCAAATTTGGAAGCCGAATTTGGAACCATTATATCCAAATGCACGATGACTGGAGAAGCACATGACCAATTGCACAATTATCTTTTGCCGATGAAACCATTATTTAAAGATTTGGCAGAAGACGATTTAGCCAAGCGTAAATCTGCGTTGGAAAAACTAACCAAACATTTGTCTGAATATTCAGCCTATTTCAAATAAAATTCTAAAAAATGAGTATTTCAGTAAAAAATATTAGCAAATCATTCAAAGATGTTACTGCCGTAAACGATGTTTCTTTTGAAGTAAAAGAAGGAGAATTGTTTGGATTAATTGGTCCAGACGGTGCCGGTAAAACTACCATTTTTAGAATCCTTACCACTTTATTATTTGCAGACAAAGGAACCGCAACAGTTGCTAACTTTGATGTGATAGAAGACTATAAAGAAATAAGAAACAATGTGGGCTATATGCCAGGTCGCTTCTCCTTATACCAAGATTTAACGGTAGAAGAAAATTTAACGTTTTTCGCAACTATTTTTGGAACAACTATCGAAGAAAACTACGATTTAATCAAAGATATTTACATTCAAATAGAGCCTTTTAAAAAACGTAGAGCCGGACAATTATCTGGAGGAATGAAGCAAAAATTGGCTTTATCCTGCGCCTTAATCCACAAACCCAAAGTGCTGTTTTTAGATGAGCCAACCACAGGGGTTGATCCAGTTTCAAGAAAAGAATTTTGGGAAATGCTCAAACGCCTACAAAAAAAGGGGATTACCATATTAGTATCTACACCTTATATGGATGAAGCTGCATTGTGCGACAGAATAGCTTTAATTCAGGATGGCAAAATATTACAAATAGATGACCCCAAAGAAATTGTAAAGCATTTTCCAACAACAATCTATGATATAAAAGCAGACAATATATATAAACTCCTCGTGGCTTTAAAAGAGTACAAACATAGTTATAGTGTTTATCCTTTTGGTGAATTTGTGCATTATACCGATAAAAGAGATGCCATTGACACCAAAGAGCTTACCCTGTTTCTAAAAGACAAAGGCTTAAATAACATTATTATTCAGCCAACAGAAACTACTATTGAAGACACCTTTATGGAATTGGCAAAATAAATGTAACCTCCAAACAGGTTTCAAAACCCGCTTGGCATAAATTAAGACGATGACAGACACTAATGTAATACAAGTTGAGAATTTAACTAAAAAATTTGGCGATTTCGTAGCCGTAAATGCAATTACTTTTGAAGTAAAAAAAGGCGAAATATTCGGTTTTCTTGGTGCGAATGGCGCAGGTAAAACTACTGCCATGAAAATGCTTATCGGAATTTCAAAACCTACTTCCGGAAATGCAAAAGTAGCTGGTTTTGACGTTTTTACGAATTCTGAGGACATTAAGAAAAACATTGGCTATATGAGCCAAAAATTTGCTTTATATGATGATTTAACTGTGAAAGAGAACATCACATTTTTTGGAGGAATTTACGGTTTGTCCCGCAAGAAAATTGAAGAAAAAAGACAACTGCTTGTGGAAGAATTAGGCTTACAAAATATTGTGAATGAGCTGGTTGGTTCTTTGCCATTGGGCTGGAAACAGAAAATATCATTTTCTGTAGCCTTATTACACGAGCCTAAAATTGTATTTTTAGATGAGCCAACAGGAGGTGTTGACCCCATTACCAGACGACAGTTTTGGGAAATGATCTATAAAGCATCCAACAACGGAACAACTGTTTTTGTGACTACGCATTATATGGATGAAGCTGAATATTGTGATCGTGTTTCAATTATGGTCGAAGGCAGAATTGAAGCTTTAGACACCCCAAAAAAACTAAAAGAACAGTTTAAAGTAAATTCTATGAATGACGTGTTTTTAAAATTGGCGCGAAATATTGAGTAAATAAAAAAATAAAATAATATTTGAAATGTCATTGAGAATATAACATAGTGAAGTATGGCAATCCCATATTTACGAAGTGAGATTGCCCTCCATTTCACTCCACATGATAACAATATAACTATATGAAACGATTTGCAGGATTTATAAGAAAAGAATTTTACCATATCTTTAGAGATACGCGCTCATTGTTCATCCTTTTTGGGATGCCCATCGCGCAAGTATTACTTTTCGGATTTGCCATTACCAATGAAATTAACAATGTTGATGTTGCCTTTTTCGACAAATCCAAGGATGCAACAACACAAGAGATTATCAATAAAATTTCAGCGTCAAAATATTTTACCAATAAGCAAATGATTACAAATGATGCTGAAATTGAACCTGTTTTTCAAAAGGGAAGTGTAAAAGCGGTTTTGGTTTTTGAGAAGGATTTTAGTGAGAAATTAACAAAAGAAAACAAGACATATGTTCAAATAATCACAGATGCAACAGACCCAAATACCTCCAACACCATTAACAGTTATCTTAATTCAATCTTGCAAAATTATCAGTTGGAAATTAATAAAGATATAAAGGCACCCTTTCAAATAAATTCTGAAACTCGCAATGTTTACAATCCTGAATTAAAAAGTGTTTTTACATTTGTTCCGGGAGTTATGACGGTTATTTTAATGTTGGTTTCAGCAATGATGACTTCAATTTCCATAACGCGTGAAAAAGAATTAGGCACTATGGAAATATTGTTGGTATCTCCCTTAAAACCATTTCAGGTAATACTTGGGAAAGTATTTCCTTATATATTCTTATCGGTAATAAATGCAATAGTCATTGTTTTGATGAGTATTTTCATATTTAAAATGCCAGTTGAGGGAAGCTTATTTTTACTAGGATTTGAAAGTGTGCTATTCATTATAAATGCATTATCGTTAGGGATTTTAATTTCTACCATTTCCTCCACCCAACAAACCGCTATGATGATATCTTTAATGGGCTTGATGCTTCCGGTTATTTTGTTGTCGGGATTCATTTTCCCTATTGCCAGTATGGCTTCCCCATTACAAGTAATTAGCCATATCATACCTGCAAAATGGTTTATCATTATTATAAAAGCAATTATGCTTAAAGGGGTTGGATTAAGTTTTATTTGGAAAGAAACGCTTATTATACTGTCTATGACACTGTTTTTTATAATTGTGAGTATTAAAAAATATAAAATTAGGCTGGAATAGAATAATTAAAAATTAATAGTTAATAATGAATAATTAAAAATTAAAAATTAAGGCTAAAAAATTTATATTTTTTTGATACTTAATACCAGATACTAAAGAATAAAAAATGAACACAATTCTATACATCATTCAAAAAGAATTCAAGCAAATTTTTAGAAATAAAGGAATGCTTCCCATTATCTCTATTTTGCCTTTGTTGCAGTTATTGATTTTATCCAATGCGGCGACATTTGAAATCAAAAACATAACATTCTCTTATATAGATAAAGACCAAACCACTTTATCAAGGGCATTAATAGAAAAATTCGATGCTTCCACTTACTTTCATGTAATTACTGATTTTCCTTCAATTAAGGAGGCAAATGCCGCCATGGCTAAAGGAGAGGTAGATGTTATTTTAGAAATTCCACGTTATTTTGAACGCGATTTATCAAATCAACAGGACACAGATCTTTCCGTAACAATTAATGCAATTGATGGCGCAGCAGCTGGTGTGCAAAACTCGTATATCAACCAGATTGTCAAAGACTTTGACAAAAAGGCTAAAATATTAATGTTGCCTCCATCAGATCCATTAAACAAACCCAAAAATATTGAGTCTATTCCTTCATCGTGGTTCAATATAACATTAGACTATAAAACATTTATGGTTCCTGGTATATTGGTTTTACTGGTGTCTATGATTACCTTATTTTTATCAGGGATGAATATTGTTCGTGAAAAAGAAATTGGCACTTTAGAGCAAATGAATGTAACCCCTATAAAAAAACATCAGTTTATCATTGGTAAATTATTTCCATTTTGGGTTATAGGATTTGTTTTATTAACCATTGGATTAATTATTGCAAAAGTTGTTTTTAACACGCCTATGATAGGAAGCCTTTGGTTGATTTATTTTTATACGGCTATTTATCTTCTAGTTATTTTAGGTATGGGATTATATATCTCAAATTTTACCGACACACAACAGCAAGCCATGTTTATTGCCTGGTTTTTTATCGTAATATTTATTTTGATGAGCGGACTTTTTACGCCTATTGAAAGTATGCCATATTGGGCGCAAATATTAACTGAATTTAATCCCATAAAATACTTTGTGGAGATTATGAGAATGGTGATGCTAAAGGGATCTGGCTTTGTTGATATTATACCCCTTCTTGTAAAAACAATTGTTTATGCCATTATCATGAATGGATTGGCCGTTTGGAGTTATAAGAAAACCAATTAATGTTTTAATAAGTATGCGTTATGGAAACCAAAAAGAAATATGTACTGTCTAAAGATGAATCCTTATTTGTTAGAGGCCCTTTATCCAGATTTAAGGAATTATTATTTTCATTTAAAGTACAATACAGTTTTATAAGGGTTTTTCGTAAAATGCACTTTGTGGGTCCCTGTGTCACTGTTTTTGGTTCAGCGCGATTTACGGAAGATTCAACGCATTATAAAAATGCGGAGAAAATAGGTGCGGCGTTGGCGAAATTGGGTTTTACCGTAATGACAGGCGGTGGACCCGGAATTATGGAAGCCGCGAACAAAGGAGCTTATGAAGCCGGCGGATATTCCGTAGGCTGTAATATTATGCTACCTTTTGAACAAAAACCTAACCCTTATCTCCATAAATGGATTAACATCCCTTATTTTTTTGTACGAAAAGTTATATTAATTAAATATTCGTACGCCATTGTGGTTATGCCGGGAGGTATAGGAACTTTAGATGAGTTATTTGAAGCACTCACCTTAATACAAACCAAGGTAATTAAAGACTTCCCTATCGTAATTTTTGATTCGGAGTATCATAAAGAGTTATGTCACCATATCCAAGTAATGGCAGAAAATGAAAGCATCCATGCAGAAGATATGAAATTACTGTTTGTGACAGATTCCGTTGAAGATTTAATGGCACATATTGAAACTTACTCCATTAAAAAATTTGGTTTAGTTAGAAAACAATACAAACCTAATTGGTGGTTTAGCGAAAGCAAAAAACAAAAAACAAAAATAAAAACAAATGGTTAAAAATAACTTGTTTACCAACATTGCGGCAATTGTTTTAATTGCTTTTGCGTTGCTTACATTATTATTAAGCGGCTCAATAATATTTGACTGGTTTGGCATGCGCGCAAAAGAAGGCAATTATGTGTTTCTAGTGGTTTGGGCAAATTTTATAAGCGGCATTCTCTATTTGATAGCCGTTTATGGATTCATAAAATCAAAAACTTGGACCTTCGAACTTTTGAGCACCTCGGTTGTTATTTTAACGATTGGATTCATCGGCTTATATGTCCAAATTTTTGCCGGAGAACTCTATGAAACAAAAACTATTGGCGCCATGTTGTTTAGAATTACAATAACTCTTGCATTTACCGTATTTGCATATCAAAAATTTAAAAAATGAAAAAAATGTTTAAAAAAACAGTCCTATTATTACTATCTTTTATAATGTTATCCTTTGGTGAATTACCCCTTGAAGAAACCTACTCCCTAACAGTAAAATCAGAAGGATTTCGAAATTCTAAAGGAGCGGTAATATTCGCATTATACAACAAAGAAGGATCCATCCCAGATGAAAAATATGAGAATTATTATAAAAAGGGAGTTTCTCAAATTGATAAAAATGGAACGGCCACTTTTACCTTTACAAATTTACCTGAAGGGAGTTATGCCGTAAATGTTCTACATGATGAAAATAAAAATGGTAAAATAGACAAGAAATTTCTATTACCAATACCAAACGAAGGCGTTGGATTTTCAAATTACGAATCCATCGGGTTGTCAAATCGTCCTAACTTTTCTAAAGCAAGTTTTTTAGTGAAATCAAATATGAAAAAAGAAGTGAAAATAATTTATCTTTAATGAAAAGAACATAACAAATTTGATACAAATGAATGATGAATGGTGAACCTGCCTCCCGGCAGACAAGCTAGCGGCTGTTGCCGCTAAAAAATAAAATTTAAGTAGATGAAAATATATAGCCGGCTTTCGTTAATAATTGGTTTTATTGCAAACCTTGCTCTTGCACAATCAAACGTGGATACCACAGCAATCCTTGATCTTGATAAAATGGCGCAGATTAATCAAGGTGATAGCTATGTAACATTTCCTTTTGATTTTGGTAATATAGAACCGCTTATGTTTGAAGCAAATGTAAGTCCCAGTTTTAAAATTAGGGAGCGTAAAGATTCCCGATTATTGGGAGTTCTTACAGGTCAAATTATTATCAGGATGTATGATGAAACTTCATATCCCGTGAGAACGCCCAGCTATATACCACAACTAACACTTTATTTTTTAACAGGAAACAAACTAGCCTCAAAGAAACTGACTTTGTTCGGTCGATTTGCACACCATTCAAACGGTCAAGATGGTACTTTCTATAACGAAGAAGATGGAACTATAAATTTGATGACTGGAAATTTCGCCACTAATTTTGTTGAATTTGGATTGATTAAATCATCTTTTAGCAATCGTTTAAATGCTTTCAAATTTTTTAAAAGTTCTGTTGAAATGCATCCTAAAAGCTGGATGCTGGATGAAATGCAGGGGAGATACAGCGGATTGCGCTGGCACAATACTTTTATAGCTTATAAACTTCCTGTGGATGAAGATTCTAGTAAAAGTCGAAAGGCCAATTTCTCATTAAAGGCAGAATCTACCTTGATGTTAGACAATATAAATAATCAGGATACTTTTGATATAAAACGGCTAAATGCCCGCCTAACATTTTACTATCATCCAAAATTTTTGGAAGATATCGGATTGTTTGTCCAATTTTACCATGGCATGGATTATTACAATATTTACTTTGATCATCAAATTGATACCATTCGTTTTGGTTTGATGACTGAAATTTTAAGGTTTTAAATATGATTGATTTAAAAAAATAACAATATAATTTATTTAGTAAAAAATATAAATGATGAACAACAAAATAGCAACTGTAAAAGAATAATGTAAAAGTGCCTTTAAGTATAATCAACAGTAAATTAAACTTTTTTAATTATGCGTTACCAAAAAAATAAATTACAGGATATTGCAATTGCAATTGATTTGGTAATTGATAATATTTCTAAATTTGAATTAAAATACCAAACTCAATTAAGCAATGTACATCCTAATTACACCAAAAGTGCTAAAAATTTAGTTCGCTATTTAGCCTTGCGTACATTTGACGTTAATATTTTACAAGAAAAATTAGACGAAATAGGTTTGCCTATATCTCCCGAATCCAAAAACAGCATTTTACACAGAATACTAAATGTTAAAACCATAGTTAATAGTTTATTAAATATGGATTTACCCAGCGATGAAAAAACTGACCTTACCAACAAGGAAGCGAAAATAATCCAGAATCAAAATTCCATAGCAATTTTCGGAAAAATTAAAAATAAAAGGAAAACGGCTATTATGATTACACAACCAACTGAAGCCGCAACCGATAAACAATTTGTGAAATCGCTGTTAAAACATGGGATGGACTGTGTTAGAATTAATTGTGCTTATGATGATAAAGTTATTTGGAAACAAATAATAAATAACATTAAAGAGGTTGAAAAAGATTGTAAAATTACGATGGATCTTGCCGGTCCAAAAATAAGGACAGGTAAAATAAAACCTGGTCTAAAAGCAATACACATAAAACCAAAAAAAAATATATTAGGTCAAGTAATTGAACCTGCAAGAGTTTGGCTGGCTCCTTATGGCGCAAAGCCTCCAAAAGATAAACAGGCAGATGCCGTTATATCAGTTAACAAAAAATGGCTTAAAAAAAGCAATAAAGATTCCGTTATTATTTTTAAGGACTCACGCGGCAAAAAACGTAAAATATTTATTGACGAAAAAGAAAGTAATGGCTGCTGGGGTTTATGTAATAAATCTGTCTATATAAATATTGGAACGATGTTAAATGTGTTTTTTGAAAAAGAATCCCCTTCAGAAATCCATACTATTTATGATTTAACACCATTGGAAGAGATTATTTTTTTATCAAAAGGTGATTTATTAAGACTCGATAAAGAACCTATTTTAGGTGGTCCAACTGTTCGTAACGATAGTGGAGATGTTGTTGAAATAGCGCATATTTCTTGTACTTTACCAAAATATTTAGATACCGTAACCGCGGGAGAGCCCATTTTTTTTGATGATGGTAAGATTGCCGGTATTGTTATGGAGAATCAACCAGAATATTTAATTATTGAAATTACAAGCACTAAAAAGAACGGAGGAAAATTAAAAACAGACAAAGGGATAAATCTGCCATCCAACAAAACAGATTTTGTGGGTTTAACTGTTAAAGACAAAAAAGACTTAAAGTTTATTGCGGAAAATGCTGATGTGGTTAGTTTTTCATTTGTAAACAATAAACATGACGTTGAAGACTTGTTAAATGAAATGAAAAAAATAAATGCCAACAATGGTATTATTTTAAAAATTGAAACTGCGGAAGGATATAGAAATCTGCCGAGTATCTTATTAAAAGTAATGGAAAACTATCCAGTTGGTGTAATGATTGCCCGTGGCGATTTAGCCATTGAAACAGGTTGGGAAAATTTCGCCACAATTCAAGAGGAAATAATACAAATGTGTGATGCGGCACATTTACCAGTTGTTTGGGCCACGCAAATTTTAGAAAATTTGACAAAAAAAGGAATGCCAACAAGGGCAGAAATTACTGATGCGGCAATGGCACAACGAGCAGAATGCGTGATGCTAAATAAAGGACCTTATATAGAACAAACTGTTAAAATGTTAGATAAAATACTACGCAAAATGCAAAAGATTCAAGATAAAAAAAGAACGCTAATGCCCATATTGAAATTTAATGAAATTTAATGAAATTTATGAAAAAATATTAACAGCTAGTCTTATCAATTTATGCAATAATAGATGGTGTATCCTATCAATCTAAATACAATGAAAAATAATATCTAGGATAATAATTTAAAGCAAGAATAAAAAAACAGAGTTCCTAAAAAAAGGAAGTAAACATTAAGGATATATATAATTATAATAATGAAACAACTTTTAATGCTATTTGGTTTTCTTTTGGTTAACCAGTTTTCAAACGCTCAAAATAAATTGGAGTTTAACTCAGTTGACTCCCTTTTTAAATATGCCGAAAACCATAGTTTTTCCATAAAAACAGGAGAACAACAAGTCCTTTTAGCGAAATGGCAAAAAATTTCGGCACAAGCTGGTTTGGTAAATTTTAGAATGCAAACCTCTTTTTCGTTAACGGACAATGTTAAGTTGCCCGTTACTTATTTTCCTGCGGAAGCATTTGGTGGTGAACCGGGCACTTTTAAAGAAGTAACAACCGGACAGGAATTCATGGGGAATTTGAATTTCGCACCACAAATAGACATCATTAATCCTGTAAGTTGGACAAAGTTAAAAAGCGCTAAAATTAATACCGAACTTACCGATATAAACAATTTGATTGTAAAAAAAGCACTTTTTGAATCTATTTCAGCGGGCTATTACAATATCGTTTCCTTAAAAGAACAAATTGAAATCTCTCAAAAAAATCTGTTTACGGCCGATACTTTACAAACCATTATGCAAAATAAATATACGGAAGGCATTGTACGCCAACAAGATTTAAATGATGCCATCATAAACAAACTCTCTTTAGCGGATAAGTTGACACAATTAGAAATATCGCTCAACCAACAGTATTACGCTCTTAAAGTACTTTGCGATATTCCACAAAACGAGGAGCTTTCCATCACTGAAAATGCTAATTACAACCAGCCATTTAACATTGGCTTGCAAACCAACAATCAATTGGAACATAAATCGTCACTGTTGAAAGCCGATTTGGCCAAAGAGGATTTGAGGGCAAACAGACTGGCTCAATACCCAACCGTTTCAATTGTGGCTTATGACGGTTGGCAACAGAACAGTAAAAATGAGTTTTTTGATTCAAATAGCAACTGGGTAAATTCTCAATATATCGGATTAAGGCTAAGCATGCCTTTTCCCGACATAAGCAGATTTACAGTAACAAAAAGTGCTAAAATCAACAAAACAATTTCAGAATTAGATGCCGAACATACAAAATATGAAAATGACGTTGCCAATATTCAATTGGTTTTAGACTATGAAAAAGCCTATTCTCAATTTAAAACAGCCAACAAAATCTTTTTGCTAAAAGAAGAAAATTATCAAATGGCTTCAAATCAATTCAATGCGGCTATTCTTTCTTCTGATAAACTCCTAATCGCGTTTGACGATATGTTGGTCAGCCAATTAAATTATAGTGCCGCCTTGGCAAATTTATTATATACAAAATCAAAAATTGAAATTAACAATTCTATACAATGAAAGATTCAATAAAAACCATCTTCTTTTTTACAGTCCTGATTTTAGTGAGTTCTTGCGGGAAAAAAATAACTGAAACCAAACCAATTCGCAAAGATGTTACAGAAACTGTTTTTGCCTCGGGGGTTCTTGTACCTGAGAATCAATATAATTTGACTTCCTTATCTGATGGCTATATCAAAAATTTGAATATTGATGAGGGAGATATTGTAACAATAGGTCAATTATTGGCCATTGTAGACAATGAGCAAAGTATTATTAACGCCCAAAGTGCTGATGAATTGTTAACTATTGCAGCTGCCAACACAAACCCAAACGCTCCTGCCCTTAAACAAGCGGAAATTAATCTTGAACTCGCCAAACAAAAACTTATACAGGACGAAAAGCAAGAAGCCCGCTATAGAAAATTATATGAATTGAACAGTGTCTCAAAATTGGAATATGAAAACATGAAGCTGAATCTAGACAATTCCAAAACCAATTTTCTGTCGCTTCAGGAAAATTATAAACTGCTAAAACAACAAGCCGACCAAGAATTAATTATACAAAAATCTCAAAAAGATGCGAATCGCGTTTCCAAAAATTACAACGAAATAAAAGCCGTTGTTGGCGGAAAAGTATATGAGCTGAGAAAAGAATTAGGCGATTATATTAGAAAAGGAGACATTATCGCAGTAATAGGAAGCCAGGAAAAACTGTATGCCTTGTTAAGTGTTGATGAAAGCAATATTTCCAAAGTAAAACTTGGACAAGCCGTAATCATTCAACTAAACACGCAATTACAAAAAACATACAATGGAATTGTGACCGAAATATATCCGGCATTCGATGAACAAACACAATCGTTTTATTGCAAAGTAGCATTTGAAAATAAATTAGACTTTAATATTTCCGGAACCCAACTCCAAGGAAATATTGTTATAGAAAATAAAAATAATGCTTTAGTGATTCCGCGAAATTATCTTGGATATGGCAATAAAGTTAAATTAAAAGGAGGCGATGAAATAATTGTTGAAACAGGTTTTATTTCTAATGATTGGGCAGAAATACTTAGCGGATTAGATGAAAATACCATTATTATAGCCGATAAAATAAAATGAACCGAGCATCACAAATTTTGATACAAAAAGGAATAATTAATGGCGAACAGCAGCTGTTACCGCTAAAAAATAACATTTAAACAGATGAACCGAGCATCACAAATTTTGACACAAAAAGGAATAATTAATGGCGAACAGCATCTGTTACCGCTAAAAAATAACATTTAAAC
Source organism: Lutibacter sp. (assembly GCA_027449025.1). Lineage (GTDB taxonomy): Bacteria > Bacteroidota > Bacteroidia > Flavobacteriales > Flavobacteriaceae > Lutibacter. Next base: position 83,692 of record DAIDMK010000003.1, on the reverse strand, counting down.
AGATGAAACTAAATGTAAATTCAGAGATCGCTTTAACGCACTTACTTACACGCAAAAGGCAAACAATGATTGCAGCCATGGGTGTAACCGTAGGGATTGGAATATTTATTTTTATGATTTCATTAGTTGTTGGATTTAATAACTATTCTGACGAAGCGCTGTTTAAAGCCGAGCCTCATTTAAGAATATATCAAGATGATACTTTAAGCAGACCATTAATTAAGCAAATAAAACCAGACTACACTACGGTAATAATTAATCCTAAAATTGCCAACTTATCCAATACACTTGTTAATCCTGAAAAAATTATAGCCGATTTAAAAAAACAAGACGATATTGTTACCGTAACTCCGCAAGTTTCTGTTAATATTTTTTATAACAATGGTATATCCCAAATAAATGGCGAAGCTTCTGGTGTAAATATACTGGAAGCCAATGATATGTTTAATATAGAATCTACCATGTTGGCAGGAGATGTAAGAAATCTCTTATCAACATCTAACGGAATACTAATTGGTGTTGGAATTGCCGAAAAGTTGAACATTCAATTACATGACAATATAAATATTACTTCATCTATTGGTGTGGTAAAAATGATGAAAGTAGAAGGTATTTTTAAAACCAGCAATTCGAATATCGATTTAACTAAATCATATATAAATTTAGCCATATCACAACAATTGATGAAAAAAAGCTCAAGTTATTTGACAGATATTTTGGTAAACATTGAAGATCCAAACGATGCTCCTAAATTTTCAAAACAGCTCCAAAATTCGACAATTTATAAAGTAGAAGACTGGCAAGCGGCAAATGAACAATCCATGTCTAACAAAAAAACAAGGCAGGTTATGTTTGGTTCAATTTCATTAGCCATTTTATTGGTTGCAGCATTCGGAATTTATAATATCATCAATATGACTATCAAAGAAAAACTAAATGATATTGCCATTCTTAAAGCAACAGGATTTTCTGGAAAAGATGTGATCAATATCTTTTTAAAAGAATCGTTGATTATGGGAATAATAGGAACATCATTTGGATTGCTGATGGCTGCTGGCTTAATTAAATTTGTAAGCGGTATTTATATTGGTGGTGACAGAGAATATTTCCCTATCGGCTATGAGTCTCCAATATTTTTTATTGGTGCTATTCTCGGCGTTTTAATCACTTTAGGAGCTGGCTATATTCCTGCAATTGGCGCCGCAAAAATTGATCCTATTGAAATCTTCAGAAAATAATGGAAAAAAAAGTTATTCTTCAAACAAAAAAAATAGGTAAATACTTTTACCAACCCGTAAAATTTAAAGCTTTGGATGATGTTTCGTTTAAAGTATTTGAAAGTGAATTTATTACGATGGTTGGAAAATCTGGCAGCGGAAAATCGACTTTATTATATATTCTTTCCACTATGGATACCGATTATGAGGGCGAATTATTTATTGGCGACGAAAAAATAACCGGCCAAAAACCCAATTACCTTGCAGCCATCAGAAACAAAAATATTGGATTTGTGTTTCAATTTCATTATCTCCTACCAGAATTTACATGCTTAAAAAATGTAATGATTCCAGCATTAAAACTTGGAAAATTCTCGCCTCAAGAAATAGAGGAACAAGCTTATCAAAAATTGGATCTTTTAGGAATAAAAAATCAAGCATTGAAACAAGCATCTAAACTTTCTGGAGGGCAACAACAAAGAGTGGCCATCGCAAGGGCTTTAATAAACCATCCGAAAATTATTATGTGTGATGAGCCCACAGGTAATTTAGACAGTAAAAACACAAGTATTGTGCTTGAAACATTTCATCAGTTATCAAAAGAATTTGGGCAAACTATTATTGCTGTAACGCACGATAATGATTTTGCAAAAGCCTCCAATAGAATTATAGAATTGGCTGATGGGAAACTAATTCACACTACTTAACAAGAATTTATAATAGATAGTACTAAAAAATATAATGATGTAGTAAACAAAAGAAGACGATATGGATAAAAAGATAATAACCGTAAAAAAGAATTCGGGTGAGCTAGAGCCATTCGAAATACAAAAACTTAAAAAATCTCTTAAAAGAAGTGGTGCTACTAATCAAGAAATCCAAACCATTGTAAAAAGTATTCACCCTATGATTTACGACGGAATATCATCTGATGTGATTTATGGAAAGGCCTATTTTTTATTAAAAAAACTCAATGAAGTCTCTGCTTCAAAATATAGTTTAAAAAGAGCAATTTTTGACTTAGGTCCCTCAGGCTACCCTTTTGAAAAATTAATTGGAGCCTTATTAAAACAAAAGGGATATACCACCAAGGTCAGCGTAATATTACCAGGCATAAGTGTTTCTCATGAAATTGATGTTTTGGCCGAGAAAGACGGAAATACGTATGCCATAGAATGTAAATTTCATTCGAGTCCAAAAACTGTATGTGATGTTAAAATTCCACTATATATTAACTCAAGATTTCTTGATGTTCAAAAGAAGTGGAATAGTTCTGGGAAAACTACCCAATTAAAACAAGGATGGCTGGTTACCAACACAAGATTTACAGAAGATGCCATAAACTATGCCAAGAGCGTTGACTTAACTTTGTTTAGTTGGGATTACCCAAAAAATAACGGAATTAGCAAGAATATAGATGAATTTGGTTTGTACCCAATTACTGTTTTAACAAATCTAAAAAAACAAGAAAAAATGGAATTAATTAAAAATAACGTTATTTTAGTTAAAGAAATTTTTTCAAATCCTGATGTCCTAAAAGATTTAAATATCACATATCATAATGCGCTTAAAGTTATTGAGGAAGCTAAAAAATTATATTATACAAAAAGCTATAATCTTGAAAAGCAAAAATCATGAAACCAACTCATCAAAAATAAAGAAAGATAAACTGCAAAAACTTGATTTTAGCGGGATACAAACACCTGTTTTCGACAGGAAGTCATCCAAAGTCAAATAATCTCGATAATTGATTTTGTTCTTCAGTTAAAAGCAGAATATGATTTACATAGTTACTGTCAGTTTTCACGGTAATTTGATAAACAGGCTAAGCAATATCAATGGCTTTCTGAGCTTATTTTCGATTTCTTTTCCTTGAGTTGTCTTTCTAGTTCTTTATAAACCTTATATGCCGCATAGTTTATCGTTAAGCAATAATCAAGAGTCTGCCACAATAATTAATTTATCAAGTTTGTATTTGGCTTTAAAGGCGTCAATAACAAGACGCATCGTTAGTATTCAAACTTATACCTTAAAAATTCTCATATGCCAAGGAGTAACCATCTGTACTTACCATACTCTTGTCCTAAAACAATTTATGGATTTTGATAATCGTGTGTTTCCTGTCGAAAAATAAAATGGCTGTTGACCACCATAGCTATCAATAAATTTCTCTGCTTTTATGATTAGTGAACCTATGCTCTTGCATCCTTAAGACTCTAATAATATTGACCCGTTTGGACTTTTCATCTAATTTAGTAAATACCTGACTGCTGATTACGCCACGATGGATTTTTTCTTCCAAACAAACATTAGTTAAAGATAAAAAAAAGTGCTGGGGCACGCAAAACCACTCCTTTTTTTTCTTAATTTGTTCTTTTTATGATGCTTAGGTTTTTTAATTAAAGTTTGTGTTGAAAACAGGAAAAAAACTGGAAAATAGGCTATTAATTAAAAATAATGTTATCTTAGTTTAGGAATTTTATTCAAAACTTGAAGTCCTAAAAGATTAAAATATTACCTGTCATAATGCACTTAATTAATTGAGGAAGCTAAAAAATTAAATAATACAAAAAGCAATAATCATGAAAAACGAAGATAAAAAAACCAACTCACCAAAAATAAAGAAAGAAAAACTTCAAAAATTTGATGCTCGAGGCATACAAACTCTTTTCAGGAATGTTTCAAAAAATCATTACACCCTTTTAAAAATGGTTGATAATAAGGCCAAAATTATACTTACCGTAAATTCTATTATAACGTCTATTTTTTTTGGTATTCATTTTTTCAATTATGGAACAAAAGTAGTTACAGTTAACACAGGAACCAGAATATTGGTAATTAGCAGTATGCTATCTATGATTTTTGCTTTGTTTAGTATGTTGCCTTATCGTTACTTTGGTAAATCATTTAATAAAAGTGGTTATAAGGGGGCGCTATATGCTGAAAATTTCTCGAAAGAATCTTTAGAGGAGTTTCAACAAGAATTTAAGCGTATTATGTTAAAAGGACAAAACATTTATGATGAAATGATTAGTGATCTTTATTTCTTAGGAAAAGTTATCAGTATTAAACAAAGAATTTTGACTCTTTCTGTCATTATTTTTTTGATTGGACTAGTCGCAACAATTGCCTATGTTTTACAGACTATAGACTTATAAACTAAATGAAAAGCGAATCTTATCAAAAAACGGCTACCCACCAATTTTTTTAATAAATTCATCTTTATAATTTTGCCCGATTGGAATCCTAACTCCATCAATAAGTATTCTGTTTCGTTGAACGGAATTTATGTGCTTTAATGAAACTATGTATGACCTATGCACTCTAATAAATATATCATCGGGCAATTTTTCTTCAATTTTTTTGAAATTGCTTAAGGTCAAAATCGGTTTATGTGAGGTGGAAAATATTTTTATATAATCTTTTAAGCCTTCAAAATATTTAATGTCGTCAAAATTCAACTTTATGTTCTCATAATCTGATTTAACAAAAATAAAATTTAGGGGGCTTAAAGTTTTAATGGAAGGCAAATTCTCTTCTTTTTTTAAAGAATAAAGCTCTTGTGCTCTGTTAACTGCTTTTAAAAAACGGTGAAAAGGAATTGGTTTTACTAAATAATCCACGGCATTTAAATTGAACCCTTCAATGGCATAATGGGAATAAGCAGTTGTAAAAATAAATAATGGCTTAGCTTCTAAGGATTTTATAAACTCAATACCCGAAAAATCAGGCATTTCAATATCCAAAAAAATTAAGTCTATTTTATTATTTTGTAAAATTGATACTGCTTCAATTGCATTTGAGCAGCATGAAACTAGTTTTAAATTAGGAACTTTAGACACGAAATCTTCCAATAGTTCTAAAGCTAAGGGCTCATCATCAATAATTATGCACTTCATCATTTTTTTAATTTTAACAATAATTCAACCTTAAACAATTTGTCAGATTCTTCAATATTTAAAGTATGGGTATTTGGATATAGTATGTTTAACCTATTTTTAATGTTTTCTATTCCAATTCCCGAGTCGAGATTACTTTTTTCTTTTAAAGATATATAATTACTGACCTTTAAGCTTAAAAAATCATCTTCAACCTTTATCTCAATATTAATATTCGTTTTTCCCGTGTAATCCGTACCAAATTTAAAAGCGTTTTCAATAAATGATATTAAAAGCAAAGGTTCAATATTATAATCCAGTTTGCCCCTAACATTAAATCTAACTCCGCTAGACTCTTTTAACCGCAGGTTTTGAAGAGATATAAAGTTTTTTAAATAATCTATCTCATTTTGAAGCGTTACAAACTCTTTGTTGGTTTCATAAATCATGTATCGCATTAATTCCGATAATGTAATAATGGCTTCAGTAGTATCATCAGATTTTTTATTAGCCAATGAATAAATGCTGTTTAAGGTATTAAATAAAAAGTGTGGATTTAACTGTGATTTTAAGAATGACAATTCGGCATTTATCTTTTGCGTTTTGATTAAGTTTTTAATTTTTTCGTTTTTATACCATTCAATAGATAATTTAAAGCTTAAACTAATTGCAAATAATAAAAAAATAACGATTCCTTGAATAAAATTGGCTAAAAAGGCGTTTTTTATTTCAAGGTCATTGGGTCCATTCACAAGATCCACCAATTGTTGTTGGTTGTTAAAATCTGACATAATAGGAATTGAAGGCAACATATTTTGATACACAAAAATAAATAAGCCTATAAATGCAAAAGACACAAATGCATACATTCCAATTTTTTTATTTAACAATAATTTAGGGACCAAGAAACTATAATTTAAATAAAAAATAGCAATGTTTAAAACCAATCTGTAATAAAAAAAGCCATCTACAGGAAAATAATTAAACTTATTATAAAAAGTGCTTAGAATTATTAAGATAACTATGAACCAGCACAGTATATGCAAAATTACAGAGGGTATATTTTTCATTTTAATTTTCAATCAACTGTTTTATTAAAATTAATTTTAAAATAGTGAATATCGCCTATAAAATTACGCCATTAATTTGAAGTTCTTTGTAGGAAATACTAGGTGTTTTTATTTTTTTAATTTTTAAATCATCAATTCAACAACAATGACAGCGTCTTCTAGGTGGTAAATATTTTTTGGCTGGAATTCACAGAATAATATGTTATTAAATAAATGTATTATTTCTTTAAATATTGAAAACCCCATCAATTATAGACTTTAAATGTCTCTAATTCCCTCCATTAAAACAAATGCTTTATTGAAAAACTGAAAGCATTAATATTTTACTGTGCAGCACCCTCAAAATCATGTCTATTATCTCAAGTATCAGTTAAGTGATTATATCCCCATAAATGCATAGAAATGCCTAAGGTTCGTAAAAATCACACCTATCATCATCCTAGTTATTTCCGGCAACTGCATAGCCTTTGTCATTTTTTACATTAGCCGCAGAGTTTGCCCGTATATAGCCTTCAAAAGAAGAGCTTTCATTCCTGTTCTCCATATCGCCAGGAATAGTAAAATAAAAAGTAGCGCCATTCCCCGGTTCGCTTTCAACCCAAATTTTACCTCCAAGCATCTCTACATAGGCTTTAGAAATAGACAACCCTAAACCGGATCCCTGTAATGCCTTTATATCCTCAATGTCGGCTTGTACAAAACGGTCAAAAATGGCTTTTTGTCTATCCTTAGCAATGCCTACACCTGTGTCTTTTACATAAAATTTAAGCATTGATTCTTTCCTTTCAATCCCAATCTCAATAATTCCTTTATCACAATACTTAATGGCATTTTTTACCAAATTAACAAGTATTGCATTTATTTTATGATTGTCTGACTTAATTGTACTTTCACTTGACTGCAATGAATTTTTTATGTTTAGCAAAATTCCATTTTTCTGCGTTTCAGGGCTGAAAAAGTCATGGACTTCCTTTATCTGGTCTAAAATATTAAACTCTGAAATAAAAACTTCCATTTGTCCTGACTCCACTTTGGAAATGTCAACAATGTCGTTGATAACAGTCAGCAGCCTTACGCCGCTTTTCTCAATGATTTCAAGATATTTATGTTGCTTTTCGACTGTCACCAGTGGTTCTTTTAATAGTTCAGTAAAGCCTAGAATGGCATTCATCGGGGTTCGAATTTCGTGGCAAATATTGGATAGAAATGCAGTTTTTAATCGGTTGCTTTCTTCTGATTTTTCCTTGGAAATTTTAAGTTCGGCATAGCTTTCTTTTAACAATTTAATGCCTGAACTAATTGCAAATAATAAAAAAATAAGTACCCCTTGTATAAAACTGGCAAAATAGGAGCTGTTTGATTTAATGGCATTATGCCCATTTTCAAGATCCATAAATCCATCTTGATTATTGTAAGTAGGAATTAAGGAAATTGAAGGTAATAAATTTTGGTACACAAAAATTAAAACAGCAATAAGAGTCAGGGAAACAAAAGCGTATAACCCACTTTTTTTATTTAACAATAACCTGGGAACCAAGAAACTATAATTTAAATAAAAAATAGCAATGTTTAAAAATAATCTGTAATAGAAAAACTCATTCACAAGAAAATAATTAAACTTGTGATAAAAATTGACTTGAACTATTAAGATGACTATGAACCAACATAGTATATGCAAAAATATGTTGCGTTTATTATTCATGTTAGTTTTCAATTAGTCGTTTTATTAAAAATAACCTCTAACTATGGATTATTGCCTATAAAACTATCCCCTTAGTTTGAAGTTCTTTGTATGTAATAGTCGGTATTTCTTTATTTTTTAATTTTTCAATCATTAATTCACCAACAATTTTAGCATCTTTTTTAGTGGCAAATGGTTTTTTAACTTGGATTCCAGGAATGATGTCCTGTCTAATAATGACCTTCTCTTTTTTTAAGATTGTGTATCCCCATCCATTATCGACTTTAAATGCTTCTAGTTTATAACCACTGGTTGAAGTGCTACCCAGTTTAACAACAAGTATTGAAGTTATAATTAAAACAAAAAAAATAGCTATCCACTTTTTCATCTGTTTAAATTTTATTTTTTTTTTTTAGCGGTAACAGATGCTGTTCGCTCTTCAACATTCCCTTACCTGTCAAAATTTGTAATGCTCGTTTCATCTGTTTAAATTTTATTTTTTAGCGGTAACAGATGCTGTTCGCTCTTCAACATTCCCTTACCTGTCAAAATTTGAAATGCTCGTTTCATCATCAGTTATCAATTAATTTATATAGCGTCGTTATTAAAAATTTAGTTAATCAAAAACTCTTTAGTAATAAAAGCCAAACAAAAATGTTTGGCTTTTATATTTTGTTTAACTTAAACTAACCTACTTTTAAAGGCATTAATCGTCTTCATCACTTTCTTCATTTGGACGATATTCCCAATTATCATCAAAATAATAGCCACCGCTTCTTCCCATTAAAACAAAAGCTTTATCGGAAAAACTGAAAGCATTAGCATCTTGCCGGGCAGCTCCCTCAAAATCAGGTCTGTCATCCCACTTATCAGTTAAGGGATTATATTCCCATAAATTTGTAGAAATACCTGATGCTTCACCTGTAGTTATATAGCCAAATCCATTTAATGAAAATCCAGCACCATTGGCCAATAAAATTTCATAATCTTCATCCGGATCATCTAGATCTTTTAACCTTTTCCAAGTTTCAGAGGATCCTTCAAATACATAAAAATCATTTTGATACCTTCCGTTTTGTATTCCAGTTCCTACATAGGCCTTGTCATCAATAACAAAAACTGTTGCATCTTTTCTCTTATTACCGCCAAATCCAAATAATTGAGTCCACTCATTTGTGGCATCATTATATTTCCAAAAATCTTTCAATTCGCTTCCGTCATAACCAGTGCCAATATAGCCTTTTCCAGAAACCGCAAAACCAATGGCGCCAGTTCTTGCTGTACCGGCAAAATCTGCTTTTCGAGTCCATATATTTGATGAAGGATCGTAGCACCAAAAATCCCCAACTTCGTCATCACCATCATATCCTGTACCAAAATAACCTTTACCGTTAAGCGAAAACCCTACACCGGCAGTTCTTGGAACCCCTGGAAAGTCAGCTTTTTGCACCCAATAATCACCATTTTTGTCATATTCCCAAAGATCAAACATATAATCATCCCCATCATATCCTCCAATTATATAGCCTTTGTCATTAATTACAAATGCGGCGGCGTTAGCCCGTGAGTATCCATCAAAAGAAGAGCTTTCAACCCAGTTTCCCATATCATTACCATCATCTGACGAACAACCTACAAAAGCTACAAGTAAAAGCAGAATAGCACTTTTCAAGTACATTTTTTTTAAATTCATAATATTCTATTTTAATTTTTCTTATTTTTTAATAAATCAAATTTTAAATTTAGGCCTACAAAAAAGCTGTCTTTTGTTTCAAATTCATAAATGCTGTTATTATTGCTTAACAGTTCATATTTTGTGGAAAATTGATAACCGGCATCCAATGACAATTTCCAATATTCATCGATTGAATGGGAATAATTTATCCCCGTTTGTATGGCCCTGTATTTAATCTTTTCAGCTTTATCAGTTGTATTAATAATTAAATTATCACTGATGTTTGAATAAAATCCTTTTGGTTTTAAGTAAAAGTTCGCCTCGTTTGTAGCATTGAAAGTATATTCAAATTTGGTGATTGGCATCCCTAACATATACGAAAAATCATTATTTACTTTTCTGGAATAACTTATAATTGGTATTGGTTTATCTATTCCAAAGCCAGTATTGTAAACTAACCCTAAATGAAGAAGCCCTTTTTTGCCGGATTTTATAAAAGCCAAACTACCATTAAAGAAAACATCATCCATAGTTATATCTGATTCAAAATTTGATGAAATTGTTGGTGATATATTCGTTTTAAAACTCCATGTATCATTTATTTTAGTAAAATACCCTAAAGTATATTTTATGGTACTAAAGCTCTCAATAGCAGCAGTATTCATAATTTCTTCTGTATTATTATAATCTACATAATATTTCGAAAATAAGATACTGTTGGTTAACATTCCTTTGTTAGGATTAAGAATTAGGGGTAAATTAATATTAATGAAGGCGTTTCTCAATCCAACGGAGTTGGAGTTATTAAGCGTTGAATTAATGCCGGTACTAAAAATCTCAAAATTTTGGGCTTTACCCGCAGTTGAAACAATCATTAATAAAAACACCCCTAATCTTAAATCCATATTTAAATCTAAACTACACTATAAAAGTTACAAAATTTTATGTGCACTACAAAAATAATGGGTTAAACGTTGTTGTGAAGAACAAAATAGACCAATCCGTCTTTTTTATCTATACATATCATTTTACAGTCTATAAATTGCAAAACATATTGATTATTAGCTATTTAACATTTTGTTAACTTATTTATAGATAAAATACTGGACTTCATCTATTTTATAGCACATAAACTGGTGCGTTAAAATACTTTTACCGAAAAATATAATAATGAGAAACTGTTTTATGTGGCTTTTGCTAAGTTTTACAGTGCTGGTTTCATGCACTGACGATTCAAAAGCATATTTGGTTGGTGAGGATTTTATTAATTTAGACTCAAGACTTGTGGTAATTGATACCTTGACATTGCAAACAGGTACCATTCAATTAGATTCAGTAATAACCACTGGGAGCAACAGATTATTAATAGGTGCTTTGCAAGATCAAAAATTCGGGAATTTAAAATCGCAAAGCTATTTTACACTTGTTCCTCAAGATTTTTTTATTGATGAAAAAGCAACCTATGATTCAATTGCCCTAATATTGCGTTACGACCGGTATTATTACGGCGATACCCTTCAAACACTAACCTATAGAGTCCATGAAATTACAGAAAAGAAGTTTGAACCAAAAGACAAAGACGAAACACAGTTTTATAACACCTCAACGTTAGATTATAATAATGAACCGTTAGGTGAGTTGACCTTTAAAGCCTATCCGTACAAAAAGGATTCCATTAACATTACTTTAAAACCTAGTTTTGGTGAAAACTTATTCAAGAATTTCCAAAAAAAGGACGTTAAAGATATTGATGATTTAGAGAAAATATTTACTGGTATTACCGTAGTTCCTGACAGTAATAACAATACTGTTTTGGGATTTAAACCAAGCGCAGGTAAAGGTTCTGTGATTCGAATGTATTATACTTTGGATGATGGACTTAATTCCGACAATGATCGGTACACGGACTTTGATATTCGTGAACATTTTAATAATATTATTAGCGACAATTCATCAACTTTACTTAATTCAATAATTGACGATGAATCTATTATTCCAAGCAGTAAAACCGATAACCAAATGTATGTACGGTCAGGCGTCAGCCTAGGCGCGAGATTAGAAATTCCCCATGTTCGAGATTTAACCTCCCTTGAGAGTGAAAATGGCGGAACTGTAATAAATGCCACCTTAAAAATGTACCCTGTTCGAGACAGCCATAATGAAAATATTTCAGCAATTGACTCTCTTGTTGTATATGTAATTGATAATAAAAACAGGTTTGTAAAACCACTTCTTGCGGCAAATGGAAAACCTGTTTATGCACTCTTAAACTCTTATGATACCGAACTTAATTTTGATTACTATTATTCGGCAGACTTGACTGCATTTATCAATGAAACTCAAACCAGCCCTTATTTAACAAAATACGCGCTACTTTTTCAATTGCGCAACAATAATAAATCGGTTGATAAACTCTTAATTTATGATAGCAAATCTGGAAAAGATTATAAGATGAAAATCGAATTAACCTATTTAGTATATTAATTTTTATGAAAATCAAACCAATTCTACTCCTGCTTTTTTCCTTTGTAAGTTTATTTATGAATGCCCAAAGCGATTTTAATTCCCCTTATTCAATATATGGCATTGGCAAAGAAAATTCGAACTTTTTCGGAGGTTTTACAGCTTTGGGAAATACCGGAATTGGCTATAGGTCATCACCATTGACAATTAATAAGTCTAACCCCGCTTCCTTAACCGCCATTCCTAAAAATTCATTTTTATATGAAGTTGGCTTTAACAATACCGCTTCAACCAAAAAAGATAAATATGATAGCCAGCAAAACAATGATTTTAATTTTACCCATTTGGCAATGGCTTTTCCAGTTAATGATTATTGGAGTATGAGTATGGGCGTAAGACCTTACACCAAAGTGAGCTATGAAGTAGACATAGTGAAGCCAATTGAAGGAAGTTCCAGTAATTATACAACAAAAGTTGTTGGTTCAGGTGGAATAAACGAAATTTTCCTTGGCCATGGATTTAAATTAAGGAATAATTTGTCGGTAGGTGTTGAAATTGTCGGTTTATTTGGTTCAATAAGCCAAGAACAATGGGTTTTACTGGGATCAAGCACAACTTATTTAAACGACAAAAACGTTTACTTTAGCCTTGGGGCAAATGCTGGAATACAATATTCTTTAACCGATTTATTGGGAACTGAAACAACCCTTGGCGCAACAGTTAATTTTCCAACCACTTTGCGCGGTTCTGAAGCTTTTGTTGGCGCTAAATCAAATGCAATGATTTCAAACACGTTTGACCAAAACGCAGCCGACTTTGATCTGCCCCTAAAATTTGGTGTTGGGCTAAGTTCACAAATCAATAAAAATCTTTTGGTAAGTTTTGATTACAGAAAAAATTATTGGAGCGATGTAAATCAATCAAATAATGCTTCTGCTTATAGAGACCAATCAATTTATGGAGTCGGCTTTGAATTCAAAACATCTTCTGAATTTACCAGTTATTGGAATAAAGTGGTTTATAGGGCTGGCGCAAATTACGATTCTGGATATTTAAAAATTTACAATCAAAATATTGACAGTTATAGCTTTTCTCTAGGTTTGGGATTTCCAACTTCCAACCAAAGGAACTCTTCTACTATAAATGTAAACTACTCTTATGGAAAAGAAGGGACAACAGCTAGTGGATTAATCCAGGATAATTTTCATAAATTATCAATCAACTTTAGTTTCTTGGGAAATTGGTTCCAAAAACAAAAAATATTTTAAAAAACAACCTGCTATTTTTTATAACATAGATATGCCTCTCCTTTTGAGCCAAATATTTATCGATTAAACATATTGAATAAGCCCGACTTAAATAATTTTGCATAAATTTGATTCGGTAATTATAATAAATATGGATAATAAAGTAATTATTGTTAAAAAAATTTCGGGCGATTTAGAACCATTTTCAATACAAAAACTTTCAAAATCTCTCCAAAATAGTGGCGCCACGAGCCAAGACATCGATAGAATTGTAGAGGCTATACAGCCTGAACTTTATGATGGAATTTCTTCGAACTTAATATATAGAAAAGCCTTTCGCCTATTGAAAAAACACAATAGGATTTCTGCTTCAAAATATAGTTTAAAAAGAGCAATTTTCGACTTAGGACCTACGGGTTTTCCTTTTGAAAGATTAATTAGCGCCTTATTAAAACAAAAAGGATATAAAACCAAGATAGGCGAAATTTTAAATGGCGAATGCATTACTCATGAAATAGATGTTCTAGCCGAAAAAGATGGTAACGTTTATACCGTTGAATGCAAATTTCATTCAGATCCTTCCTCGGTAAGCAATGTGAAAATTCCGTTGTATATCAATTCCCGATTTCTTGATGTTCAAAAAGTATGGAACAATTCCGGTAACAAAACCCATTTAAAACAAGGGTGGCTGGTAACCAATACACGATTTTCAAAAGACGCTATAGACTATGCAAAATGTGTTGACTTAACGCTCTTAAGCTGGGATTATCCTAAAAATAGCGGCATAAAAAATAATGTCGATAAATATGGCTTATATCCCATAACCACGCTAACCTCTTTAACAAAAAGAGAAAAAACACAGCTTATTGAAAAAGATATTATCTTGGTAAAAGAGCTCTCTAAAAATCCAAATTCGCTTCATCACCTAAATTTTTCAGAAAAGCAAAAAGCCTTGATTTTGGCAGAAGTGCATAAATTATGTAATTTATAACCCTTATAACATTTTTGTTTTGGGCGTTCCCTTACGGGTCAGGTTTTACATTACAATCCGCCATTGCGAGGCTTTAAACAATCTTTTAAACATATTGCCTCACAAACTCGCAATGTCGGGATTTTCATTTCAACCCTTAACGCGCATTTCCATAAAAAAAACGCTTTCTGGTTTCCTCCTTTGCCTTATATATTATTTTTTATTTTGGCACACATTATTTAGTATGCACAAATTGAGCGCGCGCTTTACCATCGTCTGTTAAGAATACTCGTTCATTTGTTCTCGTCCAATAAAATGAAAAAAATTACCCAAACAACAAGTTTTTTAAATTTTAAAACCGTCAAAATATAAAGCTATTTCGTAATTTTGTATTTAGAATCATTCTAAAAAAAGAACATGTTAGATATCAAAAAAATAAGGGCTGATTTCCCCATTTTAAATCAACAAATAAACGGAAAACCCTTGGTTTATTTAGACAATGCCGCAACCAGCCAAAAACCTCAAGTAGTTATAGACAGTTTGGTCAATTACTACACTACCATAAATGCAAATATTCACAGAGGCGTTCATACCTTAAGCCAAAAAGCAACTGATGCTTTTGAACAAGCCCGAATAAAATTACAGCAACACTTCAATGCCAAAAAAAGTCACGAAATTATTTTTACTGCCGGCACAACGCACAGCATCAACATAGTTGCCACCGGTTTTACCTCATTGTTACAAAAAGGCGATGAATTGATTGTTTCAGCGATGGAACACCATTCAAATATTGTTCCCTGGCAAATGTTATGCGAACGTACTGGAGCCGTTTTGAAGGTAATTCCAATGAGCGAAGAAGGAAAGTTGTTGATGAATGAATACAACAACCTGCTTTCCAATAAAACAAAATTGGTTTTTGTAAACCATGTTTCCAATGCTTTGGGAACTATAAACCCAATAAAAGAAATTATTGACAAAGCTCACAAAGTTGGTGCTGCAGTATTGATTGACGGTGCACAATCCTGCCCGCATATTAAACCTGATGTGCAAGCATTGGACGTTGATTTTTATGTGGCTTCTGCCCATAAATTATGTGGCCCAACAGGCGTTGGCATTTTATATGGCAAAGAAGCCTGGCTCAACAAATTACCGCCTTATCAAGGTGGCGGAGAAATGATTAAACAAGTTACTTTTAAAAAAACTACTTATGCTGATTTGCCTTATAAATTTGAAGCCGGAACACCAAATATTGCGGGTGTTATCGCTTTTGGAACTGCCATCGATTATTTGAATAATATTGGTTTCGACAATATTGCCGCTTATGAACATGAATTGCTTCAATATGCAGAAAAAAAACTGTTGCAAATTGAAGGTTTAAAAATTTATGGCACTTCTGAACATAAAACTTCTGTGATTTCCTTCAATATTGATGAAATTCATCCGTATGATATCGGAACAATCATTGATAAATTAGGCGTTGAAGTTAGAACTGGCCATCATTGTGCGCAACCTATTATGGATTTTTACAAAATTCCGGGAACGGTACGCGCCTCTTTTTCATTTTACAATACTTTTGAAGAAGTTGATGTGTTATACAATGCGTTATTAAAGGCAAAAATGATGCTTTCTTAATTATTTAAAAAAACGTAGCATTGTGTTAATAAAAAGGGTGACTTTAGCTATTAATCGTTTTTTTAAAACTAATGTAACTTTTCCTATGTCTAATTTTGTGTTGCAATGTTATGGATATTACTGAACAACCAATTCAAGCGTTTTTGGTTTGCATGTAATCCATTATGGTAAACCGAGATAATTTTTTTGGAGGCAATGCCCGTAAATGGATGTGATAATTTAGGATTGAAATGATAACCGCTTGGATTATTGAATGGGGTATAATATACCCTGTTATTCCATAATTTAACGTTTCCACAAATCCCTTTGGCAAGTTGTTAAGTATTGTTTTTTCAATTTGTCCATTGCTCGCTTTCTGTCTTCGAGCAATTTATCTATATATTCTTCCGTGTATTTTCTTCTGTTTTCATATCTTTAATTTTTTAACGTTAGTTGATTATTCTAGCTAGAAAATTGGCTTAAAATTCAAGACAAATAGACACTGAGCTATTAAAACAAAAACATCTTTGCTAATTTAACAATGATATTTTTGCAAAAATCCACATTAGCTGAATTTTCATATATAAAGAACATTTTAATTAAATCGTAAGTTTTTCCCATACAAAAGTGTGGTTTTGCATTATAAAAAGTATGGTTTTTCCATATAAATTGTGTGTTATTCACAAAAAACGACTTCTTTTTTTAAATATTTATTATTTTATTAATATATTGGGCCTTCATTAATATAAAGATTACCCATAATTATTAATCAATTTTAAACAAACTAACAATGAAAAAATTAATTCTATCAATTGCCGCATTGGCATTAATTGTTGTTGCCTGTCAAAATAATTCTGACGAAGCAATCCCAAATCAAGAAGCCGCTGTTGACATGAGCGACTTCTATGTGTACACTTCTAATAGCGACGTATCAGCTAAATCATCTACTGAGGCTAAAAATGACAAATGTGCCAGCATGAAGGTACTAAACCAACAATTAAGAGACAATCCTGGATTGGAAAACCGCATGTTTCAAATTGAAAAACACACAAGAGAATTTATTGCCGCCAAAGGAAATTCTTCTGGAAAAGGAAAACCAGGTGGCGGAACAACGCCTCCTCCTCCAACTGCTTATGTTGGAACCATAAACATCCCTGTTTATGTTCATGTTATTTACAGCAATTCAGCTCAAAATATTAGTGCAGCTCAAATCAATTCTCAAATAACAGTTTTAAACAACGATTTTAATGATACTAACTTTAGCAATGTACCTGCAGAATTTCAAAGTGTAGGCGCTGATATTGATATTAATTTCACCTTAAATTCCGCAAATATTGTAAGACACTCAGACGCTACAGCTTCATGGGGTACTAACAATAATGTGAAAACAAAATATCCTCCAGTAGCGGGCTATTTAAATTTTTGGGTGTGCAATATTGGTGGCGGTATTTTAGGATATGCGCAATTTCCTGGAGGGAATGCTTCTACGGATGGTGTTGTAATTGGCCCTGAATACTTTGGCTCAAGCGATTTTACCTCTGGTTATTTTAGCGCTCCTTACGACAAAGGAAGAACAGCAACTCATGAAGTTGGGCACTGGTTAAACTTACGCCATATTTGGGGTGATGGCAGGTGCCAACAAGATGATTTTGTTTTAGACACACCTAGTTCAGACGGACCAAACTATGGATGCCCATCATATCCGACAGTTAATTGTAAATCTACCGACATGACCATGAACTATATGGATTATACTGATGACGATTGCATGAATATGTTCACATTGGGCCAAAACGACAGAATAAGAGCAATATTTGCATCTGGAGGCGCTAGAGAAAGTTTTGTACAGTAATCTATTTGTTAAAAAATTAAAAAGGTGCTTTTCAGCACCTTTTTTTAAACCTTTAATTATTAAATCCTTTAATATGAAACTTTCTAATATAATTTTATTTTTACTGCTTGTTTCGTCAGCTTCTTGTCAAAGCCAGCATAAAAAAGATTCGATTTCATTGAATTATGTAGCCCAAACAAGAGGTTTTCAACTAGCTATTAGGCTGGAAAACATATTCTTAGAAATCTATAAAAATAATGAAACGGTTCAAATTGAATTGACTGAAAATCAATTCAATGAGGTTGTTGAAATGGTCAAAAAAATTGATTTCGACACCATCAAAAGCAATATTTCAATTGATGATCTTGCATTGGACAAAGCAATTAAAGGCGAATTTGAACTTAACTTGAACGAAGAAATTTATTCCTTTGAGTTTGACCACAACAATGCGCCAAAAAACATTCAGGAATTGCTAAACAAACTACAAAGCTTTTATAAAGCTAAAGAATAAATCTTCAGCCAATACTTTTTAACCAGCCAACTTTTATCTTTCTTCAAATAAAAAAATTATAAAGTGTACCTTTGCTATTCATAAAAGAAATACGTTATTAACCTGTTAAAATTCAGGTTATTAAAGTGCTCTTAGTAAAAAGCAACATGTCTAAACTACCTAAAAATCATAAATTTATTGATCTTTCAGATTATGGAAGACCCGTGGCAAGAGTTATTGCAAATTTACTTAAAGAAACCTCAATTACCCCAATTCAAATTACCGTTTGGTTTATCATTTCAGGATTAATTGCCCTTGTTTGCATGCTTTATGGTTATTATTGGGCAGCTGCTTTTTTCCTGATTTTAAAATCTATTTTAGATGCCGCCGATGGTGAATTGGCACGTATAAAAAAGTCGCCATCTTATACGGGACGCTATTTTGACTCAATTGCCGATTTCATATTAAATTTCTGTATTTTTCTGGTGCTTTGGCATATTACAGATTCCCGTTTAATTTATGCCTTGCTTGCTTTTATAGGAATTCAATTACAGGGAACTTTGTACAATTATTACTACGTTATTCTGAGAAACAGATTTAACGGCGACACCACAAGTCGTGTTTTTGAAGATAAAATACCCATCGCTTTAAAAGGGGAAAATCAACGAAATGTGAATTTCCTTTTTACGCTTTACAAGTTGCTTTATGGTGTTTTCGACAAAACAATCTATTTTTTGGATAAAAAGGCGATTGAAGACAAACCATTCCATAATTGGTTTATGACCGCTGTTTCCACCTTTGGTTTGGGATTTCAGTTGCTCACTATTGCAACAATGTTGGTATTGGGGTTTGCGGAATTTATCATTCCCTTCTTCATCGGATATTCTGCCATGATAATTGTATTTATAGGCCTCAGAAAAGTGTTTTAAATAAGTTATTCTGAAAGGAATCAAAATAATTTTTAATTAAAAAAGTGGTTTTTCCTGATTGATATAGCCAAAATCTTCCTGTAATTTTCCTTTTTTTGATGCTTCCACCGCCAATACGTCACAACGTTCATTTTGCAAGTGGTTATTATGCCCTTTTACCCATTCAAATTTTGTGCTATTCGGATTGTAAATGGCTAAAAATCGCTTCCATAAATCGGGGTTTTTCACCCCCTTAAATCGTTTTTTATGCCAGCCTAACAACCATTTTTTTTCAACGGCATCCACCACATATTTTGAATCGGAAAATATAGTGATTTCCACATCGGTGGTTTTCATATTCTCCAATGCAACAATTACCGCCAGCAATTCCATGCGATTGTTGGTGGTTTTTTTATAGCCTTCAGAAAATTCTTTACGATATGGTTTTCCAACCCATTCCATCACAATTCCGTAGCCTCCCGGTCCGGGATTTCCGCTGCAGGCGCCATCTGTATAAATATGTACTTTAGGTTTATCAGCCATTTTCTAAAATCACTTTTTCAATCACTTTCGGGAAATATTCATATTCCAATTTATGAATTTTTTCTGCGACATCTTCTGGTGTATCACTTTCCAAAACCTCAAAACTTTTCTGAAAAATAATGGCGCCTTCATCATAGTTATCATTCACATAATGCACAGTAATTCCGGTTTGTTTTTCCTTATTTTCAACAACGGCATTGTGCACATGCATTCCGTACATTCCCTTACCGCCATATTTAGGCAGCAGGGCAGGATGAATATTGATGATTTTATTTGGAAAAACTTCAATAATTTTTGAAGGTATTTTCCATAAAAATCCGGCTAAAATAATAAAATCAGCATTTTTCTTTAAGAAATTTAACACTTCATCCGTATCAAAAAAAGCGTTTTTATCAAAACTTTTGTTTGGTATTTCTAATCGACTGGCCCGTTCTAAAACTTTGGCGTCGTTTTTATTGGACAACACTTGCGCTACTGAAATTGAACTGCTGTTCTCGAAATATTTTATAATATTTTCAGCATTTGTTCCAGATCCTGAGGCCATTATAACAATACGTATCATCAATTTAAATTTTATTTTTTAGCTGTAACCAATGCTGTTTAGCCCCATAAAGAGGTCTATAAACATATTCCCAATTACTATTTCCTTATGTTTCAAAATTTGATATGCCCATTTCATTTGCGCAAATTAATATCATAATTGAAACAACAAATAAAATGAATTAAACCCAACTATTATGGAGTATATAAAAAAAACTTTGCCTATCTTTAAAACTTAGTTTTTATCTTTTATGAGTTAAAAGATTTTGATTTAAATAAAGTTTTATATTTTTGCCGAGTAATTAAATTTAAAATAAAAGAATTATGTCAGACATTGCATCAAGAGTAAAGGCCATTATCGTAGATAAATTAGGCGTTGACGAAAATGAAGTAACAACAGAAGCTAGCTTTACTAACGATTTAGGAGCAGACTCACTTGATACTGTTGAGTTAATCATGGAATTCGAAAAGGAATTTGATATTCAAATCCCAGACGATCAAGCCGAAAACATTGGCACTGTAGGTCAAGCAATTAGCTACATAGAAGCCGCAAAAAAGTAGTTTTAACATATGGAGATTAAACGAGTTGTTGTAACTGGACTTGGTGCATTAACGCCAATTGGCAATAATATTGAAGATTTTTGGAACGGTCTTGTTAACGGTGTTAGCGGTGCGGCTCCAATAACCTATTTTGATGCAACCAAGTTCAAAACTCGTTTTGCCTGTGAACTCAAAAATTTTGACATTACGCAGTTTTTTGACAGAAAAGAGGCTCGTAAAATGGACAGATTCACACAGTACGCTATGGTTGCTGCTGATGAAGCCATTGTAGATTCAAAATTAGATTTAGAAAAAGTAGATAAAGATAGAGTTGGTGTTATTTGGGGTGCAGGAATTGGCGGGTTGGAAACTTTTCAAAATGAAGTTTTAAGTTATGCCGAAGGTGATGGTACGCCAAGATTCAATCCTTTCTTTATCCCTAAAATGATCGCGGATATTGCTCCTGGTCAAATTTCGATCAGATATGGATTTAGAGGTCCAAATTTTGCAACGGTATCCGCTTGTGCGTCATCCTCTAACGCAATCATCGACGCCTTAAATTACATTCGATTGGGTCATGCAGATGTGATGGTTTCTGGTGGCTCAGAAGCAACAATTACCATTGCTGGAATAGGTGGTTTTAATGCTTTACAAGCACTTTCAACAAGAAATGATGATCCGTCAACCGCGTCAAGACCATTTGACAAAGACCGAGATGGCTTTGTTTCAGGAGAAGGAGCTGGCACACTTATTTTAGAAGAATACGAACACGCAAAAGCAAGAGGTGCCAAAATTTACGCTGAAATTGTTGGCGGAGGCTTGTCTGCCGATGCATATCATATCACCGCACCACATCCAGAAGGATTGGGTGCCATCAATGTGATGAGAAACTGCTTAAGAGACGCTGGTTTAAAACCAGAAGATGTTGACGCCATTAATATGCACGGAACTTCAACGCCGCTTGGCGATATTGCAGAAACAAAAGCAATCATAGAAGTTTTTGGTGAACATGCGTATAACATAAACATCAATTCAACCAAGTCTATGACTGGTCATTTATTAGGTGCTGCTGGCGCTGTTGAAGCAATTGCTTCAATTTTAGCCATAAAATATGGCATTGTGCCACCTACCATAAATCATTTTACAGATGATGACCAAATTGACAGTAAATTAAACTTTACATTTAACAAAGCGCAAAAACGCGACGTAAAAGTTGCCATGAGCAACACTTTTGGATTTGGAGGACACAATGCTTGTGTACTCTTTAAAAAACTTGATTAACAGCAATACTGAATGGGTTTCATTCGAAAAATAATTACTCCTCGTCCCAAAAAGAAAGAGGACATTTTTTACACTGATTTAAGTAAAATATTAGGATTTAAACCTAAAAACATATCGCATTACCAAAAAGCCTTTGTTCATCGCTCCATTAAGGAGTTTGATAAAAACACCGGATTTCCTTTAAATTACGAGCGTTTGGAATTTTTGGGCGATGCTATGCTCAGTGCCATCATTGCCGCACACTTATTTCAGATTGTTCCTTCTGGCGATGAAGGTTATTTAACCCAAATGCGTTCAAAAATTGTAAGCAGAGAGCATCTTAACGAACTTGGAAAAGATTTAGATTTGTTGCGTTTTATAAGAAGCAATGTCATCCTTTCAAATTTTGGGGAAAATGTTCACGGAAATATTTTTGAAGCTTTAATCGGCGCCATTTATTTGGACAGGGGATACGCTTACTGTCAAAAATTTATATATAAAAGAGTAATCGCCCCTTATGTTGTTGATATCTTGAAACTTGAAGGAAAAATTACCAGTTATAAGAGTTTATTTATAGAATGGTGTCAAAAGAAAAAGAAAGAGCTGGTTTTTGAAGTTTATGAAGATTCTGGAAATGAACCAATTAAACAATTTAGCGTAAAACTTTTTCTAAATGGTGAACTTATCGCCAAAGGAAGATCAACCTCAAAGAAAAAAGCCGAAGAAGTTGCGGCCAAAAGAGCATATTATGCTTTTCAAAATGAAATTACAGCTGGCTAATTGAACTCACGAATACGATTTCGTAATATTATTAGTTACTGTAATTTAACAATGGTATTTTTGCAGAACTAAAATTTCCTTCTTTTATGCAACTATTATCGTTTGATTTAGAAGATGATTATTTGTTAATTGGTATTCACTCGACTGAAGAAGACTATCGTTTGGCTTATCTTTTAAACAACCATTTAAAATTTAATTTGACACGATATAAAGATTCTTTAGATTTTCAGAATTCAACTGCTGAATTTCCTTTGTTTGAATATAAAGACAAATTAAATTTTATCAATTATTATTTAATTAACAATAAACATATTGCGCTTGTTGACAACCAATATAAAGAAGGCTTATTCGGAGGAAATTACAGCACGACTTCTTATTTAATTAACGAAAAAAAGAAAGTGGACTTTTTTTTGAAAATTGAAGGATGCAATAAAGAAGATTTTATTCAAGATTTAGTTTTGGAACTAAATAAAATAAGTCAAATAATAACCTCATACGCGATAGAAACAACAACCTTAAAATCGAAAGAAAATCTCATATTTTAATTATGACAAAAAATAGAAAACGCACTAAAATTGTTGCAACATTAGGACCGGCCTGCAACACCATTGAACTTATAGAAAACATGATGGAAGCCGGCGTAAATGTATTCAGGGTTAATTTTTCACATGCTGATTATACAGACGTGGAAGAAAAAATTAAAATAATTAGAGAAATTAATGTACGCCGTGGTTTCAATGTGGCTATTTTAGCCGATTTACAAGGTCCTAAATTGCGCGTTGGTGTTATGGGTGATGGCGTCTTTTTAAATATTGGCGATACTTTTACCTTTACCACTGTAAAATGTGAAGGGACACAGGAAAAAGCATTCATGACCTATAAAAGATTCCCAAAAGACGTTCAGGTTGGTGAGCATATTTTGGTAGATGACGGCAAATTGTTATTTGAAGTTACTGCTACCGACAGAGATACACAAGTCACCACAAAAGTATTGCGCGGCGGGAAATTAAATTCCAAAAAAGGCGTAAACTTACCCAACACAAAAATATCGTTGCCTGCTCTTACAAAAAAAGACATTGAAGATGCGTTGTTTGCCATTAAAATGGAGGCCGACTGGATTGCTCTTTCTTTTGTAAGGACTGAGGAAGATTTAATTCAGCTAAGGGATTTAATAGCGGCAAATTCAACATATAAAATTCCGATTATCGCTAAAATTGAAAAACCTGAAGCGGTAGCAAACATCGATAACTTAATGCCCTATTGCGATGGTTTGATGGTTGCTCGTGGTGATTTGGGCGTTGAAGTTCCTATGGAAAAAGTTCCTCTAATTCAAAAACGTTTGGTGGTAAAAGCCAAGAAAGCCCATATACCGGTAATCATCGCCACACAAATGATGGAAACAATGATCACCAATCAGGTTCCAACAAGAGCAGAGGTGAATGATGTTGCCAATTCTATAATGGATGGTGCCGATGCTGTAATGCTTTCTGGAGAAACTTCTGTGGGCGCATTTCCTTTGGAAGTTATAAAACAAATGCGCAGAATTATTGAAAGTGTTGAAAATTCGCCATTAATTAAAATTCCAGATCAATCTTTTCAATGTCTTAATAAACGTTATATCTCAAAAATAATTTGTCAACAGGCAGCCATACTAGCGGACACCATTTCCGCAGAAGTTATTACAACTTTAACTGATACAGGATATACTGCTTTTCATATTTCTTCCTGGAGACCAAAATCAAATATTTTGGCATTCTCATCAAACAGAAGAATTTTGGCGATGCTCAATTTATTATGGGGAGTTAAAGGCGTGTATTACGACCGTTTTGAAAGTACCGATGAAACCATTGAGGATCTCAATAATATGGCACACGAAAGAGGATACCTTAATGAAGGTGATTTCGCTATAAACATCACTTCAATGCCTGTTAAAGAAAGGGGAATGGCAAATACGCTACGCATCACCCAATACAAATAGAAAGGTAGTATTTAGCGTTAAAAAAAATTACTTGCTTTTTAGCATCGCATACAAGCTAAAAGAAGCCAACCAATGGGCTCCGGCATATTCGCCAGAGTCCATTTTTTCTTAGCTATACTGAAAATGTTTGTTTCCAAAATATAGCAATTCCTTCATAATATTGAGTAAAGTACGGTGTTCGTGTACCGATGAATGCCAATCGAAAAAACCATAAAAAGCAGGATACAATTCAGAAGGTTCTTTTAAATAGGATTTATTGCCCAAAACCTGTCCCACGTTATTTGGATATTCCTGATCGATGCATTCAAAGGCAAAATGGTATAAATAATTGGCGCTTATTTCATTTAGTTCAGGTTTTAAATAAATTGTTTCATCAATAACAATCGATGCCTGTTCTTTTTATTTTTTCATTATAGGAGAAAAATACATTCACCAAAAAAATTAAGACAATTATATTTCTCATCACTTACAATTTAATGTTGGTTTTTATAATCGTTGCGTCATTCAACACAAATGGCATAGGCATCATCACTTCGGTTCGTGGGCTTATTTTGAATTGCTGATTGCTAAACAAATCGAATTTGGCTTCCAAAACATCAATATCAACCGTCTGGTTTTTATCGACCAAAAATTCAATTTCCATAATTTCGTCTTTGCTCGTTCTGTAAAAACTCATAATGGTGCCACTTTTTGCAGAAAACACATACTTACTATTTTTAATTCTTTCCAAAGATTCACCATTTACCATAAACGATTTAAACTGAATGGGTGTTTTGGTCAAAAGCTCTATTTTATTCGCATTTCGTGGTGATTCAATATGCAAAGCCAGTTTCCTATTGGCACCAATAATGGTGTCTTCAACTATTGTAATTACAGGTTTTTCCAGATTTCTGATTGCTGTTTTCGTAAATAATTGAATATTCGTTTTGTACTTGCTTGCGGTCGTATTTTCATCATAACTACCTTTTGTTGGATTTTCCCCTAAAAATTGTTCGGTAAAATCATCTGTTTCCGTATTGTAACTTGCCCAATAAGCTTCATTTTTATTGCTGTCGAAAACATATAAAACACTGTTGGGTTTTTTGCGGTCTATATTGTATCCTGAATTTAGCGAAGCAGAAATCAACGCAATCAAACCAATAAACAAAAACACAAAAATTAACTTTTTATGGTCAATATACTGCTGAAAAACCGGCACTAGAAATCCGAAAAGCAAAACGGTAAGCACTGCCGAAACCACCAACATTTTAAGCCCGAGACCAACGGGAAACATTTTCACCAACGGCGCGAATATAATGAGTGCTGGCATAGCTAACAAGGTGAAAATCAATAAATTATTTACTTTAGAAACAGAAAATTGCGATATAAATAGTATGGGTAACAAAATAATCACAGGAAGTATAAAAAATGCGGCGCCAGGCAAATAAAATGCAATAAACCCATTAATCATCAACCAAAAAAATAAGGGAGCCACCAACAAATCCTGTTTGCTTCTTTTGATGAAATAGCTTTTGTAAATCCAAAAACATATTGCCAGTGTAAACGAAACAAAAGCAACAATATAATAATAACCATTATAGGTAAAGCCATGCAAGATGTCCTGGTATTGGGGATGTAATTTTAACAGTAATTTCCAGCCAAAAAATGCCACTGCAGCAGCAGTTAATAATGAGAAGGTAAACGGATAAAATCCTTTTACAATTCCTTCCACCGTATTTTTTCTTTTTAAAATACCCATAAAAAGCATGCCTAAAAACAGAAGGGTACAAATAATAAACATGGGAATTGCCCAAGAAAACGGATAATATACCATGCCAAAAATTGGATAATTAAAATACACATAATCCGTCCCCGATTTCAAATTTTCTAAATCGGCATTGGCAAAATAATTTAAGGTAGCCATCAAATAAGAAGCCTGATGGTTAAATGTATTCATATCCATTCTTTCATAAGAATCCTGAACGGTATGATAGTCGAAATGGTCATCAATAAAAGCAAAATTATAGCCGTCAATAGCTGCATTTTCTCTAAAAATGGTTAAATCGGTGTCGTTTGGCAACATTTTATAAATGCTGTACATTAGTGAATTTCCCACTGGATAAGGCGTATTTGCCTGTTGAAAAGCTTCGATTAATTTTTTGTTTCCACCGTTGGTTTCCAGTAGCATGTAACTTGGACCTCCGCTTCCACGCGCTTCAAAATTTAATACCAATCCAACCTCTTTTGCCCAAGGATGATGATTCACAAAAGCGTTTGCGCCCAACAAGCCCAATTCTTCCGCATCGGAAATGCAAATAATTATATCGTTTTTAGGAATTTCATTTTTAGCCAAAAATGCACGAACACCTTCTAAAATAACTACCACACCACTTCCTGCATCGCTGGCGCCAAGCGAAGAATGCGGATTGGAATCGTAATGGGAAAGCAATAACAAAGCTTTTCCGCTTTCACTTCCCTTAATTCGCGCTAAAATATTTTTATTGTTAGTTGCTGCGCTCCATTTCTGGTTCACCGCCATTTGTTCCTGAATCTCAACTTGCAATCCTAATTTTTCCAATTCAGAAACAAGGTAATTTCTAACAACTTCATGTTCCGGTGAACCCGTAAAATGAGGTTTTTTGGTAATTTCTTTTAATTGCAGCAAGGCTTTAGTGGCAGAAAATTCAGTTAAAGAACTGTTTTTTTCGATTTTTGCCGAAGGCATTAAGGAATAAAAACTATAAAAAATTGTAAGAACTATAATGAATAGAGAAACAATTTGGTGGTTTTTTTTCGATATCATAATTTAAAAATTTCAATTATTTAAATTTAGTTTATTTTTTAGATTATCAAAATATAAAATACAAACTGTTAAAATTTTTCATAACAATTAACAACTTATTAAAATATCCATAACATCCATTGATTTTTAAATTTTATATTTGACAATTATTTTATACCGCCCCTAAATGGACAGAAGAAAATTTTTTAGAAACGGATCGCTTTTTGCGCTTGGAACTTCCCTGTTAAACCCTTTTGATATTGCTGCTTCCTCTTTAGATTTTAATGATGAGAAAAGCAATAAAAAAGCCAAAAATATTATTGTAATTGTAAGCGACGGTATGAGTACCGGAACCTTAAATATGACCGATATTTACCTTTCCAGAAAAACAGGAATAGGAAGCAATTGGCTGCAATTGTATAAAGACAATCGTGTAAATCGCGCATTGATGGATATGGCTTCGGCCAATTCCATTGTGACCGATTCAGCAGCGGCAAGTTCATCTTGGGGAGGCGGTGTTAGAATTAACAACGGTTCCTTAAACATTAGTGCCAACGGAGAAGCATATTTACCTATTTGGCAAAAATTTAAAAAAGCTGGGAAAAAGGCCGGCTGCGTTACTACCGTTCCAATTACTCATGCAACTCCGGCAGGATTTTGCATCAACAGTAAAAGTCGAAATGACCAAGATTTTATAGCCGAAGAATATTTACAGCAAGGATTTGATGTGATGATGGGTGGCGGAAATAATTACTTCGCTGCAGAACACAGAAAAGATAAGCGAGATATGTATCAGGAGTTTGAAGCTAAAGGATATCAGGTGGTGAAAACAAGAAATGAAATGCTCGCCTCCAATGATATTAAACCAATTTTGGGTGTTTTTTACAATGACGGATTTCCCTATTCAAAAGACAGAGAAAATAACAAAGAACTTTCTGAAAAAATTCCAACTTTGAGTGAAATGACCCAAAAAGCGATTGATGCCATGAAAAGTCATCCTGAAGGTTTTGTGCTTCAGGTAGAAGCCGGAAAGGTGGACTGGGCCGCACATGGAAATGATATTGCAGGCTTAATATACGATCAGGCAGCGCATGATGAAGCCATAAAAGTAGCGATAGATTTTGCGGAGCAGGACAAAGAAACATTAGTGATTATTACTACCGATCACGGAAATGCAAATCCGGGAATTATTTATGGCAAAAATGCCAACGACAATTTTGACACCATCCAAAACTATAAACATACCAATGAGTGGATTTTAAATGGCTTTGGAAAAGAAACCTCCATTTCACAAATAAAAGAACGCATTGAATATGCCAATAATTTTATAGCAACAGAGGAAGAGGCTAAGTTAATTTTAGGTTATTACCGCATTTTAAAATCTGGTAACGACGGCTTATACAATTCAAGACATTTGCCATTTGAAGCGTTGTCCCAAATTCAAAAACAGCACAATTCCGTAGGCTGGATTAGTATGGATCATTCTGCCGATTATGTGGAATTGTCGATGTTTGGACCCGGAAGCGACCTTTTAAAACCGTTTATAAAAAATACCGATCTACATTATTTAATGCTTGAAGCAGCCGAGGTGGAAAACTCATTTTAAAGGTAACGGTATTTATTCCCTTTTAATCAACAAATAATAGTCGTTTTCCAAGACTAAATAACCTTGGTCATAAATATAAAAATAAGTATTTCCTGTTTTTGTAGTATAAATTGATGTAAAATAATTAAAATCGAAATTTCCATCCAGCAGTTTTCTTCTGGTGACTTTTGTTTTTCCGGTTGTATTCAACTCCGTAAGCAATCGATGGTTTTTACGAAGTCGGTTATTGATATTTCTAACTAAATTTTTGCTATCCTTATCAACTTTGTTGTTGTAGCTGTTTCGACAATAATCAGAGCAGAATTTTTTATCAACCCTTCCGCTAAAAGGTTCTTCGCATTCCAAGCATTTGTTTTTCATAGCATTTTTTTATTTTCATTTTTAATCAATTTTTATATGACCCCAATTTTCGCCCGACTTAATTCGGTACAACTGCATTTCTGAAACACCAAATTGTTTGGCGATTAAACGCACTCTGGTTCTTCTGTTTGGATCCAACATTTTCTTTTTTATTATTCTCACCCGACCTTCAGTTAATTTTGAATAGGTAACTTTACCAATTCTGGCAATTTTTTTCGGGTTTTTTTTATGGTGTAAAAACATTTCTGTTTTATTTACCCATTTTAAATTAGAAACCTGGTTATTTAATTTATCAAAATCTAAATGAATTACATATTTTTGGTCATCTCCTTTTTCTAAAAATATCATTGCAACCAATCTATGCACAAAAAAAGAAGTTGATCCCAGCTTTCCTTTTTTAACAACTCCAAAAGATTCATATCCACTTACTATTGAAGTTGGCGAGAGTCTCCAATTCTCATCATACACTTTTTTCTTTTTGATTCTTCCATAGTTTGATACCATGTAATCATCTTCTTCACTCCACTTTTCATTCTTATAAGATCTCCAAATCTCTTTTCTAAAATTAACAATCATTTTGAGTTTTTTAGTAGTGCCCAGCCAAATATACTAAATATTATCCGTTTACAAGCGACTACAAACATTTACAATCGAAAGTAATTATATAGCAACCGAATAACACAAAACACCCAACTTACATTTGTCCTGTTGAATTGAACTAATGATATTCGACTAAATTTAATACCTTATCTTATGAATACGTTAAGAAACAAAGTACAGTTAATTGGAAACTTAGGAAACAACCCTGAAATCATCACTTTAGAATCAGGAAAGAAATTGGCAAAATTCTCTATCGCTACAAACGAAACCTATAAAAACGCGAAAGGAGAAAAAGTAACAGATACCCAATGGCACAATGTAGTAGCTTGGGAAAAAACCGCTGAAATTGCCGAAAAATATTTGGAAAAAGGAAAAGAAGTTGCTATTGAAGGCAAATTAACTTCAAGGAGTTATGACGACAAAGATGGCGTTAAAAGATATGTGACCGAAATTATCGCAAATGAAATGTTGCTGTTAGGTTCCAAATAAAGGGGAAATTGCTATTGAAATGAAAAAGTGAAAAGAGGGATGCGTAACGCATCCCTCTTTTTATTTTAATAAAATTCCTAACTTATTATTCTTGAATATTCCAGTCTTTTTGCTCCTGATCGGTTAAAAAAGTCCAAGCTACTATACGGGTAATTTTATTGCCTTGGTGCATAGGGATTATTTTAATGTCCGTTGCCTTTAATTTTTTTAGGGAATCGCACATGCCTTCTACATTTTCCTTTTTAGAAACCAAAGTACTGTACCAAAAGCATTGCGTTTTAAACATAGAACTTTCATATAAATAAGTGTGAAGAAATGCTTTTTCACCACCTTTATACCATAATTCCTGTTGTTTTCCACCAAAATTTCGCAAGTTGGAATCGTTTTCATTTCCCAAACCAATCAATTTTCTGGTGTTGGCCATCATCGCTTCTTCTTGTGAGCTATAAAACGGGGGATTGCACATTGCTGCTGAGAATTTATCTGTTTCGGCTAAAATTCCTTTTAAAACTTGGGTTGAATGGGCTTGCTTCAGTAACTTAATGGATTGTTCAAGTTCGTTCTCTTTTATAATTAAATTGGCGACTTCCAATGATTTTGCATCAATATCGGTTCCTATAAACTTCCAGCCATATTGTGCGTTTCCCAATAGTGGATAAATACAATTTGCTCCTGTTCCAATGTCCAACACTTTTGCATTTTCTGAAATGCCTGATGCCTTTAATAAATCGGCCAAATAATGAATATAATCTACACGACCGGGAATGGGCGGACATAAATTATCAGTAGGAAATTCCCAAAATTTTACCTTATAGTACTTAAATAATAAGGCTGTATTTAGCTTTTTTACTGCTTTCTGGTTGGCAAAATCAATAGTTTCAGTGCCATAAGCATTCACAAACACAAATACTTTCAAAGGAGGAAATGCTTCACACAATTCCTTAAAATCATAACCCTTATTATGCTTATTGCTTGGATGAAGTTCACGCTGTTTTTTATTGATTCCCATAATTCCGGTATTTCTGTAAAAGTACCACATTTTAAGTTTTAACATTATTTTATATTTACAAAACGAATGAACGTTCATTTTGTAAATATTTTGTTTATCTTTGCCACAGAAATATGTATTCAATTTTATAATGGCAAAACGTACAAAATGTATCGAAAAACGAATTGCGTTGCTAAATGCAACACTTCATTTGGTGAACAACAACGGTTTTCACGATGCCCCAATGTCTAAAATAGCAAAAATGGCCGATGTTTCACCCGCAACCATTTATATTTATTTTGAAAACAAACAGGACTTAATAAACAAGTTGTATTTAGAAACTAAGGCTTCATTTAGCAAATATGCTTTTAAGGATTATTTGACGAGTCTATCAGTGGAAACTGGTTTCGAACTAATTTGGCGAAACATTGCATACTTCAAGTTAAATCAGGTTGAAGAAGCAAATTTTTTATCGCAATGTGATAATATATCAACAATGGTTGATGAAAAAAGCAGACAAGAAGGCTTAAAAAACCTGCAACCTTTGCTAGATTTATGGGAACGTGGACAAAAAGAAGGAATTATAAAACCTATTTCGCCCTATCTCTTATATGCTTATGCTATTTATCCGCTAGCGTTTTTAATGAAAATGCAACACCGTAATGATTTTGAATTATCCGAAGACAATTTGACCGAAGCATTTGAATCGGCCTGGAACGCAATTAAAATTTAAATGATGGGAAAAACAGCTATTCTTTTAGGCGCTTCTGGATTGACGGGGAAACATCTTTTAGCAGCGTTGGTTGCTGATGAAAATTACGACAATATCAAACTATTTTCAAGAAAGAAAACTGAAAACAAGTCGTCAAAAGTGAATGAAATAGTCGGTGATTTGTTATCCTTGGAAAATTTTAAATTAGATTTTATTGCAGATGAAGTGTACTGCTGCATTGGCACCACCACAAAAAAAACACCTGATAAAAAGCAATACAAAAACATTGATTTTGGAATTCCGGTAGCCGTGGCAAAACTGGCGAAAAAAAATCATATCCCAACTTTTATAGTGGTTTCAGCGATGGGTGCCAAGACCAAAAGCAGTATTTTTTACAACAAAACCAAAGGTGAAATGGAACAGGCCGTTTTATCGGAAAAAATACCGCATACTTATATTTTACGTCCATCCATTATTGGAGGAAACAGGGATGAAAAAAGACCGGTTGAAAAAATTGGAATTGCCATCTTCAAATTACTAAAACCCTTAATGGTTGGGAAATTAAAAAAATACCAAATCATAGAAGCCGAAAACATTGCTAAAGCGATGGTGTACTTGGCAAATAATATACCTGAAATACAAATTATAGAATCGGACAAGATTCAGGAATTGGCACTATTGCCATCATCAAATAAATAACTAAATAAATTACAAACTAAAAACATGGAGTTAATAAACAAATTAAATTGGAGATATGCCGCAAAGGCAATGAACGGAGAAAAAGTTTCTCAAGAAAAAATTGACAAAATTATTGAAGCAGCAAGACTGGCGCCAACTTCGAGCGGATTGCAACCTTTTGAAATAATTGTCATTACAAATCCAGAAATCAAGGAACAAATAAAAAAAATCGCTTGGAATCAATCTGTTGTATCAGACTGTTCGCATCTATTGGTTTTTGCTGCATGGGATACTTATACCGCCGAAAGAATTAATAAAATGTTCGACTTAACAAATGAAGTACGTGGATTTAAAAATGAAGGTTGGGAAAACTACCGACAAATGTTGCTAAGCACTTACCCGCAAAAAGATGCTGAAGAAAACTTTACCCATGCTGCGAAACAGGCCTATATTGCATTCAGTACAGCCATTACAGCTGCTGCTTTTGAAGGTGTAGATAGCACACCTCTTGAAGGTTTTGATCCAGCAGAAGTGGATAAAATTTTAGGGCTAAGAGAAAAAGGATTAAGAAGTGCCGTACTACTTCCTTTAGGTTACCGAGATACAGAGAAAGATTGGTTGGTAAACCTCACTAAAGTAAGAAAAAGCAAAGAGGATTTAGTCACTTTAATTGAATAAAAAATTACCAATATAACAGGAAACAATAGTGTTGAAATCATGTTACTTTAAAACATTTTAAAACAATGAACAAAGCAATTTTATTAGAAAAAAGACCCGTTGGAAAACCAAAGTTATCAGATTTTAAATTTGTTTCAAATAAGATAGAAGAAATTTCGACAGGAGAACTATTATTAAAAACAACCTACGTATCAGTTGACCCATATTTAAGAGGGAGAATGAGTGATGCAAAATCGTACATACCACCTTTTGAGCTTCACAAACCTATAAGCTCGGGCATTATTGCTGAAGTAATCGACTCAAAAAATCCGGCATTTACAAAGGGTGATTTTGTTTCTGGAATGTTAGCTTGGAAAGAATTTCAAAAATCAAACGGCGAAGGTTTGTTAAAAGTTGATGCTACAAGAGCGCCTCTTTCAACATATTTAGGCGTTTTAGGAATGACGGGTTTAACGGCATATTTAGGTTTAACAGAAATTGGAAAGCCTAAAAAAGGTGAAACAATCGTTGTTTCTGGTGCCGCAGGTGCCGTTGGTAGTATTGTGGGGCAAATCGGTAAAATATTAGGCTGCCGAGTTATTGGTATTGCTGGTAGCGATGAAAAAACAGCCTTATTAAAATCTAAATTTGGGTTTGATGAGGCAATTAACTACAACACTACCAAAAATATGGCTGCTGCCATTAAAGAAGCAGCACCAAATGGTGTAGATATTTATTTTGACAATGTTGGCGGCCCAATTTCTGATGCTGTCCTATTGAACATCAACCAATTTGCGCGTTTTATTATTTGTGGAGCCATTTCATTATATAACAACACTGAATTGCCAAAAAGCATGAGTGTTCAACCTTTTTTAGTAAAAAATAGCGCTTTAATGCAAGGGTTTATAGTTTTCAATTATGCTGAAAAATACGCTGAAGCAATTGCGCAATTATCAATATGGCTGGCAGAAGGAAAACTAACATCTGCTGAAACAATTTCTGAAGGTTTTGATACAATTCCACAAGCATTTTTAGACCTTTTTGAAGGTAAAAACAGTGGAAAAATGCTAGTTAAAATTTAAATAATATATTAAAATTCACACAAATGAACAATTTCGATTTTCAAAATCCGACTAAAATAGTGTTCGGAAAAGACCAAATAAAAAATCTTTCAAAAGAAATTCCAACAAACGCAAAAGTGTTATTGGTTTATGGCGGCGGAAGCATAAAGATGAACGGCGTTTACGACCAAGTGAAAGCCGCTCTTGCCGATTTTAAAGTCCTAGAATTTGGTGGCATTCCCGCCAATCCAGAATATGCTGTTTTAATGGACGCGCTAAAAGTTATTAAAAATGAAAATATTACATTTTTATTAGCAGTTGGTGGTGGTTCGGTAATTGATGGTGTTAAATTTTTATCGGCTGCTGCAGTTTATGAAGGCGACGATCCTTGGAATATTCTAAAAAATAGCGAAAGAAGCTTTGTCGGAATGCCTTTTGGAACAGTGCTTACTTTACCCGCTACAGGTTCGGAAATGAATTCAGGCGCAGTGGTGACACGTAGGGAAACCAAAGAAAAATTGGTGATGGGTGGACCAGGATTGTTTCCTGTATTTTCTATTTTAGACCCAGAAGTGGTGCAGTCAATTCCGGAAAAGCAAATTGCTAACGGATTGGCAGATGCTTTTACCCATGTGATGGAGCAATATTTGACCTATCCGATAGGTGCAATGTTACAAGACAGGTTTGCGGAAAGTATTTTGCAGACGCTAATTGAAGTGGCGCCAAAAATTATGAAAAATCCAGCCGATTACAATGCCGCTGCAAACTTTATGTGGAGTTGCACGATGGCCTTAAACGGATTGATACAAAAAGGCGTACCAACCGATTGGGCTACACATATGATGGGTCACGAATTAACCGCTTTATTTGGAATAGACCATGCAAGAACTTTGGCGATTATATTGCCAAGCCATTATACCTACAATTTTGAAAATAAAAAGGAAAAATTAGCGCAATATGCCGAGCGCGTTTGGAACGTAACTGAAGGAACTTTAGAAGAAAAAGCGAAAGCAGGAATTGAAAAAACCAAAACTTTTTTCAACTCTTTGGGCATTAAAACTTCCTTATCTGAATACACCGATGATTATAAAGGAACTGCCCAAATTATTTCAAAAAGATTTACCGAACGTGGATGGAAAGGTTTGGGAGAACGCCAAAACGTAACACCAAGCGATGTGGAGAAAATTGTGACAATGGCTTATTAAAATATTGTTTAATTTATATTTATAAATAGATGAAACGAGCATAACAAATTTTAATACACAGAGGAATGATTAGTAGCGAACTGCATCTGTTACCAACAAAAAAATAATATTTAAACAGATGAAATAAGTAGCATGGATTTGATTCATGCTACTTATTTTTTTGAAAAAAATTCCCAATAGCTAACATCCTGCTCGTGAAACAGCTAAAAATAATCACCTTAAAAATTGTGCCTTTTTTATATTGTAATAGATGCTGATATCAGTATGTTTGTATCTCAAAAACCAGCACGATAAACCGCACATTTTTTATGCAAGAATCTGATCTTTTAAAAGGATTTTCATTGGCATTAATCGCTTCTGTGCTTTGGGGAATTTCGGGAACTTTTGCCCAATTCCTGTTTCAGCAAAGAGGCATCAATGTAGAATGGTTAATCACAGCAAGAATGTTGATTTCTGGTTTTATATTGCTTTTAATTGCCAGCTTTAATAAAAATCCCGACCTATGGAATATCTGGAAAACAAAAAAAGATGCCTTTCAATTGGTCTTATTCAGCATCACTGGGATATTGGCGGTGCAATACACTTATTTTGCCGCAGTAAAACACTCTAACGCTGCCACAGCAACTGTTTTACAATTTGCTGGTCCGGTTTTGATTGCCATTTACCTTGCCTTTAAAAACCAAAAGTTCCCAAAAACTTTAGAATTTGCAGCAATCCTATTGGCGGTTTTAGGAACTTTTTTATTGGTGACCCACGGCAATATTCACAGTTTATCAATTTCGGGAATTGCTTTTCTCTACGGAATTGCTTCGGCATTTGCTTTAGCGATTTATACCTTACAGCCAATAGTTTTGCTAAAAAAATACAGTTCAACTGTAATTATAGGCTGGGGATTGTTTGTTGGCGGAGTGGTATTTTCTTTTGTAAAAGCACCATGGAATGTTGAAGGCGATTGGGATGTTTATACCTATTCCTATACTTCTTTCATTATTTTGTTCGGAACTTTCGCGGCATTCTATTTTTATTTAAAAGCTGTGAAGCTCATTGGCGGCCAAAAAACAAGTTTATTAACTTCTGCTGAACCACTTTCTGCTACCGTACTGGCTATTTTATGGCTTAACATTCCCTTTGAAACTATTGATTGGATAGGAAGTATCTGTATTGTTTCTACAGTTTTTTTACTTGGAAAGAAGGAAAAACCTTTTTCCGTCAAAAAACTGATTAAAAAACCAACCCATAAAAAAACCTTTAAAAAATATAAAGGCTTTTCGAATTTTAGCAAAATCGTTTAAACTATTCTTTGCTGAATAAATGGCTCATTAAGCCGCCAAAGTCGCCATAAACTTGCTGGTATCTTATTTTACCTTCGGCATCAAAATCAAAAGATTCATATAATCTTATAACCCCTGTTTTGGCTGCAGTGGAATCTGTTGCAGGAAGTGTAACTTCCCAACTGCTATAATGACGAACAGAACCATCTGCTAATTTGGTGTCGGCATTAACACCTGGCAATAAAACAAGCGGCGAAGTCAACAATTTGAAATCAAATGTTGCCCACATTTGCTTGTCGTTTGCCATTGTCTCATCCAAATTTAGAGAATCTTTAGGGGCGCCAAAGCCAGTCTCTAATAGAGCAAAATCTTTTGCATACATAGAGTAATCAATGTTTTCGTTTTGAAATCCTTCTAAATTGGCCATCACTGTTTTTGAGTTTTTCTCAAAGGCCTCGTTCACAGAATTATCTGGTTTGGGCTGACATCCAATAAATAGCACTGATAAGAATAAAATAAAACAAGTGTTTTTCATAATATTGATTTTAAGTTAGTTATAGATTAAAAGTAATTAATTTAACAATACAAAAAACAAAAAATACTATAAGAATGAATTTGCTGGGTGTGCACATCCTTCAACAAAGGGTTTTAACCCCTAGGAAAGACAATAAATATTTTACTTTTTTCCGCCAACAACTACCACAAATTCGCCTTTGGGCGGTTTGTTGGTAAAATGTTCAATCATTTCAGCAACGGTTCCTCTTAAAGTTTCTTCGTACAATTTGGTTAGTTCACGAGAAATGGAGATTTGCCGGTCCGCACCAAAATATTCAGCAAAATTGGTAAGGGTTTTTAATAATTTATGCGGCGATTCATAAAAAATGATGGTTCGTGTTTCATCGGCCAAGAAAGTCAAGCGTGTTTGTCGGCCTTTTTTAACAGGTAAAAATCCTTCAAAAACAAATTTATCATTTGGCAAACCGCTATTCACCAGAGCAGGCACAAAAGCCGTGGCACCTGGCAAACATTCAATCTCTACGCCATTTTCCAAACAAGCGTGCGTGAGCAGAAAACCAGGATCGGATATGGCAGGCGTTCCGGCATCGGAAATCAACGCAACGGACTCCCCATTTTTAATACGTTGTACTATATTGGTCACGGTTTTATGCTCATTGTGCATATGGTGGCTATGCATATGCGTTGAAATTTCATAATGCTTTAATAATTTTCCGCTGGTACGTGTATCTTCGGCCAAAATTAAATCCACTTCCTTTAAAATCCTGATAGCTCTTAAGGTGATGTCTTCTAAATTTCCAATGGGCGTTGGCACTAAATATAATTTTGATTCCAATGTTTTAAGTATTTTAATATTTTTAGCTTCCTTGATTAGAGTTGACCGATTATTACTAATTTTTTATTCCTTATTAGGTTTTTTACACACCCCTAGCCCTCCCGTTCTAAAAACGGGACAGGGTTCTCAAGAGGGGAAATTTAATATTAAACCAACTTCAAAGTTACAAAGTTTTTTGTTGTTCCTTATTTTTTGAAGCAGCCTGCAATTTACTCTTTATACATTTTATCGATGAGCTCTTTGTATTTTTGCTGAATAACTTTTCGTTTCAGCTTTAAAGTAGCTGTAATTTCCCCAGCTTCAATACTGAATTCTTTAGGTAATAAGGTAAATTTCTTAATTTTTTCAAATACTGAAAACTCTTTTTGCAAGGCTTCAAATCGTTTTTCAAATAGCTCTTTAATCTGATTGTGATTGATTAATTCTTCAATATCCTTAAAGTCGATTTTATGTTGAATGGCATATTGTTTTAAATTTTCAAAACTTGGTACTGCCAGTGCTGTTACATATTTTTGCTGGTCGCCAATTACCGCTATTTGTTCAATGAAAGCATCACTTATGAGTGCCATTTCCAATTTTTGAGGCGCAATATATTTTCCCCCTGAAGTTTTCATCAAATCTTTTATTCTGTCGGTGATGATTAAATTGCCATTTTCATCAATTTTTCCGGCATCACCAGAGCAAAACCAGCCATCTTTAAAAACCTCGGTAGTTTCAATAGGTTTTTTATAATAACCTTTCATAACACCTGGCCCTTTTATTAAAATTTCATTATTTTCGCCAATCTTTATTTGGGAACCCTCGATGGTTTTTCCGGCTAAATTAAATTCGAAATGCGTATTGCCAAAAAGAGAAACCGTTGCGGTAGTTTCTGTCAGTCCATACCCGCATTTAATATTTAAACCAAAGGAATGAAAAAACGCAACCATATCAGCCGCTAACGGAGCCCCGCCGCAAGGCATAAATTTTATACGTCCGCCAAAAACTTCTCTTAATTTGCTCAACACAAGTTTATCGGCAATTTTATATTTAATTCCTAAACTTTTAGGAACCTGTTTATCCAATCTTTTGTAATTGTTATGATAGGAATTTCCTACTGCCAATGCCCAATCCATTAGTTTAATTTTAACGGGAGAAGCTTCCTTTTTTTTATCCTGAATTGCCGCATAAATTTTCTCAAAAATACGGGGAACTGTACACATTACAGTTGGTTTTACCTCTTTCAAAACTTCAGCAATTAACTTCGGATTTTGATTGAAATATACTTTGATGCCTCTGTGCAAACAAAAGAAAACCCAGCTTCTTTCATAAATATGACTTAAAGGTAAAAAACTTAAAGAAGTGTCTTCTTCAGAAACATTTAGCTCAAAATCATGCGCTTTTAATGACTCCGAAAAATTGGTATGGTCTAACATTACCCCTTTTGGTTCGCCTGTTGTGCCTGAGGTGTAAATAATACTTACCAAATCGGTTGATTCGACTTCAAAATATCTTTTTTGAAGTTCTGTTTCAATAATTTCATCTGTTTCCACAGCTAGAAAATTATTTATATGACTTGAATTTTGAGTATTTTCAAACTTAATGTCTTCGCACAGCGTAACTATTAATTTTAAGAAATTATTGGTTTTTGAAATTTCTAATGCTTTATCATATTCTTCTTGACAGCCGACAAAAATTACACTTATTTCGGCATCGTTTATAATATATTCAACCTCTTTTTTAGAATTTGTTGCATAAATAGGAACTGTTACAGCCCTAATGCTCATTATGGCTATGTCTGCTACAATCCAATCAGGCATGTTTTCTGCGAAAATGGCTACATTTTGCTGCTCTTTTATGCCAAAATGTAACAATGCTTTTGATAATTTTTGAATTTTTTCGCCGAAATTGGCCCAGGAAATTCCAACCCAGGTTTTCAATTTATCACTTTTATAATAAATAGCGTTTTCGCCTTGGTATTGCAGTACTCTTTGTCGAATTTCT
Source organism: Lutibacter sp. (assembly GCA_027449025.1). Lineage (GTDB taxonomy): Bacteria > Bacteroidota > Bacteroidia > Flavobacteriales > Flavobacteriaceae > Lutibacter. The sequence goes on along the minus strand of DAIDMK010000003.1, from coordinate 43,288 downwards.
AAACCAATTGTATTGTTGTTCATGGATTTCTTTTGCTTTTAATATTTAAAAAAATATTAACTTTTTGGTGTGCACAAAGCTACAAAGTTTTTGCCCAGTTTGCGTATTCTATTTGACCGAAGTTCATGTAGGAAGATTCAAAAGTTTTATTTCTCACAACGGTATTTTTTAACTGGAAAAGTATGTACAGAACCTCTAAAGAACTTTTTTTGAATTGGGATTAGGGTGACGCTTATTGGGATAAAAAAAATGTTGACGCACAAAAAGCCTATAACGAATTCAACCCGGTCGAAAACGTTGACCAAAGGAATACACCTATTATGATTATTCAAGGCGGAAAAGACTTTAGGATGCCATCAATAAAAGGCCCCAACTTAAATCAAAAATATTTTTTAAAAACCAACCGCTTTCAACGATAAAATTTTATCTTTGAAAGCGGTTGTAAACAGTAACTTTCATTAACAACATTGTGAATTTTGACTCTTAATTATTATACTAATTTGTACGAACCTTCCAATTTTTTTTGATGACAAACCAATCAATGACGCATAGAAAACACACAATTAGTACTACATTTCTGCGAGACCTCTCTAACTTATCTATTGCCTATTTCGCGCTGGTTATGGCCACAGGTATAGTATCTATCGCAGCTTACAATTTTAGTTTTTTCACTATTGCGAATCTGCTGTTTTACTTTAACATAGGGCTCTATCTTTATTTGGTCATCCTATTTTTTGCACGGATGGTGCTCTATTCGGAAAAGTTTATGGCTGATATTGGCGACCCTTCTAAAAGCCCAGGTTTACTAACCTTTGTAGCTGGAACTTGTGTATTGGGCAGCCAATTTGTGACCATTGCAGAAAATTATCCTATCGCCATCACTTTGTTCTATATTGGAACAACAGCCTGGTTTTTCCTCATTTACATTGTTTTTACCGTTTTTTCTGTTAAAAAAGCGAAACCCCCTATCAATGAAGCTATTAGTGGGCTATGGTTGCTAATCATAGTTTCCACCCAGTCTGTGTCTATTCTTGCTGCTTTGCTGGTCGGTTATCTCCCTTTTGCCGCAGAACAAGTGCTCTTTTTTTCACTTTTTATGTTTCTGAGCGGATGCATGTTTTATATTATTATAATTACACTCATTGTTTATCGGATGTCGTTTTTCAGTATGAAAGCTGAAGAATTTGCGCCTCCCTACTGGATAAACATGGGGGCAGTGGCCATTTCTACGCTGGCAGGCTCTACGTTAATGCTGAGTGCAAATAACTGGTCGTTTTTAATGGAAATACTTCCTTTTTTAAAAGGTTTTACACTTTTTTTCTGGGCCATCGGCACCTGGTGGATTCCCCTGATTGTTATTTTGGGTATCTGGCGGCATATTTTCAAACAAATGCCCTTGAAATATAACCCACAATACTGGGGAATGATTTTCCCCTTGGGGATGTATACCGTATGCACAGTAAAGCTTTCACATGCGCTTGAACTCTCCTTCCTTATGGTTATTCCTTCCTTTTTTGTATACACTGCACTTGCGGCATGGGCTATTGCCTGTGTGGGTATGCTTTATTCCATTGTAAGAGATTACTGGCCATTAGCAACTAAATAGTGTCTTGTACTTTTTGTTTATTTTATATAGTATTAGCCCTTAAAGGTTAATCTTTATTAGGCCTTCTATATTTAATCTAGACTCAATATAAATTAGAGAATAGTCGGACAAAAATCAACTTAAGGCTCCCTGATTCTTTTGGAGATAATATTACTTATATGTAGATTTGCATATGAATTACGGTGGATTGTAAGAGTATTTTCTTTTAATCCCCTTATATCCCCTTGCCATGAGTCTATTAAACAAACTTTTCTACTTCAGTAAAGAGGTAAAAAAAACGAACGACAAACACATTGCCATTACCAGCGAAAACCGTGACTGGGAAAGAATGTACCGCAACCGGTGGCAACACGACAAGGTTGTTCGCTCCACTCATGGAGTAAACTGTACAGGATCCTGTTCGTGGAAAATTTTTGTAAAAAATGGTTTGGTCACTTGGGAAACACAACAGACAGACTATCCAAGAACCCGGCCGGGCTTACCTAATCACGAACCTCGTGGTTGTCCAAGGGGTGCCAGTTATTCTTGGTATCTATACAGCGCCAACCGCGTAAAATATCCTATGATTCGAGGGGAGTTGTTAACGGCCTATAAAGAAGCAAAGACCCGGCTTTCTGATCCAGTTAAAGCCTGGGAGGCAGTGGTCAGTGATCCGGTCATTTCGAAACAATATAAAGCTGCCCGAGGGCTTGGAGGTTTTATCCGTGCCGACTGGGACGAAGTAAATGAAATCATGGCAGCTGCAAATATTTATACCATAAAAACCTATGGTCCCGACAGGCTTGTCGGATTCTCTCCTATTCCTGCCATGTCAATGGTATCTTACGCTGCGGGTACACGCTATATGAGCCTAATTGGAGGAACTGTTTTGAGTTTTTACGATTTTTATTGCGATTTGCCGCCGGCATCACCACAAACATGGGGCGAGCAAACTGATGTTCCCGAAAGTGCTGATTGGTATAACTCATCCTTTCTGATGCTCTGGGGATCGAATGTCCCGCTAACACGTACACCCGATTCACCTTTCTATACTCAGGTTCGCTATAAAGGAACAAAATCAATTGTTATTGCCCCCGACTACAGCGATGCCGTTAAATTTGCCGATTTGTGGATGAAACCTAAACAAGGTACCGATGCTGCTTTGGGGATGGCAATGGGGCATGTGATTCTGAAAGAATTTTACATCAATAACAAAACACCCTATTTTGAGAAATATGCCCGGCAATATTCGGATTTGCCATTCTTGGTGAAAATTGAGAACAAAGATGGGAAATATATGAGTGGAACACTTCTCAGGGCTAGTGATCTTAAAGACATGTCCGATGTAGGTGAAAAATTGGAATGGAAACCTGTTTTGCTAGATGAATTAACATCTAACTATGTAGTGCCAAACGGTACGATTGGATCGCGATGGGAGAAAAAACAAAAATGGAATCTGGAGCTAAAGGACAGCAAAACAGGTGCAGACATTGTGCCTCAACTTTCACTTTTTGAAAAGCATGATGAAGTGATTCAGGTGCAGTTCCCTTATTTTGGCGGATTGACTTTTAAACACGAACATTTTTCGGCAACAGGCCACAACGATATAATTGAACGAAAAGTCCCAGTCCGGAAAATCAAAACCATCCAAGGTGAAATTTATACCTGTACCGTATTTGACCTGATGGTTGCCAATTATGGAATTGACCGTGGTTTTGATGATCCGAATTCAGCAAAAAGCTATGATGAAGACCTCCCATTTACTCCAAAATGGCAAGAGAAAATCACTGGCGTACCCGCCGAACATATTATTTCAACAGCCAGACAATTTGCTGAAAACGCGGCTGCTACCGAAGGAAAATCAATGATTATTATCGGCGCTGGAGTCAACCATTGGTATCATACCGATATGATTTACCGCAGTGCTATCAATATGCTGGTTTTTTGTGGTTGTGTTGGTCAGTCAGGCGGTGGATGGTCTCATTATGTCGGACAAGAGAAACTACGACCACAGACAGGCTGGTTGCCCCTAGCCTTTGCCCTCGACTGGAACCGCCCACCACGACACATGAATACCACGTCATATATGTATATGCACACTGATCAATGGCGTTACGAGAAATTGAAATTAGACGAAATAGTCTCTCCGCTTGCAAATAAGTCGGATTGGGAAAATCTTTCACTCATCGATTGCAATGTTCGTGCTGAACGAATGGGTTGGTTGCCTAGCTCTCCCCAATTAAGCAAGAATCCTCTAATAATAGCCAAAAAGGCCGAAGCGGCAGGGATGACTTCAGAGGAATATGTGGTTTCGGAACTTAAAAATGGCCAATTGAATATCGCATCCGAAGATCCTGACAATCCAGACAACTTCCCGCGTAACCTGTTTGTGTGGCGATCGAACTTACTTGGATCTAGTGCCAAGGGAATGGAATACTTTATGAAACACCTGCTGGGAACTCAAAATAGCGTTCAGGGCAATGATCTTAAAGAACTCGGGCATTCGTTACCTTCCGAAGTTAAATGGCATGATGAAGCCCCGGAAGGGAAGCTTGATCTGCTGGTAACCCTCGATTTTAGAATGTCAACAACTGGCTTACATTCAGACATTTTGCTTCCCGCTGCTTCGTGGTACGAGAAAAATGATTTGAGTACCAGTGATATGCATCCATTTATTCATCCTTTTTCTCGGGCTGTTGATCCTATATGGGAATCAAGAACCGATTGGGATATTTTCAAAGGGCTAGCAGAGAAATTTTCGATACTTTCAAAGGGACATTTGGGCAATGAAACAGACGTTGTACTGCTTCCTTTACAACACGATACACCAATGGAATTATCGGAGACTAGGGACGCAAAAGACTGGAAAAATTCGAATTTAGAAATAAAGCCTGGAATCAATTTTTCCAAGATAATCACGCTTAAACGCAATTACCCTGAAACCTACAATCGATTCACCAGCCTTGGACCATTAATGAAAACTATGGGCAATGGCGGTAAAGGAATTAACTGGAACACTGAGGCTGAAATAGAACTGTTGGGACTCCTAAACACTACCAAAAGTGAAGAGGGTGAAACTAAAGGTCTTCCGAAGATTGAAACAGATATTCAGGCTGCGGAGGTTATTCTTTCTCTAGCTCCTGAGACCAATGGTGCGGTTGCCATGAAAGCATGGAAAGCGCTTGAAGCAATTACAGGACGCAAACACACACATCTGGCTTTAGGTCGTGAGGAGGAAAAAATACGTTACCGCGACCTGCTTTCGCAACCTCGAAAGATTATCACCTCACCTATCTGGAGCGGTATCGACTCTGAAAAGGTTTCCTACAATGCTGGTTATACCAATGTACATGAACTCATTCCATGGCGAACAATTACCGGTAGGCAAACATTATATCAGGACCATCCATGGATGATTGCCTTTGGCGAGAATATGGTTACTTACAAACCACCCATCAATACCAAATCAATTGTTGAGGTATTGGGTAAAGTGGAGAAGGATGATGAATACATGGTCATAAATATCATGACTCCGCATAATAAGTGGACGATTCACTCCTCTTGGTCCGACAATTTAGTCATGCTCACCCTTGGTCGGGGAGGTCCGGTAGCTTGGATGAGTGAAACAGATGCTGCCAGCATCGGTCTTAAGGATAATGACTGGATTGAAGTATTTAACAGCAACGGAGCATCTGTAGCGAGGTTGATTGTATCACAGCGGATTCCTGTAGGTGCGTTAATCATGTATCACAATCAGGAACGAACCGTGAACATGCCTGTTAGTCAATTGACTGGCCACCGTGGCGGAGTTCATAATTCAGTGGAACGCTTGTGCTTGAAACCAACTCACATGATTGGAGGATATGCTCAATTGGCTTATGGTTTTAACTACTACGGAACAATCGGGTCAAACCGTGACGAGTTTGTGGTGGTTCGTAAAATGAAGAAAGTGGCGTGGAAAGATAAAGAAATAACATATTAATACATCTAAGTCATACTGAATATGAAAATTCAAGCTCAAATTGCGATGGTATTAAACCTCGATAAATGTATCGGCTGTCATACTTGTTCGGTTACCTGCAAAAATGTATGGACTACTCGCAAGGGGGTGGAATACGCATGGTTTAACAATGTGGAGACCAAACCAGGTACGGGTTACCCTACTGATTGGGAAAATCAGGAGAAATGGAAAGGGGGATGGAAGCTCAATAAGTCGAAACTCAGCCCACGTATGGGAAACAAATCAGAGATTATGAAAAACATTTTTTCAAATCCTCACTTGCCTCAAATAGATGATTATTATGAACCATTTACCTTTAATTACAGTGTTTTACATTCTTCGGCAAAGTTTGTAACGCCTCCCTCGGCTAGACCTTACTCCATGTTAACCGGTCTTCCGATGGACAAAATTGAAAAAGGACCTAATTGGGAGGATAACCTTGGAGGTGAATTTGAAAAAAGAAGTAAAGAAAAAAACTTTGACGATATTGATAAAGAGATTTACAGTAAGTATGAGAATGCCTTTATGATGTATTTGCCACGCTTGTGCGAACATTGTCTCAACCCTACCTGTGTGGCGGCATGCCCTTCTGGAGCGATATACAAACGAGAGGATGATGGTATTGTGCTTATCGATCAGAATCGCTGCAGGGGCTGGCGTGAGTGCGTGAGTGCCTGCCCGTATAAAAAAATATATTTCAACTGGAAAACAAAACGATCTGAGAAATGTACTTTTTGTTATCCAAAAATTGAAAACGGTGAACCAACCATTTGTAGTGAAACTTGTGTTGGAAGAATAAGGTATATCGGTGTGATGCTTTATGATGCTGAAAAAATTAAAGAATCGGCTTCTACAGAAAATCCAAAAGATCTTTACCAATCTCATCTTGATATTTTCCTCGATCCAAACGATCCTAAAATTATTGCAGAAGCCAAAAAACAAGGTATTCCAGACAATTTTATTGAGGCCGCTCAAAACTCTCCAGTTTACAAAATGGCAGTAGAGTGGAAAGTAGCTTTCCCTCTTCATCCCGAGTACCGAACTTTACCAATGGTTTGGTACACACCGCCACTTTCCCCCATTCAGGAGGAAGTTGAAAGCGGAAAACTCGGATTTAATGGTATTATTCCTGATGTTGACATGCTTCGTATTCCTATTAAATACTTAGCAAATATGTTCACTGCAGGCGATGAAAAGCCCGTAAAAGAAGCATTGGTAAAGATGCTCGCCATGCGTGCTTTCATGAGGTCTAAAACCGTAGAAAACAATGTCGATGAGAAAGTTTTGGAGGGAACTGGATTAACCCGTGAAATGGTGGAAGAAATGTACCGCTACATGGCCATAGCTGATTACGAAGACCGATTTGTTATACCTGTATCGCATAAGGAATATGCCTTTGATGCTTTTGGTGATAAGGCCGGATGCGGTTTTAGTGATGGTGAAGGCTGTGGCAGCACAGAAAATAGATTAAAAAACTTGTTTGGAGGAATGTAAAATGTTAAAAACTTATAGAATATTATCGCTATTGACAACCTATCCCAATGAGGAAATTTACAACTTTTTACCTCGGGTAAACTCTTCACTCAAGGAGGAGAATTTATTGAATACAGAAACAATTGTTGGAATAGATGTATTTGTTGATTTCTTTGCCAAAAAACCACTTATTTTTTGGCAGGAATTCTACGTGCAACTTTTTGATTATTCACGCTCAGTTTCGCTTTACCTTTTTGAACATGTGCACGGCGACTCCAAAGATCGCGGTCAGGCAATGGTTGACCTGATTGATCTTTACAAGGAAAGTGGTTTGCAAATTAACCAATCTGAATTACCCGATTTTCTACCTGTGTTCCTTGAATTCCTTTCATTACAGTCACCTTTGAAAGCAAGGGAATATTTAACGGAGGTTATTGATATTGTGGGTTTCATTCACAGAAAACTTGATGAGAAGGAAAATCCGTATCAGCACCTTCTATCAGCTATTATTAACTTGTCGGCTAAAAAACCAACCGAAGCAAGAATACAACAAATGGTCTCCAATATGCCTGAAATTAGCATTGATGAAGCTTATGAAGAAAAACCGGTAACATTTTCCAGCGATAACCCTTGTAAAACCTGTAAATCATAGATCTTATGGATATTTTTATCAACAACTTGTTGTTTACTTATTTGCCACATATTGCAATGACTTTGTTTTGGTTTGGTGTCTTTACACGTATTGTTAAAACGTCAAAATCCCTTCAAGCTGAGTCGAGTCAGTTTCTTTCAAAAAAAGGTCAGGGGTGGGGCAGCAATCTGTTTCATTATGGCATTATATTGGTTTTTATTGGACATTTTACAGGCTTGTTTACACCTGAACACTTTTATCACCTGTTTATGACCACTGCTACAAAAAAGATATTAGCAGTTGTAATGGGCTCTGTTTTTGGATTGGCATCCATAGTTGGAATAACAATATTACTTATCAGAAGACTGAAAAATAGTCGGATTAGAATAAATAGTACACCTGCAGATATTTTTCTTCTTGCATTGCTGTTGGTTGAAATATGGTTAGGTTTGGCCTCCATATTTATTTCTGCCGAATCCTCTGTTGATAATTATGCTGCTTTAGGTATATGGGCGCAAAAGGTCATTACTTTCCAACCAGATGCAGGATCGATAATTATGGACCATAGCATAACATACAAGTTGCACATAGTGATCGGACTGTTCATTTTTATGATTTTTCCTTACACGAAACTTATGCATATGTTTGTGCTGCCACTTGCATATTTTTTTAGATCGGGATTCCAGATGGTAAGGCGCGGTTTTACGAAACGACCAATTCAATAAAAGCAATGTATTTAGGAAATAACATTTGAATACTCGCGGAGAAGAATTGTGCATTGTTTTCTTCCACAAAAGTTATATCTACAAGAAAAAAATTTAAAAGGCAGTTTGGTTTTCCTAAACTGTTTTTTTTATATCAATTCCAATCTAAAGCCATTCGCATTTCCAATCAACCGCATTATCGCCTACAAAGGGTTAAGGATTGAGGCATTTGTTTGAGCGCTTTTTTGCGTATTTCAGCAAAAAACGCGAGTGCCGAAAGCCTGACATTTGCATTTGCAAATGGAACCCCCAAAAAAAGATTGATAACTTTAAAAACTACGGGCTAAATCACTAAATTTGTGCTTTCTTAAAAAAGATTACGATGTACAGAACGCATAAAAACGGAGAATTACGATTAGAAAATTTAGGTCAGGAAGTTACTTTGGCTGGCTGGGTGCAAAAAACGCGCGATAAAGGATTTATGATTTGGGTTGATTTGCGTGACCGCTACGGCATTACGCAGTTGATTTTTGATGGAGATCGCACGCCTAAAGAAATGATGGAAAAAGCCAAAATGCTGGGTCGAGAATTTGTGATTCAGGTAAAAGGTGAGGTGATTGAACGTGTTTCCAAAAACGCAAATATGCCAACCGGTGACATTGAAATATTGGTGAAAGAACTGACTATTTTGAACAAATCTTTGGTACCGCCATTTACCATTGAAGATGAAACGGACGGTGGCGATGAGTTACGGATGAAATATCGTTACCTGGATATTAGAAGAAATTCGGTAAAAAATAACTTGATTTTTAGAAGTAAGGTGGCGATGGAGACCAGAAAATATCTTTCTGGGGAAGGGTTTATTGAGGTAGAAACACCTTATTTGATTAAATCAACGCCCGAAGGTGCGCGCGATTTTGTGGTGCCAAGCCGTATGAATGCAGGGCAGTTTTATGCTTTGCCACAATCGCCACAGACTTTTAAGCAATTGCTGATGGTTGGCGGATTGGATAAATATTTTCAAATTGTGAAATGTTTTAGGGATGAGGATTTGCGTGCCGACAGACAGCCTGAGTTTACGCAAATTGACTGTGAAATGGCCTTTGTTGAACAAGAAGATATTTTAAATGCTTTTGAAGGATTGACACGTCATTTGTTAAAAGAGGTGAATGGTGTTGAAATTTCCAAATTTCCAAGAATGACCTATGATGACGCAATGCGCAAATATGGAAACGACAAACCAGATATCCGTTTTGGGATGGAATTCGGCGAATTGAATGCTGTTGCACAACACAAAGATTTTGGGATTTTTAACACTGCAGAATTGGTTGTTGGAATTTCAGTTCCTGGAGGAAATGTGTTTACAAGAAAAGAAATTGATGGCTTAATTGAATTTTTGAAACGCCCGCAAGTTGGTGCTTCGGGAATGGTTTATGTACGTTGTAATGATGACGGCACCTTTAAATCATCTGTCGATAAATTTTACGATGAAGCCGATTTAAAAAAATGGGCCGAAATAACCGGAGCAAAAGCCGGTGACCTAATTTGCGTTTTATCGGGTGTTGCCGATAAAGTGCGCGGGCAATTGAGCGTATTGCGTATGGAAATGGCAAATAGATTGGGTTTAAGAAATCCGAAAGAATTTGCACCTTTATGGGTGGTTGATTTTCCTTTGTTGGAATGGGATGAAGAAACCAAACGTTTTCATGCCATGCACCATCCGTTTACCTCGCCAAAGCCAGAAGATATGGGTATGTTAGACACCAATCCGGGAAAAGTTCGCGCCAACGCTTATGATTTGGTGTTGAACGGAAATGAAATTGGCGGCGGTTCTATTCGTATCCACGACAAACAAACACAGGCTTTGATGTTTAACCATTTAGGTTTTACACCTGAAAAAGCAAAAGAGCAATTCGGATTTTTAATGAATGCTTTTGAATATGGTGCGCCGCCCCACGGCGGAATTGCTTTTGGACTAGACCGATTAACGGCTATTTTGGGCGGACAGGAAACGATTCGCGATTTTATTGCATTCCCTAAAAACAACAGCGGCCGTGATGTGATGATAGATGCGCCTTCCCAAATAGATGATGAACAGTTGAAAGAATTGTGTTTAAAAATAAATTTGCCTTTATAGATAGATATTTGCTAGGAATATTTAATAATTACATAATGATTTAGTTACACAAAACAGAGTTTATTAACTGAAATTTGTGATGTATTTAAACAAGCTTTAAATATTTCTTTTCATAATATCCATTAGTTTTTGTCAACTACTTTATGAAATGTCTGAGGCTGCCTTTTTAGGCGGCCTTTTTAACACTTATAACTTTATTGAATTGGTAACACTCGCTTAACATTAACTTAACAAACCCATGAGTTCTTTGCAGCGACAAAAACTAATATCTGATGAACCAAAAATTAAAGCATCAATCGCTTTTTTCATACTTCATTGTAAATTTTAAATAAAAAAATCATTGCCAAAGAAATTTGGCTGTGAATAAAAAAAATGATGTTCGTCAATATTGACAATTGAAAAATATCATAATTTTAAAAGTTAATCATAAAAGTTTACCTGTTGGTAAATATAAATTAAAGTAGATTAGAATGAAAAAACAATTATTATTTTTAAGTGCACTCCTTTTAACAATTTATTCATTTTCCCAAAACACAACAGAAGAATTTAAGCCAAGCGGTGATGTTCAGTTTAAAGTTTTTTGGAATTACCATACAGATCTTTCCCAAAATGCAACCAAAAAAAGTGCTTTTGAGCTAAAACGTTCTTATTTTGGCTATCAATATAATTTCAGTAAAAATATTTCAACAAAAATCACCTTTGATGTTGGCAGCAATACTGGAGGAAGTGACTATACGGCATTTTTAAAAGCAGCGCAATTGGATTGGAAAGTTGCTGAAGGCGTGAAATTAAGCATGGGATTAATTGGCCTAAAACAATTTAATGACCAGGAAGATTTTTGGGGCTATCGGTATATATTTAGTTCATATCAAGATGTATATGGATTTGGCACAAGTGCCGATTTGGGTGTAAATGCAGAATTTATAATCTCCAAAACATTAAAGGCAAATTTTTTGATTGTTAATGGTGAAGGGTACAAAAATTTACAGGATCAAGACGGTAATCAAAAATTTGGTGGAAGTTTGGTGTTTGAACCCATAAAAGGGATGACCACAAAAATTTATATGGACGCCCAACCAACCACCGATTCGAAAGCAATTACCGCACTGGCCTTATTTGCAGGTTATAAAGCATCTGATTGGAGATTTGGTGCAGAATACAATAAATTAAACAACGGCAAAAAATATGCAAGTCCGGCAGTTAACCATGAATTGGATGGTTTTTCATTTTATTCAACCTATGTAATCAACAAAAAAGTTGAAATTTTTGGCCGATATGACCAACTAAATTCAAACACTTTGACTGGAGAAACTGTCGCCTGGAATATTGCCAAAAACGGAAGTCAAATTATAACAGGAATTCAATATGCTCCTGTTAAAGGCCTTAAATTTTCTTTAAATTACCAAGATTTTAGTTTTGATGATTCGTCATTAGACAACAAATCACAGGTATTTTTAAACGCGGAATTTAAGTTGTAATTCATTTAATATAAAGAAAACAACAGAAAATAAATAATTTTTAATTAACCTAGACTTAACAATCAAATGAGTCCTTTGCACAACAATTTAAATTAGATAAAAATGAAAAAACTAGTAATTATGATGTCCTTAGCTTTGGTAATTGGAGCTTGCGGAAACAAAAAAGAAAATGAAAATAGAGAAACGGCAGCATTAATCGGTTCAATTTCTATTGATGGGTCAGGAACTGTTTTTCCTGTTTCAGAAGCTGTTGCTGAAGAATTTTTAAAAGTTAATTCACAAGTGAAAGTTACTGTTGGCGAGTCTGGCACTGGCGGAGGTTTTAAAAAATTCGGAACTGGCGTTACTGATATTAGTGCTGCATCAAGAGACATTAAAGATAAAGAAAGTGAACTTTGTAAAGAAAATGGTATTGATTATGTTCGATTAACAATAGCGCTTGATGGTATTTCTGTTGTTGTAAATAAAGAAAACACTTGGGCTAAAACAATGACTGTTGAGGAGCTTAAAAAACTTTGGGAACCTAATAGCACCGTTAAAAAATGGAGTGATATAAGAAAAGAATGGCCAAAGGAAGAAATTCATTTATATGGTCCAAACACTTCACACGGCACATACGATTTCTTTACTGAAGTAATTATGGGAGAATCTGGCGCAAGCAGAACTGATTACAATGCGGTTTCAGATTATAATGTTGCTGTACAGGGAATTGAAAAAGACACTTATGCCTTGGGTTATTTTGGATTGTCATATTATGAAGAAAATAAGGAGAAATTAGGAGTTGTTGGCATTGATAGTGGAAAAGGTGCCGTATTGCCAAGTATAGAGACCGTGGCAAGCAATGAATATGCTCCTTTATCCAGGTCATTATATATTTTTGTGAATAAAAAATCGGCTCAACGCCCTGAAGTTAAAAGTTTTATAGATTTTTATTTAAACAATGCCCCACAATTATCAAAAGAAGTTGGGTATGTTCCAATGCCCCAAAGTGGTTATGAAGAACAAAAAGCCACTTTTAGTAAAGTGTCAGTTAAATAACAAAGCTATTATAAAAATATATTTGCCGATAAGATTTCTTATCGGCAATTCCAATATATGAAAGTTAAAGAAAAAATAATTGAACTCATTTTAAAGCTGTGTGCTTCTATTACCATATTTACAACAATTGGTATTATTGCAGTATTGCTGTTTGAAAGTATTTCATTTTTTAGAAATGTGTCAATTTTCGAGTTTTTGACCGACACACAATGGACACCTTTATTCAGCGAAAAACACTTTGGTATTTTAGCATTGGTTTCAGGAACATTTCTAACTTCGGCAATAGCAATTGCTGTTGCGCTTCCAATAGGATTAACCATTGCCATTTATTTAAATATGTATTCGCCTAAAGGTTTTAGAAAAACTTTAAAGCCATTTCTTGAAATTTTAGCGGCGATTCCTACAGTAGTGTATGGTTTTTTTGCCCTATCTGTTGTAACTCCTTTTTTACAAACCATATACCCCGATTTAGAAACATTTAATTCCTTATCAGCAGGTATCGTGATGGGTATTATGATTATTCCCTTTATATCCTCATTAAGTGAAGACGCCTTATATGCAGTTCCAAAATCATTAAAATTAGCCGCTTTCGGAATGGGATCAACCCGATTTCAAACAGCATTTAAAGTAATGGTGCCGGCAGCTTCATCTGGAATCATTGTGTCCATCATATTAGCCATTTCGAGAGCAATTGGCGAAACCATGATTGTTGCTATTGCGGCCGGGCAACAAGCCCAATTCACTTTAAATCCAACCATACCAATCCAAACTATTACTTCCTATATTGTGCAGGTAAGTTCAGGGGATGCCCCTCAAGGATCCCTAGAGTATAAAACTATTTTTGCCGCAGGCCTTACCCTGTTTTTATTTACCTTTACGTTGAATAGTATTAGTTTTTGGATTAAGAAAAAGTACCAAGAAAAATATGAATAATTTAAAGAAAAATAGATATAAAGACCAAGCATTTAAAGCTTTAGGTGTGTTATTTACCTTTTTTGGCATTTTAATTTTGGCCATTTTAATTTATAACATCCTGCGGGTAGGTTTTACAAGAATTAATTGGGATTTTTTAACTGGTTTACCATCAAGAAAACCGGAACAAGCGGGAATTTATACTGCCATTATTGGCACATTGGATTTAATGCTCTTAACAATTATTTTTGCGATTCCAATAGGAGTTGGTGCGGGTATTTATTTGGAAGAATATTCAAAAAAGTCGAGATTGTCATCTTTATTGGAAATTAATATTTCAAATTTAGCGGGTGTTCCTTCCATTATTTATGGATTGCTGGGATTGGGTATTTTTGTTCGATATTTTAACTTTGGGGGCAGTATTTTATCAGGCAGTTTAACCTTGTCTCTTTTAATTTTACCAATAATTATTGTGGCAACAAGAGAAGCCATAAAAGCGGTGCCGCCATCATTGAAAGAAGCTTCGTTTGCGTTGGGCGCCTCTAAATGGCAAACGATACGGAGCGTTGTCTTACCATCTTCTTTCGGCGGTATTACTACAGGAATCATTCTCTCTTTATCTAGAGCAATTGGTGAAACAGCACCTTTAATTGTGGTTGGTGCGATGGCTTATGTGCCTTTTGTGCCACATTCACTTTTTGACACATTTTCTGTGTTGCCGATGCAAATATTTAATTGGACTACAAGACCACAACAAGGGTTTGCAGTTGCAGCTTCAGCTGCTATAATAATATTATTGCTAATTACATTTGTTATGAATGGAATAGCTGTTTATTTTAGAAACAAATGGCAAAAAAAATTACAATAATTCAATGAGTGCTATAATGACAGTAAAAACAGACGAGACTAAAACAGAAACTTCCACTTCTGAAAAATATAAATTACACGCTAAAAATGTAAGTGTTTTTTATGGTGATTTTTTAGCCATTAATAATATTTCCATGAACATCAAACCAAAAAGCATAACCGCCTTTATAGGCCCTTCAGGCTGCGGGAAATCTACTTTTTTGAGGTTATTTAATCGGATGAATGACTATGTGGATGATTTTAAAATGGAAGGCAAAATAAAAATAGACGATGCTAATATCTATGGGAAAAAAACACAGGTTGAAGAGCTTAGAAAAGAGGTTGGCATGGTGTTTCAAAAACCAAATCCATTCCCAAAATCCATTTTTGAAAATGTTGCCTATGGATTAAAAATTCAAGGGATAAAAGATAAAGAATTGATTGCGCAACGTGTAGAAAAAGCCTTAGTTCAAGCAGATTTATGGAATGAGGTCAAGGACAATTTAAACAAATCGGCTTTAGCTTTGTCGGGCGGACAACAACAGCGCTTATGTATTGCAAGAACCTTGGCTGTTGAACCTTCCATTTTATTGATGGATGAGCCTACTTCAGCTTTAGACCCTATTTCCACAGCAAAAATTGAGGAATTAATTTATCAGCTAAAACAGGATTATACCATTATTATTGTTACCCATAATATGCAACAGGCATCAAGAATTAGTGATTACACTGCGTTCTTTTATATGGGAGAATTGATTGAGTTTGATAAAACAAAAAAAATATTTACAAATCCGGAAAAAAAGCAAACAGAAAATTATATAACGGGCAGATTCGGCTAAAAAATAAAATTATGATAAATATTGAAGAACAAAGAGTTGCTTTAAGTCAGATAGGAGAAGAAATGTTAAGCTTATGCCATAACCAGGTCCAACTTGCTTATGAAGCTTTTACTATTTTTGACACCGATTTAGCAGAGGAAATTATTAGAAAAGAAAACAGGGTAAATGCGCTTGATTTAAAAATTGAAAGAGACACTGATCGTTTTATTGCGCTATATAATCCAGTGGCATCCGATTTAAGATTTGCTTTGGCACTCCTTAAAATTAATTATAATTTAGAACGAATTGGTGATCAGTCATTTGATATCGCAAACCATACAGTAGATTTAAACCAAAAGCTAGTACCTGAACTTGTTGATAGAATGCAATTTAATCTCATGTATGAAACACTTGACAGTATGTTTAAGGATGTGGAAACCGCCTATATCAATGAAAATATAAAAGCTGCACGAAAAGTATTTAAGAAAGATAAAATTATCAATGAAATAAACACAAATGCTTTCAATATAGTTGCTGAAGATGCTGTTAAACACCCTGAATTAATTAGGCAATATTTAATGGCTTTGGTGGTCATGAAAAAATTTGAAAAAATTGGCGATTTACTAAAAAATATTTCTGAAAGCATTATCTTTTATATTGATGCAGAAATTTTAAAGCATAAAAAGAAAAAATAATAGCATTTAGATACCCCAAAACATCAAAAACAGATTGTTTAAATAACTTAAAATGAGTTTTAAAAATCTACCAATGCTTCATTTAACACTTAGGTTGCCATAAAACTGGTAACCTTTTTTATTTAAATTAGCAGAAATAAAGTCTGAGCCCTAAAAAAATCATTAAAATAGTTATCAAACGAAACAAAAAACCACCGTATTGCCTATAAAAATGAGATAATGATTAAATATGCTTGCTATTTTAGGGATAATCCATCAAAGTTTAAGAAATAATATAATTTAATAGCATAAAAAAAAATATCTAGTTACTTTTACCAAATTCAAAAGATACCCAAAATATGGATAATTTTTACTTTTTAATGATTGTTGCCCTTGGTGTTTTAGCCATTACCGATTTGATTGTAGGGGTCAGCAATGATGCCGTTAACTTTTTAAATTCTGCGATAGGGTCAAAAGCTGTTTCTTTTAAAACCATCATGATTGTTGCAAGTATTGGTATTGCCTTAGGGGCAATCTTTTCTAGCGGCATGATGGAAGTTGCTCGAAATGGGATTTTTAATCCCGAAATGTTCGTGTTCAGCGAAATTATGATCATTTTTATGGCTGTCATGTTAACAGACATTTTATTATTAGATTTCTTTAACTCCATTGGTCTTCCAACATCCACAACCGTTTCAATTGTGTTTGAATTATTGGGAGCCGCAGTAGCTGTTGCCTTAATTAAAATAGGCGCTGATGGTGGAAATTTTGCTGATTTTGTAAACTACATAAATACCTCAAAGGCAACCCAAATAATTATTGGTATATTGATGTCGGTTGTAATCGCCTTCTCTGTGGGAGCTTTCGTACAGTTTTTTTCACGATTGCTACTTTCCTTTAATTTTGAGAAAAAAGCCAATTGGATAAACGCTTTGTTTGGCGGTATTGCATTAACTTCCATGTTTTATTTTATACTGCTAAAAGGAATCGGAGGAACAAATTTTGCATCAGAAAAATTTGAACTTATCGGTCAAATAACAATCAAGTTATTTATTGAACATTTCGTGCTTCAAATTATTGCCATAAATTTAATAATTTGGTCGGTAATCTCTTATATTCTTATAAAATATTTTAAAATTAACATCTATAAAATTGTCATCATTGTAGGTACTTTTGCATTGGCATTGGCTTTTGCAGGCAACGATTTGGTAAATTTTATTGGTGTACCTATTGCAGGTTGGCAATCTTATGAAGCCTGGTCAGCTTCAGGAGTTCTTGACACTGAATTTGCCATGGACGTTCTAGGAACCAAAGTTGCTACCCCAACCTTTTTACTGTTTATAGCAGGATTGGTTATGGTACTTACTTTATGGTTTTCCTCAAAAGCAAAAGCAGTTGTAAAAACATCGGTTGATTTGTCCAGCCAATCAGATACCAAAGAACGTTTTGAACCTAACTTTTTATCGAGGGGGCTTGTAAGAACATCCATGATGTTTGCTAAATATTTGACATTTATAACCCCAAACGCAGTTTTGGATAAAATTGACAATCAATTTGAAAAGCCTATTATTGAGTTAGCAGGCGGAAAAAAACTTGAATTGCCTGCTTTTGATTTGGTGCGAGCAGCCGTTAATTTAATGGTTGCCGGAGTTTTAATTTCAATTGCAACATCTTATAAATTGCCTTTATCAACAACTTATGTGACTTTTATGGTTGCCATGGGTTCTTCTTTAGCTGATAGGGCTTGGGGAAGTGAAAGTGCCGTTTATAGGGTTGCTGGTGTGTTAAATGTAATTGGCGGCTGGTTTTTTACAGCTTTTATGGCTTTTGTTGCTGCCGGAATAACAGCCTACTTAATTTATCTTGGAGGTCCCACAATGATTGCCATTTTATTATTAATCGCTATTTTTTTATTGGTTAGAAACTCCGTTAACCATTTGAAAAAGTCAAAAGAAACCAAAGCAGAAGACAGCCTAAACAATGCAGAAAGCAAATCGGTAAAAGGCGTTATTGAAGAAAGTGCCGACAATATTTCTAAAGTGTTGAAAAGGGTAAGCAAAATTAATGAAAACACAATTAATGGGTTGATAAAACAAGATTTACCAACCTTAAAAAAAGCCAAAAACACCGTCGTAAAATTAGAATCTGAGATTGAGGATTTACAAAATAATATATTCTATTTTATTAAAAATTTGGATGAAACATCCGTTAGCGCAAGTACTTTTTATATTGATGTAATTGGAGACTTGCAAGACATTGCACAATCGGTTGGGTTTATTTCAAAAGTAAGCCACAAACACATCCATAACAATCATAAGGGTTTGAAACCTAGTCAGGCTAAGGAATTAAAGGAAATAGCGGAAAAATTAAACCATCTTTTTACAGAAATAAGAATCATTTTTGATGATCGCTCTTTCAATAAAATTAGCTCCATACTTGATGAAAAGAGAAATCTGCTAAAACAGGTATCTATCAATGCCCAAAAACAGGTTGAGCGCACAAGAACCACAGAATCCAGCCCGAAAAACACGACACTTTACTTTAGTATTTTGTTAGAAACAGAAGATTTGATAAAAGCTACTATGGATTTGTTAGAACTTTATGCTACCAAGAAGAAATAAATAATCGCGTTTTAATAAGCACTTTTTAATACGCGACTATTTAGGTTTGAAAATAATCTAAAAACTGATATAATAGTGTTGGATAATGTTGTAAAATAAAACCAAGTATAAATAACAAAACCATTATTATTAAAGCTGTAATTACACCATCTTTTCTTCCAGGTTCTAATGTTGATGTTTTTGGATTGGCTGAGTTATAAAAAACGTTTACCCGTATTCCCTTTGGATATCTTTCAATTAACTCCCATGATTTTTTACCTCTTAATTTTTTAAAGGTATTCGCAAAGAAAGGCTTATTACCTTGATATGTTATTCCACCAATTTGATATTCATATAAAAAAAGCAGATGACCTGAAATTGAAAAATCTAACCCTTTAATAACTATACCTGAAGTTTTTAGCCAATGTTCAGATTGAATGGCTAACCTCCATTTTTTGACAGACATAATTATAAAGGGAATCGCTACTAATTGCGCTAGAATACCAGCGATCTGAGATTGGTTTAGTGATAAAAAGGATTCCATAAATATTACTTATTATATTCTTTAAATCGTTTCAAATTATCAATTCCCATAGCATTCCAAAGTGCGTCAGTATCCATTCCTTTGCCTTCTAGTGTTACATAAAAACGATTGTCGTAAAGAAACCTAAGTTCGGATTGGAAATCAGCTTTTGTATCTTCATCTCGATCAGTACCAAAAGTTAATATTCCATTGCGCTCTTTTTTTGTATATCTGATAGTATTGTTACTTTCTGAAGTTATCTTATTAAGATGTAACATTTTTAATGGTATAATAGCCCCAACAGCTTTCTGACCACCTGCATCTAAAATTTCCATTCTCACAGTGTCATCTCCAAAACTTCCGGCAACAAGTTGGCTATCAAGAATTTTAGGTTCAACATTCTTATTTTCCGCTGCGTCCAAACTTAGGTTACTCAATTTCTTAGGAAATGCTTCTATTAATTGCTCATTGGTTAGCGACGTTTTTGTGCCTAATTCCTTCAGTAGGAGATCATATTTTTCGTTTATATCAACATTTTTACCACTTACTTCGTCCATTAAGCCTTCCATAATCTTAGTTTGGTCCAAACCTGATGATTTTGGAGTTTCTTTACAGGAAACTAAAAGAATTAAAATAAGTGTTAATTTTAAAAGTGTTTTCAGAGTGTTAGAAATTGTTTTCATAGGTGTTTTTTTAAAGTTTTTCTTTTATAATTAATCTCGCCAATTCAATAGTTTTTTGCTTGTTTACAGCTTCATCATTAGAAATTTCTACTTTTCCTCTAAAAGACACATCACTGTAATAGACTTCCATAAAATTGTTTTTTGAATTCCAATAGGCAGCTTCACCAACACCTGCTATTTTAATAACTTCTGAATGTATTTCAGGAGCAACAAACTCTAAAAATGACTCCATATCAGATTCAAAATCAACAAAACTTATTTGTACAAAATCAGGACGTGAGTAGGCAACTCTTTTTCTGTTTGATGCCGATTTTTCTTTAACAAACTCTCTTCCGTTTTCCCAAGAATATTTTAATATTTCACTGTACATTCCTTTTGTTGGGTTTGATTTTCTTGCTTTTGAAGGTTCAAATCCAGTAATTTTTGAAGCAATTTCTAAGGTTAACAAATCTTCATAATCCCCACTAAAAACTACATTTTTTTTAGTGTTTTCCGATATAGCATTCGATTTGCTCACTTGTTCTTTGTCTTTACAAGAAAAAAGCGATAAACAGATAGCTAAAAACAGTATATTTTTCATAGTTATTTATTTTATTCGTAAATAACACCTACCCATTTTAAATCCTTTGGAAGCTCAGTTAGGGTGCTTATTTCTGTTTTAGCGGCGTAAGTTTTATCATTTACATCCGTAAAAATTTCTGTAATATTATATTTAATGATGTTCCATCCCTTTTTAAGTTTTAGATTTATATTAGTGACATTCATATAGTTTTCATCACCATTTCCTGTATAAGTAGGTATTACACAAACTCCTTTAGCAGAAGCCTCTCCTTCAACAAAAAACCACTGTAAATAGCTTCCTTTTACAATGACATTGTCTCCATAATAAAAGAGCCAATTTGCAATTTCAGGATCACTTACAGCATATAAAATTCTTGATACTTTATTTTTATCGGTTATAAAAAGATCTGGAATTCCCATTATAATAGCTTCACCACTTTCATAGATTATTTCATTTTTTTGGTTTGAGCCGGTATAAGTCACTTTTTCTGTTCCATCATCAAGGTACTCTATGCTTTCATTATTAAAATCACACATAAAAGTTGAAGCCACCTTTTTTAAACTAATTTCTCCGTCACTAGGTGCTTTTTCTTCAACTTCTTTTGCTTTTTTTAACATCATTTCCAAATAATCTTCTTTAAGTGGAATCGTAAATTTCCCTTCATTGTCTATAGTTCCAAATGAAATTCGATCTCTTGTTATTAAATCATAAGACATTATTAATCCTTCATTATTAGCGTAATTTTCAATGGTTCCAATAATGGAATTTTGTGCATAGCATCCTACATTCAATAACAAGCCTATTGCAAATACTGCGATACTGTTTTTTAGTGTTTTCATAGAATTTAGTTTAATTGTATTGATCTAATTTTTTTAAATTTTCAAAGTCGATATAAGACCATAATTTATCAACATTATCGGGCCCTTCTAGGGAGATTTTAAACCTGTTATTGTAAACAAAACCAATAGTATTGCGTTTAATTTTTGGCTGTAAAAATGCAATGGTTTTGTAGCCATCTCGTTCTGAATAAATATATTCCGTTTGTGGCGGTCCTTGAGATTTTATTTTATAGCTATCAAAAAAGTTTCGAACTATAGCCCTTGACCCTGAGCCATCTTCAATCCAAAAATTATAAGAACTATTTGCAGATCCATACATTCCATTTGCAAACTGATTACTAGCGTCAAAGGCATGTTTACCTAATTTTTTATTGCCATTTATATGCTCGGGCAATATGGCTAATAATTGATCTTCTGTTAAAGGTGTTTTCTTTTTTAAAGCTTTATACAAGGTCTTTTCACTTTTGGTAATCTGTAAAGGGTTGGTTAATACCACTTCCGGCTCATTTTCAATGGCAGAAGAAATTGTGGTGCTGTTTGATTCTTTTTTTTCTGTTTTGGGATTTTCTTCGCAAGAGAAAACTAGTAGGAGAAAAAATGGTATTAAATATTTAAACTTTTTCATAACAATTAATTTTTAATTTACAGTAAAATTGAAATTTGCTGGGCTAATATTCCCTTTTACTTTTTGTCCTTCTGATGGGACAAATTGGAATATGATTTCGTAGCTGCCTTTTTTAAAGGGAATACTAGTAGGTATTGGACGTTCGGCATATTTTTGTAAAGCAGGAATAGCATCAAAAGCTTCTATGGGTACAAACGTATCTCCAGGTAACCACGGCCAACCTTTACGTGAAGTTTCTGAAATAGTTTTACCATTGTGTTTTACCGTTGTTTTCATATCAAAAAGAATGATACCATCCGATTCAACATTGGTTGATTTGAAATTAAAATTGATGCTGTAAACACCATCTTTGAATGCTTTAAATAATTCTACAGGTGTACTTTGTTTTATGGTGCTGCTTTTTGTTAATCCTTTAATTGAAAGTTTGCCTTCAAATGATTGTGAAAAGGAATAGGAAGACATTAACACAAATACAATAATTGTTAATTTAATTTTAGTTATTTTCATCGGTATAAGTTTAATTTATTTATTGTATTTATAAATTTTTAAACCATTCTTTATATTTTTCACCTAAAAAAGGCACGCTACTTTCTTTTCCATTAATTGCATTCATTAGCCCTATTACCCACATATAGAGCAGGACAAAAATGCCGAGGATATTTATAATCCAGCCCAATATAGGAATCATACCAATAACACCTAAAGCTAAGCCGGTTAGTGCCAAACCTAACGATTGTTTAATATGATAAGAAGCAAAGGCCTCTTTCTTATCATTATTCATTACAAAAGCGATAATAAGTCCTATAATGGTGATATAGGCAATTATTGCTGTGTTTTTACCTTCAATACTCTGACTTAGTTGTTTTTCTGTTGTTTCCATCATTAGTGTTGTTTTAGTTCATCGTTTTATAATCTGATTTATTGATGCTTTTTTGTACTTCTTCTAAGCCAATACACTCCATCGTTGCATTCATTTTGCTCTTTTTCTTATCAATCATTTCCATTTCAAGCATTAATGATTGCTCATTTTCTTTAAAATATTTTTTTAGACCTTCAGGAATATTGGACCTCTTATTTTTATAAATATCATTAAAACTCACTGGAGCATCCGTGGTAAAATACATGGTTATTTCGTGCTCATTGTTGGTTGCTTTAACGCCTTTACAGGTATATCCCATAATTGTTTTATTAGGAAGCATTTCATAACTATAACTTGCCGACTTGTCGGCTGCTTCCTCTAAATCTATATCATCTGGCATTCCATTTACCATCATCATAGCGTTTTTATCAGATTGCATGTACATCACAGTTACTTTTAGATTGTTGTCCATTACCATAAACATGTTACTCATTACTTTTTTATCCTCCATAGTTGGCATATCAAATCCAAAATATGGTTGTCCTGGTTGTAGAAAATAATCAAAAGTAATTTCACCATCTTTTGTGATCATTTTTAAGGAATATTTCCAGCTAAAATTATAAGAGTCTGGAATTACTGATGGATCAACTTTTGAATTTCCGTCACCATTAGCAAAAGGATTTATGTCAAAAACCTTATCTAACGAGTTTGAAGTTTTTTCAGCAGCTTTATCCGAAGTTTTCTCAACAACTGTGTTTTCCATTTTCTCTTCTACTCGTTGCTTTAATTTTTTCAAGAATTGGGCTTCGATATTATGATTTATAAAAAATAGAAAAACGATACAGGCAATAAGTTTAGTTTTCATAATGTAAATGTTATTTGTTTTTATTGGTCATATGTAATTCGCATATTTTCATCGGTATTTGAATCGATACCGCTTTATGCTCATTTCATAATGACATCTTTGTATAAAAAAACTAAATTAGTGGGAATACTAAGGATATGATATCAGATATGTAACTATGTATGCAAGAAATGTAACAAATGTAACAATGCGTGATGAAACCTAATTTGAATGGTATTCAGACGGTGTTTTACCGTATATTTCTTTAAAACATTTAATAAAATAAGACACTGTATTAAATCCTGAAGTATATGCAACTTCGGAAATTGTTGCATCGGAAGTTTTTAAAAGTTGCATGGCAATTTTAAGTCGTTGAGAACGGATAAATGCAGTAGTGGAATGACCTGTTATGGCAATTAATTTTCGGTGTAATTGCATTCTGCTCATCCCTATGGTTTTGCTAAAACTTTCTGCATTAAATGATGGATTTGTTAGATGTGTTTCAAATAATATCTCGAGACGATTTAAAAACTTTTCATCTGTAGAAGTAATAGCGATATCTTTAGGTAATTGAATTAAATTTTGTTGGTATCTATTTCTTAACTTTATTCTTAATTCAATTAATTTTTTGACACGAACAACTAACTTTTTGGCACTAAATGGTTTTGTAATATAGTCGTCTGCTCCTGTATTAAGCCCATCTATTTCATTTTCTTCACCGGTTTTTGCAGTTAAAAGTATGATTGGAATATGGGAAGTTTTTTCATCTTCCTTTAAAATATTGCATAATTCAAAACCATTTTTCAAAGGCATCATAACATCAGAAATTATAATGTCTGGTATTATTTTAAAGGCTTTTTCAATTCCTTCTTGTCCATTTTTGGATTCAAAAATTTTATAATCATTTTTAAAAATGGATTTTATAAAACGTCTGATGTCCGCATCATCTTCAACAATTAGCATCAATGGTAAATCTTCTTTTGAATTTGGTTTGCTTTGTACTAGATTGATGCTTTCATCAGTATAATCGTCGTTTAAAACGGGTTCAACTTCATATATTTCTGATGCATCAAAATATTCTTTTTTAAATGGAAACATCACAATAAACTGAATATCATCTTTATGAATAGTTTGCACTGAAATACTTCCATGATATATATTAGTCAATTCTTTAACCAAAGCAAGACCTATCCCAACTCCTTCGGAGGTTTTGTTTGCTTGATAAAATCGCTTAAATAAGTTAGTCAAATCATCGTTGGTGAGGTTATTGCCATTATTAGTAACCTTAATAATTACTTGACCTTCCTTAATGTTGGCATCAATATGGATTCTTCCGTTTTTAGGCGTATATTTTATTGCATTTGACAATAAGTTAGTTACAATTTTTTCAACTATATCTTTATCAAACCATGCCGATATAATAGGCTTAATTTTATAGGAAAAGTTAATGTTTTTATCTAATGCTTTATGTTTAAATGCCGAAACCAATTCATTTAAAAAATGACTTAAATTACCTTTTGAAACGTTTAATTTTATTTTTTTAGACTCTAATTTAGATAAATCCAATAACTGATTGACAAGGTTTAACAGTCGCTTTGAATTTCTTAAAATGAGATTAAATTCTTCTTTATCGGCTTTAGAAATTCCGGGTTTAGATAGTTGCCTTTCTATCGGTCCTGAAATCAAAGTTAATGGTGTTCTAAATTCATGTGAAATATTTGCAAAGAAGATTGATTTTGCTTTATCAAGTTCTTTTCTGCCTTTTAATTTGGTAGTGGTTATTTGCTGTTTTAATCTCAAGGAGTAGTACAAGTAAAAAAGCGAGCTGAAAAAAGCTGCCAAACTAAGATATGCCCACCAAGTTTTATACCAAGGAGGTGTTACTTCGATATTGAATATTGAAATAGGTGTATCGGTATTTGATTGGTATGCCGCCTTAACTAAAAATTGATAGTCACCTTGTTTGAGGTTGGAAAAGCTAGCTGTATTATTTTCTGCCTTTCGCCAAGTACTTGAAGTTGCATTTAATTTATAGTAATAATTTATTTTTTCAGGAAAACGATAATCGGGTAATGAAAAATGAATGCTAAAATCTGTTTGATGATGTTTTAAGATAACTTTTTGATTATTTAATAAAGGATTTAGAAGATTCTCCTCACTTTCTCCGTAAATTTTTAAATCTGTAATTATCGGACCTTTGTCAATTGTTGGAAGTGTAAAGTAATCTGGGTTTATTATTTGCACTCCTTGATCTGTGCCAAAATAAAGTATATTGTTAAAAAATACACTTGAAGTAAAAAGACAGGCGTCAGAAATCAACCCATCATTTTGGTTGAAATTTAATAGTTCTTTTTTGTTTGGATTGTAAACATATATCCCATTGCGAATTGTACTTATCCATAGAAGACCATTATTGTCGGTTTCAATTGCCATTGTTTTTTTATCAAATAACTCACCATCTATTTCTAATCCTTCAAAAGTGTTTGTTTCCCTGTTGTATTTATTGATTCCATAATCCGATCCAATCCAAATATTACCCATTTTATCCTCATGAATTTCATATAAAACATTTGAATTTAAAGTCCTTCTATCGCTTGTTATGTGTAAGTACTGTTTGTAATTAAACTTTGTTTTATTAGAACTTATGCTGGTGATATTGGGGATTTTATAAGCGCCATTGCCTGCGGTTATTACCCATAAATTATCATTTTTATCAATATGTATCTGTATGGCTTTTAATTCATCTATATCACTATTTGAATCAAGTTTAAAATTTTTAATAATTTCACCCTTCTTATTTAATAAATGAATTCCTCCCCACGAACTAATCCACAGATATCCATTTTTATCTTCAACAATACCAAATATTTTCAATAATTCATGATTGTTTTCGACCAAAGGAAATGACGTAATCTTAAATTTATTATCAATAAAATAAACAATGCCAAAAGTATCTCCTGCCCATAGTCCATCCGCTGACTTATAGATAGATGTAATGTTTTTTTTGTCAAGAATTGTTTTATGGGTTTTGCTGGCTAAGGAGTAAATATGCAATCCATTTGCCCCTGCTAAATATATTGTATGATCATCAACTATTATTCTTCGGGCATTTAGTGGAATGTTTTCCTTGAAAATTTTACCCGCTATGTTTTCCTTTAACAATCCATTGTTACCTGCTATCCATAATACACCTTGAGCATCTAGAAACATAACATTAATTTCTGAAATATTTAAATCGGGATTATTAACCCTTAATTCTACTATATGCCCACTATTTATATCAAATTTATAAAGTTTATTTTCAGCAACTAAAACACAAATATCATTGTGTATATTAGACATATACTTTATGTGATTAGGTGTTTTAAAGGGTATTGGCTTGTTTTTAAAATTATAAGAATATAATTTACCTTCCGACCTGAAAATCAGATTATTTTTAGCGCTTATTGAGAGTCTCTCAATTGGAAAATTTTCCAGTAAAGGATTTAACTTATTTTTGGATTTATCATATTCATACAATGTTTTATTAAAAACAACGATCTCTTTCCCATCTATAGTTTCTGATACTATTGCCCTTAAATATACATTGCTTTGTTTAACAAAATCGATATTGTTATTAGCTTTTCTAAATAACCCATTATCAGTTTCTGCCCAAATTACACCTAATGAGGTAATAAACAAGCTATAAACTGATAGTCCTTTAAAAGTGGTTTCATTTTTAGAATCTAACCTATATTTTTGAAATATTTCCTTTTGAGCATTGAATTTTACCAATCCGGCACCTTGTGTTCCAATCCAAAATGTACCATCTGTGTCTTGTGCAATATCGCGAACCCAGTTGGCGGGGAGTGATTCTTTTTTTAATGGATTATAGCGATAAGAAATAAAGTTATTCCCATCATACCTATATAAACCATCTTGAGTGCCTAGCCAAATAAAGCCATCATTATCTTGTATTATAGATGAAACCCATTGTTTGGAAAGCTCTTTCCCAATATAATTGAGTTTAATGGAATTAAACTCAAGCTCTTGTGAATTCTGCCCGAATAGCGATAACGCAAACAGCAATAAAAAGATAAAGAATATATTTTTCATTTTTAACCAATTCTTTATAAAAATTTCAAGGGGTAAATTCTGTAAACTCAAGGCGAATTAAACTTTTCTCTACTTACTCTGTTATAAGAACTGTTTATTCTGTTTATACTGTTTTTCTATACTATCTATAAGGGGCATTATGTGTGGCAATCCATAAATAACCTGCACCATCTTGGGCAACAGATAACACATTCTTTTGTAATTATCCCTCTTTTACAGATAATTGCCCGAATGAAATTTGAGATTGGCTAAACGATTGAAATAAACACAACATTATAATGATAAAAATTACTTTTTTTATCCTGATAATCGCTTGTTTATTAATCTTTTCCATTTTTCACATAGCAATAGTACTTACTAATATAGAAAAATAATTTAAACTATGGCTTTATGAGTGATTTATTTGTGATTTTTAGCAACTTTTTCAAGTTCCAAATACCAATCCTTTCCAAATTTTCTGATTAATGCATCTTTCACAAATTTGTAAACAGGCACTTGCAGTTCTTTGCCCAAAATACAGGCGTCATCACAAATTGGCCATTTGTGGTAATTTACTGCTGAAAATTCGGTGTAGTCCGTAATGCGGATTGGGTATAAATGACAGGAAATAGGTTTTTTCCAATCTATTGCGCCTTGATTGTAAGCTTCTTCAATACCGCATTTAACGATATTATTTGCATCATATATAGCATAAGCGCAATCTTTTCCGTCAATTAAGGTGGTTTCATATTCTCCTTCATCCATGGTAAAAAGCCCCTGAGCCTCAATGGCTTCTATTCCTTCCGGTCTTAAAAAAGGCTTCACCTTTGGGTAAATATCCATAAGAATTTGCAATTCATCTTCATCCAACGGAGCGCCGGCTTCTCCGTCAACACAACATTTGCCTTTGCAGGCTGATAGATTACAGACAAAATCTTTCTCTATAATCTCTTCTGAAACTATGGTTTTTCCTAATTGAAACATTCGGCAAAAATAACTATTTTTTTACATTACTTTTGTTTTAAATCAATTTTTGATTGGATACTTTTGCCACTCTTTTAAAAAAGGTAACAATGGAAATAAATTTTAAGGAAATAGTCACTGCAACCATGGTATTGTTTGCAGTAATCGACATAATAGGCAGCATACCAATTATTATAGATTTACGTGTAAAATTTGGCCACCTTCACTCAGGAAAAGCATCATTAGTTGCGGCTATTATTATGATTACTTTCCTGTTTTTGGGAAAAAGTATTTTAAACTTAATTGGAATTGACGTCAACTCTTTTGCGGTTGCAGGCTCATTTATCCTGTTTTTTTTGGCTCTGGAAATGATTTTGGGAATTTCCCTTTACAAAGAAGAAGAGACGAATGCCAAAACAGCTTCGATATTTCCTTTGGCATTTCCATTATTGGCGGGACCGGGAAGTTTAACCACATTGCTTTCATTAAGGGCTGAGTTTTCAACCATAAATATTGTAATTGCCATTATTATCAATACAATTTTCTTGTATATTGTGCTTAAAACTTCCGTAAAAATTGAAAAATTAATAGGCAAAAACGGAATCAATATTATTAGAAAAGTATTTGGCGTGGTGCTTTTGGCAATAGCCGTTAAGCTATTCACCTCGAACATTCAGGGATTATTTCAAAATTAAATTCTTAAATATGGATGGATTTGACGTATTAATAATAGGAGGAAGCGCGGCCGGACTTTCTTGCGCCTTAATTTTAGGCTCGGCAGTTGATAAACCCTTTGCAAGTAATAAAAAGATTGGCATTGTTACTCACCAAAAGAGTTCGGCTTTAAAGGAAGCTTTGCTCAACAATGTATTAGGATTAAAAAAAGGAACGAGGGGCGATCAGGTTTTGGCAGATGGACTCGTCCAACTTTCTGATTTATATCCGCATGTCATTCAGATAGACCATGAAAAGGTGATCAAAATTGAAGGAGCGTTTCCGAATTTTACGGTATTCACCAATAA
Source organism: Lutibacter sp. (assembly GCA_027449025.1). Taxonomy (GTDB): domain Bacteria; phylum Bacteroidota; class Bacteroidia; order Flavobacteriales; family Flavobacteriaceae; genus Lutibacter. The sequence continues at coordinate 13,398 of DAIDMK010000003.1, read as the reverse complement.
AAATTCTTACCGTGCAAAATCTATTGTAGTGGCTGTTGGTCCTTCAAATCTTTTTAACATAGAAGGTCTTATGCAATATGTAATTCCTCACCACAGTTTGCCGCCACAAAAAGAACGTGTGATGTTAAAAAACGACAACCATTTGGTTACAGATGGTATATATGTGGCAGGCATCCTAGCTGGGTGGAGAAGTCAGTTCGCAATTGCAGCAGGCAGTGGTGCTCAAGTTGCGACCGATATTTTAACACTTTGGAATGATGGATCTCACAGTATGGTACATCATAGTATCGTTAAATAAAATACTATTAACCAGACGAAAGAATATAGAAAAAAATAAAAAACTATTGTGGTAGCAATCAACCGTATATCACATTTTCTATTCCTTATATCTTACCGTCTATTTAATATGATGAATTTATTTGTTCTTAAATCCTTATTGGGGGCACAAAGAAAATAAAATAAATATACCTCAATCCCCTTTTGTAATCTTATGGAAAACGAAAAATGAGTCTTCTTTTCAAACCTGTTTTGGATATTCTATAAGCTTTTTCAATTTGACATAAATGCTGGTAATTACCAGAATTCTTATTTATTACAAGAACGCTTATCGAACCGCTTGAATTCTACGTATAAACATGCTCTAAAGATACTTAAACAAGATTTCTCAATAAACAAAATACACAAACCTAAATCGCTGAATGATATTTAGTTGCACCTTTAACAAAAAAAAATAGTGAGGAAGTAAGGTGTGAAACAACCCTAATATTTAGCAACAAATTTTTTAATTCTTCCTCAAACTTCCCAAACTAATACCGAACGGATTTTATTAATTTTTTCTTCTTATGTTTTTTACACACTCATGCCCTCCCGTACTAAAAACGGAATAGGTTTCTCTAGCGGGGAGTTAATCGTATTGAATTTTTTACCTGCGGTATTTATTTTCCCATTTGGGGTTTAGGAGGCTTTTTAACTTTTAACTTTCTCAGTCACAAGTTGCTTTATTTTTATTTGGAACCCTGCAAATATTAAGGTCATTATTGGACTTAACCAGTTAAATATGGCATAAATAGCATAATCGGCCACCGGAACGCCAAGTACACCGCTTTGGTAAGCACCACAGGTATTCCAAGGAATTAAAGCGGATGTTACCGTTCCTGAGTCTTCTAAAGTTCTGCTCAAATTCTCTGGAGCCAATTCCCTATCTTCAAAAGCTTTTTTAAACATTTTACCGGGAATTACAATGGCTAAATATTGGTCGGATGCAATTGCATTTAATCCAATGCAACTAATTACCGTGCTTGCAAAGAGTCCAAAAATAGAAGTAGCAATTTTTAGTAATTCTTTGGTAATTTTTGCCAAAGCACCAATAGCATCCATGGTTCCTCCAAAAACCATCGCACAGCAAATTAAAAAAATTGTCCATAACATCCCTTTCATTCCTCCAGCACTAAACAGTTCGTTTAATTTCACATTGTCTGTTACAATCTCCGTATCCACAAACATAGCATTTACAATCGCCCTAAAATTTGAAGGCGCCAAATTGCCTAATATTTCTGCCTGAAAAATAAATGCAAACACCGCAGCCAAAACAACGCCAATTCCCAAAGCAATTAAAGGTTTTGTTTTTGTTACAATTAAACCTATCACAACCAATGGCACAATAAATAAATAAGGTGTAATATTAAAAGTGCTTTCTATAGTGTTTAACAATCCACTAATATCTGCAGTACCTGTCGTGTCAATATTAAAACTCAAGATACTAAAAACAATTATGGTAATTGTTATAGATGGAATAGTTGTTATGGTCATATATCTTATATGCGTAAACAAATCTGTTCCCGCCATTGCTGGGGCAAGATTTGTAGTATCACTCAACGGCGACATTTTATCTCCAAAATAAGCACCAGAAATTACGGCGCCGGCAATCATCCCTGTTGGAATTCCCAATGCAGTACCAATCCCCACCAAAGCGATTCCAACGGTTGCGGAGGTAGTCCAAGAACTTCCTGTTGCTACGGAAATAACCCCTGCAATTATAACGGATGCCGGCAAAAAAATTCCTGGACTCAATACTTGAAGTCCGTAGTACACCATCGCAGGAATAATGCCGCTTACTAGCCAAGTGCCGGCCAAAGCTCCCACCAAAAATAATATCATAATCGGCACAAAAACACTTTTCAAATTTTCCCAAATTTCATTAATCATAATTTTTAAAGAAACTTTGTTAAAAAACCCGACTATGGAAGCGATTACGCCGCCCATCAATAAAATAAACTGGTTGGAATATTCGCCCAACAATTCGCCCCCAGCAAAAAATATGTTGTAAGCAAGCATCATCATAAGAATAACAACAGGAATCAATGCTTCATAAAGATTTAGTTCCTTATTGTCGATAATTTTTTGGTTTTGAATTTCTATTTCAGATAGGTTTTGGTTGTTGTCTCGCATTTAATATTTTTTGGATTTGTAATGATACGGAATTTTAAAAGTTTTTGCAAATGAAACGAGCATAACAAATTTTGATAGGTAAAGAAATGATTCATAGCGAACAGCAGCTGTTACCTGTAAAAAATTAAAATTTAAACAGATGAAAAACCCCATTCAAAAATGAATGGGGTTTTCACCAATTTATATAATTGTAGCAATAAAATTAATCAAATTTTAAATTTTAATTTTGACCTATAAAACGCCTACTTGTTTCATGCATTTTCGCATCGCTCTGTACGTTCTATCAATATCGTTATCCAAACCAACTGACATTCTGACTATTCCGCTGGAAAGACCCATTTCTTTTTGCTCCTCTATAGGAATTTCTGAAGAAGTGCTTGTGCCTGGCGCACTAAATAATGTTTTATAAAACCCTAAGCTTACCGCCAAATATCCCAAATTTTCATGTTGCATCAATTCCATTAATTCATTCGCCTTTTCTAAATTACCTACATCAATTGTCATAATACCTCCAAAACCATATTCTTCGTTGTACATAGATTTAAAAAGCTCATGATTTTTATGGCTTTTTAAACCGGGATACACTACTTTTAATCCGTCTCTTTCAAAATTTTCAGCTAAATACAGTGCGTTTTCACTGTGCTTTTTCATTCTGATATGCAGCGTTCTTAAGTTTTTCAAAATACTTGCGGCTCTTAAACTATCCATCACTGGACCCAATAGCATCGCTGCACCATCATGTACATTTCTCAAACTGTTTATAAATTCGGTTGATCCACAAACAACCCCGCCAACAGTATCATTTGTTCCGTTTATAAACTTTGTTAAACTGTGAATGGTTATATCTGCACCCAATTTTTCCGCTGAAAATATTAATGGCGTAAAAGTATTATCCACCACCAATTTTATATTATGTTTCTTAGCAATTTTAGCCAATTCGGGTAAGTTTGCAATTTCTAAAAGTGGGTTGCTCTCTGCCTCACAATAAATCATTTTTGTATTTGGCTTTATCGCTGCTTCAACTTTTTCCAAGGAAGTAATATCAACAAATGACGTGGCAATATTGAGTTTTGGCGCAAAGTTTTTTAGAAAAGCATAAGTACCTCCGTAAATTGTTCTTCCAGAAACAATGTGATCACCTGCGCCACATACTTGCAAAAAAACCGATGTTATTGCGCCCATTCCAGATGCTGCCACATTTGCAGTTTCTGTAAATTCCATCGCAGACAAAGCCTCACTTAAATATAAATTACTTGGACTTGAATGACGAGAATACAAATAACAGCCTTCCGCATGACCCTCAAAAGTATCGAGCATTGTTTTTGCATGTAAAAATGTATAAGTTGCTGAATCTGAAATGGAAGGATTTACGCCTCCATACTCTCCAAAATATTGTAAATCCTGGATTCTATTTGCCGGTTTGTTGCTCATAATTAAAAAATTTATCATATAAAATTAACAAACTTCAACTTAATAAACTGATTAAAATTATATTTTTAGTGTATTTTACTATATCCAATCATAATAAAAGAATAATTTACTTTCATCATAAATATTTTTAATTATTTTTAGAAAAAATTACTGATTATGATTATCAACTTAGATTTAACAGATAAAAAAATACTAAATCTCCTTCAGCAAAATTCTAAAGCGAACATTAAAGAAATCGCCTTAAAAATTGGGTTGACGCAAACACCCACGTACGAGCGCATTAAAAGGCTAGAAAAAGCTGGAGTGATTAAAAATTATATTGCCGTCTTGGACAAAGAAAAAGTGGGCTATACGATTGAAGTCTTTTGTCAGGTAACATTATTGGTCCATTCAAAGGAGATGATTACACGGTTTGAAAATGCCATAAACAAAATTGATGAAGTGATGGAATGCTTTCACGTAGCTGGAAATTACGATTACTTATTAAAAATAATTGTAAAAGACATGAACAGTTATCAGGCTTTTTTGAAAAATAAATTATCTGTTTTAGATTCAGTTGGCAACGTGCAAAGCACATTTGTGATGTCATCAACAAAGGATAATAATGGTTTTTGTTTAACCACCTAAGCCCAATGCTATTAAGTTAAGCATTAAGCAGCTCTTTTTAATTAGTTAAAGTTTTGTCTGGGGCTTTTTTTTACTGTTTTTCTCGAATTGCTTCTTATAGGCTTAATTGGTTCAATATGTTGTTTAAATTAAGTCTTGAATTTTGTTTTTCATACTTCCAATACTGATGTTTTGATTGATTTTATAATTACGGATTCGTTGCTTATTTTTATTTTCCAATAACAGCTCTCGCTGTTTTTCTATAATGCTTGGTATGTTTGCCACAAAATTTAAAGCATAAAAATATTGTTCACTGCTCCAAACGCTATGACTGCTAAATAGTTCTAATTGGTGAGCGTTTGGGATATTTCCACAATATATAGAAACAATCTACTAACAACTTGTTCCATACCTTAAAAAATGAATATTTTAGCTTCTTTCTCCGAATGGTAAACGCCGCTCTTAAGCAACTAATGTTTTCATTATCACGCAGTTCAAAAAAATTTAGCACTTATATAACCAAACTTCGTTTGAGCATATTGAGTATCAAAAATATAGTTTTGTCCATCTTTAAATTCCTGTTTCTGCTAAAATCAGAGGGTTTTCCTGCGAACAATTTTTTAATTCTAGGTTAGCGCTAATAACGTTTAAAAATTCTTTTAACTCCCTTAATATTTTTTATTTGCATCAATCTTTGGGTTAGGTTTTTTTGCTATTACATTGAACCAATTTTTGGTTCGTAACCAACTTGAATTATCACTTAACATTTTGATATTTTGTTTAGGAGGTGTAATTGATTAACATCCCAGCGCTTCAACAGCAAACAAATTTTACTCAACTATTTTTTTAGAAATTCTGCTACTTGCAATTTTCGAGGCCATCAAACCCAAAACAAGAATGGTCACAAGTACCGTTAAAACATTAAAATAAGTAAACTCTACAGGGTAAGCCAAATGTTGGGTTATCATAAATAAGCTATATTTTTTCTGAAGCAATACTAAGATTATGCCAGCTGATAATCCAACCGCAAGTCCGAAAAGTGTCAACAAAAATCCCTGAAAAATAAAGACTCGTTTAATTTCTTTGATGGAAGCCCCTAAATTATACAATGTTTTAAGGTTGTCCCTTTTGTCTAAAATCATCATAATAATGGCGCCAATTACATTGAACAATGCGATAATTAAAATCAGCGTAAATATTAAGTAGGACGCCAAATTTTCGGTATTCAGCATTTTATAAAAAACGGCATTTAACTGTTCCCGGGTTTCAACATTAAATTCGGATCCTAAATTGTTTTTGAGTTGTGCAATAATTGTAGCCCGGTCTTTGATGTTTTGAACTTTTAGTTCAATGCTGGAGATTTGATTCGGATTGTAATTCAGCAGTTCTTGAGCCAATTCCAAAGAAATAAATACGTATTTTTTATCTATTTCGTCTGTCAAAGCAAATACGCCAATAGGTTGGGTGTTAATCTTTGTAAAAGCGTTGGCGGGATTGGTAATATAGCCGCTTCCCGGTTTTGGGACGTAAATTTTTAAAGGTTCCAAAAAATCGTAAACACCAATAGACAACAAGTTTGAAATTCCGTTGCCAACAACTGCCCCAGAAGGAAGATTTTCATCGAGCCAAGTACCGGCATAAACTGTGGTATCCATGCGGTTTACTTTTGTGTAGTTAAGGTCAACGCCCTTTATGTAGGCAATGTGTGTTTTTTCATTAAAATCGAAAAAAGCGCGCTCTTCTATGACTTTTGCATAAGAAGCGATGCCATTTTGATTGTTGATAAGCGATTCAATCTTAGCATTAAAATCAAACGACTTTCCTTTAACGGCGGTAATTTTAATATCAGGATCGGAAGTATTTAAAAAACCGATGCTAAAAGTTCGCAATCCGGAAAATCCGGAAAGCACAATAAACAAAGCCAAAGTCCCAATAATTACGCCAACAGCGGCAATAAAAGTGATAATATTTATGGTATTGTTGCTGCTTTTAGAAAATAAATATCGCTTGGCTATGTATAAGGAAAAATTCAAATTATCGCTTTTTGCGTTGGTCCAAAATATCAGGATTTTTAATCGGATTTTCCTGTTTGCCTTTTAAAGCATTGTCAATATTTTCAATATAATCCAAACTATCATCCATATAAAAAAAGAGTTCGGGCATTCTTCTGAGCTGTTCCTTGGTTCGTTTTGCCATTTCATAGCGAATGGTGGCCGTATTTTCATGAAGACCTTTAAGAATAAGGTCTCTTTTATCTTGTGGAAAAACGCTGATGTACACTTTTGCGTTCGATAAATCGGAAGTAACGAGCACTTTAGTAACAGATATAATAATCCCTTTCATTCCATCCTGTGCAGCGTGTTGCAAAACATCGGCTAGATCTTTTTGTAAAACACCTGCAATTTTTTTTTGTCTGTTTGTTTCCATACTGCAAAAATAGTATTTAAATATACATAAATTCCGTTTTTGTATTTGATTGTTTAGGAAACATTGGCTTAATTCTAATAGATACAGCAATTTATAGCTAGTTATTTTGGGCCTGCCTGACTTTTTGGTGGGCGTTACCCGCCAGCTGGCGGGTCGGGCTTTCCGCTGCAAGTCCTCGCGCGCCCAAAAGCGCGACTGTGGGCTTTCCGCTTTAATCCCTAACGCAAATTGATTTACGATTTAGAAATTACGATTTAGGAATTTTCTTTGCGTTTAGTTAGCGGTTAAATGCAAATTTCGATTGATTGGATTTTCGATTTTAGAATTACCATTTGTCGATTTATGATTTTAAGCTACCTTTAACCTTTAAATTGAATAAAACCCATGAATAAAATTGAACATATTGGCATTGCCGTAAAAGATTTGGAAAAATCAAATGAAATATTTGCATCACTTTTTGGAAAATCGCATTATAAAACGGAAGAAGTGGAAAGTGAAGGTGTAAAAACTTCATTTTTTCAGGTGGGTTCAAACAAGATTGAACTGTTGGAAGGCACCAATGAAAATAGTCCAATTTCAAAATTTATTGAAAAAAAGGGGGAAGGCGTTCACCATATTGCTTTTTCTGTTGACGATATTTTAGGTGAGGTGACGCGATTAAAAAAAGAAGGATTTGTAGTTTTAAACGAGATTCCCAAAAAAGGCGCCGACAATAAATTGGTGGTTTTTTTACACCCAAAATCTACCAATGGCGTCTTAATTGAATTGTGTCAAGAAATCATGTAGTGAATTCTGTTGGAAGATACGTGTAGCACGCTGGTTTGTGAATCGTAAAAACGCATATTTATATGTAATATGAGTTGTTTTTTTATAAGAAAACAATCAGGCTTGTAATTTTCGAAATTCGCTCAAATATCAGCTAAACATAAGAAATACCATAAATAAAGACCCCAATCCTATGACTATACCTAAAATGCCCGAACCACCTTTATTTCGTTTTTCTACTTTCAAAACCTCCTCTTTTACAAGTATTGTTTTTACTTTTTCAGCATTAACCATTTTAACGCCATAATAAGTGTCTCCACTAAATTCAATAGTCTCATAAATATATTCATCCCCATTTACCATAGTCACCTTTACATATCCCTTTTCCTGAACATTGGCGGCCTGCTCTAAATTGGTCGGACTTTTATAAGCCTTACAACCTTGAAGCATCACAAATACAAGAAATAGTCCTAAAATTTTTAAAATATTATTTCTTGTTAACTTATTAAAAATTATCATTTTAAAGGAATTTTAAAGTTTTGTAAAACTTTTACAATTTACATTTAATTTTTAAAAAAACAAATGTCTCATATTAACTGTATTTTAATAGTTAAATTCTTTAAATCGGGTGCGGAATTATTTTAAATGTGATATACGCAATTCGTGAATTTTGCTATATCTTTGTTATAGAAAATGCACAATTCGTTTTTTAATATCCGATAATAAACCGCGCTCAAATGAGGGTTATGTTTCCTATTGAAAATGAATTGTTTTTTTCCATACTGCATAAACTTTGAAAAATGGTTGGTATTTAATCCTATTTTAATGTTGAATGGTCTGAAGTAAACAAACACCGTTTCATAAAAAAGTTAAATGACTTGTCCATAATTTTAACCTCAATAACACCTTTTAAATTGAAGAAAATGAAAATATTGATTACCTTTTTCACATTATTGTGCTTTGTTTCTGTAAAAAGCCAAGAAACCTTGAGCATTAAAGCAACTTTTTTTGGTCATGAAGAAGGATTCTATTATTTCACCGACTATAACGACAATAGTTTCTTTTTTGAAGGCGTTGATGCTGCCGCAATAGAAAAATTTGACCTCACCAAAAAAAGTTTTATTGGTAAAAAATTTAACATCACCTACAGGGTTGAAACTTCAAAGGGTGAATATGGCGAAGAATATTATGCCTCAATTATTGTTGATCTAGTCCTAGAAAATTAAATTTTACGAACTTTAAATTAAAAATATTTCACACCAATTATCTTATTAAAAATGAGCAAAATAATTAAGCCGATGAAAGATGGTTTATCAAATTCAAAAGTAAACGGAATGGCCAACATTAAAAGAAAGTTTCTCTTTGTTTCACGTTGGGGCGAATCCTTAGATATTGCCTACGCAACGCTTTTAGAGGGAAATGAAGTGAAATTATATGTTGAAGAAAAATCTTGTAGAGAAATTGGCTATGGTTTTGTGACAAAGGTTTTGGACTGGAAAAAACACGTGGCCTGGGCTGATATCATCGTTTTTGATTATACTGGCTATGGAAAAGTGTGTGCTGAATTGCGGGCTGCGGGAAAAATCGTGTTTGGCGGATCGGAATATACAGATAGTTTAGAACTCGACAGAAATTATGGCCAGGATGAACTAAAAAAACATAAAGTAAAAACCCTGCCTTGGAAAGAGTTTTTCAATTTTCAGGATGCCATAAAATATGTGCAGGAAAATCCCGATGCCTATGTGGTTAAGCCTAGCGGAGAAACACAAGAATTTAAACAATTGCTTTTTGTGGGGACTGATGATGAAGGACATGATATAATTAGAATTTTAAAAGCCTATGAAAAAAGTTGGGGAAATGATTTTGGTACTTTCCAATTGCAACGAAAAGTAAAAGGAGTTGAAATTTCGGTATCTGCTTTTTTTAATGGCAGTGAATTTCTTTATCCACTTAATATTACTTTTGAGCATAAAAAACTTTTTCCAAAAGAATTGGGTGTTTCTACCGGTGAAATGGGAAGCAGCATGTTTTGGGTAAAAGATTCCCCAATATTTGACTCAACCTTAAAAAAATTTGAATCCACCTTGGCTAAAAAAAATTTTAGGGGCCATATAGATATCAATTGCATTGTGAATGGAAACGGAATTTATCCTTTAGAATTCACCTCTCGATTTGGGTTTCCCCAAATTTTTATACAACGCGCCGGTGTTCATGAACCTTTTGGAAATATGCTGTACAAAATAGCAAATGGCGAAAATTTCACCATCAATGTAAAAAAAGGATTTCAAATAGGTGCTTTTGTAGTGGTGCCACCATTCCCTTTTGATGATAAAAAAACTTTCAATCTTTTTTCCAAAGATTCCGTCGTTATTTTCAAGAAGGAAATGAAAGAAGGAATTCACCCGATGCATTTGAAAAAGGTAAATGATGAGTGGCTTATAACTGCCGATACCGGTATTGCAGTATTGGTTACAGGAACAGGAATAACGATGAAAGATGCTCAAAAAATGATGTATAACCGTATTGGAAACCTCATAGTAAATAACTGTTATTACAGAACCGATATTGGCGACCGATGGTTGGAAGATTCTGACAAGTTGATGTCTTGGGGACTTTTATAGAAAGTACTTAGTTTACCTAAAGTTAAAAAAATTAGTAGCACTCCGCGTATCTTTGTGATAACTCTGTGCAACTCCGTGTAAATAGGAAAAACAATTATTACACAAAGATTCACAAAGAAATATTTGATCTATGAATATCCAATTTAGCAACGCAACCGAAAGTCCTGAACAGTTTTTTAAAATATTACCTGAAGACTGGCAGGTGCTTATCGTTCCGTATTGGGACAGCTATAAAAATGTTGCAAAAATTTATGTGTTAAAAGAAAATAATGAAGTAGTTGCCGGCGGACTCGTTTTCTCCAAAAGCCTTCCCGATATGAGTGACTTTGAACAATCGCTGCAATATTTATTTAATGAAGGTTATTTGTATATTGGTTTTATATGGGTTCCCGAGCACCAAAGAAATAGAAATTTAGCATCGCAATGGTTAACTTTATTGAAAAACCAAGATTCAAACCAAAAATATTGGCTCACTATTGAAGAAGCATGGTTAAAACATTTCTATGAAAAAAATGGGTTTAAACTGATTAAAGAAAGTAACGATGTTGATAATAAAGAATGGCTGTTTACTTATAGCTCAGTTGAAAAACTCCCTAACTCCTGAAGGGGAGAATTATTAAGTTATTTTTAATTCGTAAAAGTTTTGTCTGGGGCTTTTTTAACTATTTCTCTCGAATAGGTCTTATGGGTTTGCCAATTATACAAATTGGTTAATAAAACCTCTATAACCAAACTTCGTTTGAGCATATTGAGTATCAAAAATATAGTTATGTCAATCGTTAATTTTCTGTTTCTGCTAAAATCAGAAGGTTTTCCTGTGAACAATTCTTTTAATTCTGGTTTGGAGCCTATAACGTTTAAAAATTCTTTTAACTCCCCTATTATTTTTATATTTGCATCAATCATTGTGTTAGTTTTTTTGCAATTACAATGAACCAATTTTTGATTCGTACCCCAATTGAATTGTTGCTTCACATTATGACACTGCCCTAAAGGGAGAAATAATATTTTAAATCCGAATATCATAAATCAAAAAAAAATGAATTTCAGAACCAACATTCAGCTTAAAAAAGAAGAAAATCAAATTGATTATGCTTCTAAATTGCTGTTGATTGGTTCATGTTTTTCAGAAAATATCAGCAAAAAACTGGCTTACTTCAAGTTTGACCTAACAAGCAATCCGTTTGGGATTTTATTCAACCCAAAAGCCATTGAAACTTTAATTGAACATTCATTAAATGAAAAAGTATATTCTGAAAAGGATGTTTTTTTGCTAAATGAACGCTGGCATTGTTTCGATGCACATTCCGATTTAAGTGCCATCAATAAAAACGAATTGATTTCTAATTTAAATTATGCCATTAAATCAACAAATAAACGAATTAAGGAATCAACACACATTATTATAACTTTAGGAACTTCTTGGGTATATCGATTTATTGAAACCGATGCTATTGTTGGCAATTGCCATAAAGTGCCACAAAAAAAGTTTGCAAGAGAATTGCTTTCTGTTGTTGAGATTTCTGCTTCATTAAAAAATATTTGTCTTAAAATTTCAAAAGTGAATCCGACTGCAACTGTTATTTTTACAGTTTCGCCTGTTCGCCACATAAAAGACGGCTTTGTTGAAAATTCAAGAAGTAAAGCACATTTATTAACGGCCATTCATAAAACTATGGAAGTTATTCCTCCTTCAAGGGTTAGGATCCTATATTTTCCTTCTTTTGAAATAATGATGGATGATCTGCGCGATTACCGATTTTATAACAGCGATATGCTTCATCCCAATGAAACTGCCATAAATTATATTTGGAAACAATTCCAACAAGTTTGGATTAATGAAAAAACAGCTTCAATTATGAAAGGAATTGATGCCATTCAAAAAGGATTGGCTCATAAACCATTCAATTCAAATTCAGAACAACATCAAATATTTTTAATGGATTTACAAAAAAAGATAACTTCACTAAAAAGTAACCTCAGCATTGAATTCTAACCAAAACTACGTCAAATGCCATATTGAATTCAGGCTCATTCTAAGTTACTTTTGAAAACAAAACAGCAACATATTCTATTCTAAAAAGAGGTCTGGCATTTATTATATATCATTAATTTGTGCCATCTTCTGTTTTCTTAACTTTTAACTTTTTGTAATCGCCCCTTTGGAGGTTAGGGGACTTTACTCCACGCTGATTTTTTTGACAGTCTTACTTGTTTTAGTGATTATTTTGACAATATAAGCTCCTGTTGCAGTATTTACAGGCAAAGAAATGGTTCTTATGTTAAGATTTGAATTCCAAGTTTTAACAATTTGACCCAAAGAATTTATTAACGCTACGTTCAATATTTCTTCGGCGCTGTTGTTTTTTATTTGCAGCTCTCCAATAGTGTTGTTCATAAGCACTTGAATACCTGTGTCAAACATTTGCATTTCTTCGGTTATTGCTACAGCAACATCTTCATCCACCAATTTTTGCATTTTAAAAGTTACTGCAAACCTATTGGCATAAGTGCCTGGCCCCAGTTCAATTTCAAAGGGATTCTGGGTAATATTATGGGTTTTTCCAAGCAATTTGTCTTTTATATAAACCGAAATATTCTCATTTATATTTTCAAGAGCGTCAATTTTTATGCGTGCCAATCCTGTTTTGTTTACAATTAACGCTAGTGGGAACTCTTGATTGTCATCAAAATTTGGGACGCCTTGAATCACAAATTTTGCGCCATCGAAGGTCCAGTACATATCCTCTTTGTTGATATCAGCAATTGGGGCATCATATCCCAAATCAAAATGATTGGAGGTGTTATCAACTTTCCCAATCACTATTTGCCTGTGATAGCCCGTAGGCGAATCATACATCAATCTAATTATTGGGCGTGTGTTTGTGCTTTCATCAATCTTTTGATTGTTTTCATTTTTATTTTTGGCAGACTTCATGAAAACAGAATTCGCAGGCGTTTCTTTTTTAAACACCCGTTGGCTATTTTTAAATACAATATCGCCACCCATAACCGTTGCAACCCCAGTAAGTACTGCATCTACAGCAGTACTCACAAAAAAGCCTTGACCTACTGGTATATATTGACCTGGTACTTTTGT
>DAIDMK010000002.1 GCA_027449025.1 Lutibacter sp. | reverse complement strand
ACCACAGCAACAGTAAACTTACAATGGACCGCTAGTGATGTGGATACTACAGATTCTTTAGCTTATGATGTGTATTTCGACACGGCAAATCCGCCAACAGAAATCATTTCAACAAATCAACCTGTTTCAAACTTAAATGTTAGCCTAAATCCAACAACAACTTATTACTGGAAAGTAGTGGTAAAAGACGATCAAGGCGGACAAACTATTGGACAAATTTGGAGTTTTACAACGGATTAGCTATTTTAATATGTGGAATTTTGGCTTGGTTTTCTATTATTCGCTGTTGCGTATATCACGGAAAACCAGAAATTTATATTTAGCCGAGCCATAAAAAGCTCCTTTATTGGGTGACCATACTTAAAATCAACTAAGCTTAATGCTATTGAACTAGGGGTCATTTGATTTCCAAACAAAAAACCGAGTAAATTACTCGGTTTTTTTTATAAATATTCAAAATTAAACAAAGAGATCCTGAAACAAGTTCAGCTTGAGGCGATTGTTTTAACTTAACGCTTGTTTAATTCTTTTTATAGCTTCACGCAATTGCGCTTCCGATGCTGCATAAGAAATTCTAATGCAAGTTGGTGCCCCAAAAGCATCGCCGGTTACGGTTGCCACATTAGCTTCGGCCAATAAAAACATAGAAAAATCTGCGGCATTTGCTATTTTATAACCTTTAATTTCTTTTCCAAAGAAAGCTGAAACATCTGGAAACACATAAAATGCGCCTCCTGGAACATTTAATTTAAAGCCGTCAATTTCTCTTAATAAGTCAATCACAATATCCCTGCGGTTGTGAAATTCATCAACCATATATTTAATTTTAGAAACCGGTGCCTGCAATGCTGCAATAGTTGCACGTTGGGCAATGCTGTTGGCTCCTGAGGTAATTTGTCCCTGCATTTTTGTGCAAGCTTTCGCAATCCATTCCGGTCCACCAATGTAACCAATACGCCAGCCGGTCATGGCAAACGCTTTTGCAACACCATTAACGGTGATGGTTCTGTTATACATACTTGGAATTGATGCAAAACTAAAATTAGGTTCCCCGTAATTGATGTGTTCATAAATTTCATCGGAAAGAATGAAAATATTCGGATATTTTTCCAACACTTTAGCCAATGCCCTAAATTCTGCTTCACTATAAATAGTACCGCTTGGGTTATTTGGGGAGTTGAAAAATACCATTTTTGTTTTTGGCGTAATGGCCGCTTCCAATTGCGCTGGCGTAATTTTAAAATCCGTTTCAACAGTGGAAGGAATTTCAACATAGGTAGCTTCTGCCAATATGGCAATGGCCGAATAGCTTACCCAATATGGTGCAGGCAACAGCACCTCATCACCCGGATTTAGCAATACCATCGCCACGTTGGCAATAGATTGTTTTGCCCCCGTTGAAACCACAATTTGGTTGGGTTGGTAGGTTAAATTGTTATCCCTTTTAAATTTTTCACAAATCGCCTTTTTTAGATCCACATAACCATCAACAGGGCTATAAGAACTGTAATTGTCGTGAATCGCCTGAATGGCGGCTTCTTTGATAAAATCGGGTGTATTAAAGTCTGGTTCCCCCAAACTTAAACTAATAATGTCTTTTCCCTGTTCTTTTAGCTCTCTGGCTTTTGCCGCCATGGCCAAAGTTTCTGAAACCGGTAAACTGTTAATTCTGTCGGAAAGTTGATTGGTCATATTTAAAAATTTATGCGTACGCAGGTTTTACGCCCAGCGTTTTTAATTGGTTAAAATGTTCTGTAATGGCCTTTGTAAATGTTTTATATTCGTTGTACGGCAAATTATATTCCAGTGCCGTTTTTTTTACAATTTTAGCGATTTTTCCATAATGAATATGCGAAATATGCGGAAAAATATGGTGCTCAACCTGATGGTTTAAGCCACCCGTGTACCAAGAAATAAATTTATTTGTAGGTGCAAAGTTTGATGTTGTGTACAATTGGTGAATTGCCCAGGTATGTTCTAAATTGCCGTCTTTATCAGGTAAAGGCATTTCCGTATTTGGTACTACATGGGCCAGTTGGAAAACAAGGCTTAAGATCATTCCTGCGGTATAATGCATCACAAAAAATCCGATCAATACTTTCCACCAAGCAATGTCCATAACCAAAAGGGGTAAAGCAATCCAAAGAAAATAGTAAAGCAATTTGGTCACAATTAGTGTGGTCCATTCGGTAACTGGATTTGGGAATTTTCCATAAGAAAGTTTGCGTTTCAAATACTTGCGCATTTGTCTAAAATCGGTGGTAATCGCCCAGTTAATAGTTAACAATCCATATAAAAAAATAGAATAATATTTTTGAAATTGGTGTATTTTAAGCCATTTCGCATTTTTGGTGAAACGTATAATTCTGCCGGCATCAATATCCTCATCGTGTCCCTGAATGTTTGTGAACGAGTGGTGCAAAACATTGTGTTGTACTTTCCAGTTGTAAACGTTCCCTGCCAAAATGTAGATGCTGCTTCCCATTACTTTATTCACCCACTTTTTGCTCGAAAAAGATTCGTGATTGCTGTCGTGCATCACATTCATGCCAACGCCTGCCATGCCAATTCCAATCACAACAGTTAATAAAAGTAAAATCCACTGTGAAATAGAAATGGTTAAGATTATAATTAAAGGAACTAAAAAAATGCCAAACATGATAATAGCCTTGGTATATAATTTCCAATTGCCGGTACGCTTCAGCTTATTTTCCTTAAAATAAGCATTCACCCTCTTGTTTAACATTCTAAAAAAATTCGCTTTATCTGTTCGTGAAAAGCTGATTGTACTACTTGTCATACTTATACTTATCTATCAATAGATCTATTTCGGCACTAAAATTACACCATTTATGTTTCGCAAAAGAATTTTTGTGAAAAATATAACATTTTTCAAAAAGTTGTAAATTTAATTTTGGAAACAGTAATTTTGCGCTCACAATACCACAAACATGGACATCATCTTAAAATATTTTCCCAATTTATCCGAAAATCAACGCACCCAATTTTCTCAATTAGTGGAATTATATGCTTTTTGGAATGCCCAAATCAATGTAATTTCAAGAAAAGACATTTCAGCATTGCCCATTCGTCATGTATTGCATTCACTGGGAATTGCAAAAGTACAGTCTTTTAAGCCCGGAACCAATATTTTAGATGTGGGAACAGGTGGAGGTTTCCCGGGAATTCCATTGGCCATATTGTTTCCGGAAACTCGTTTTCATCTGGTGGATTCCATCGGAAAAAAAATTAAAGTGGTAAAGGAAGTTGCTGAAGCTTTAGAATTAAAAAACGTTAAAGCTGAAACCATCAGAGCCGAAGAAGTAAAAGGGGAATTCGATTTTATAGTGAGCCGTGCCGTGACCAATATGGATGAATTTGTAAAATGGACCAAAGCTAAAATTGCAAAAAAGCAACAACACGAATTAAAAAACGGAATCCTGTATTTAAAAGGTGGTGATTTAACCGAAGAATTGCAGCATTTCCCTAAGGCGAAGCTGTTTGATTTAACCAACTATTTTGAAGACGAATTTTTTGAAACTAAAAAAGTGGTGCATATTCCTTTAAAAAAGAGATAAACCGTTGATTTTTAATTTGGTTATCGTGCAGCTCTCAATATATTTTTTATTCTATTCCACTCCTTAAAAAATACACGAACTGACTGTTTCTATTTTCCGTCTTCGGATTTCCAACTATCAAAAAAATATGACAAATGTCGCTCTTTAATCAAACAATAAAAGGTAAATTTGTCTGATATTAAAACATAAAGTTATGAGTCAAAATAAAGCATGTTTAGTTTGTAAAAAACCATCTACGGAAGTTCCTGTAACAAAATTCTATTATCAGGAAAATGAATTTTATATTTGCCCGCAACACATTCCTATTTTAATTCATCATCCTGAGCAATTAAAAGGTTTATTGGCTGATGCAGATAAGTTAATAGGCGGATAAATAAGTAAGCTATTAAAATTATTGCAAAAGAAAACGCGCCGATTGGCGCGTTTCTATTTTGAACTGTTTTTATTATTTTTTGAATTTATCAGATAAATCTTTACCAAATTCCTTCAATTTTTCAATGGCTGTTTCTACTTCTTTTTCCACAGTTTCAATCGTACTTTCTTTTAAAAACGGATATCTGTAATCTGTAGGCGGTACAAAAGTTTCTTTAATGGTGCGGGTATTTACCCAACGCAATAAATTCCACACAGAACCAGCTTTATCGTTTGTTCCAGAACCACGTGCGCCACCAAAAGGTTGTTGCCCAACTACGGCACCTGTTGGTTTATCGTTGATATAGAAATTTCCTGCGGCATTTTCCAATTTGTTGGTTGCAATGTCGATTACGTAACGATCCCCACTAAAAATAGCGCCTGTTAAAGCATATTCACTTGTGGAATCAATCAAGTTTAGGGTTTCTTCCCATTTCTCATCCTCATAAACAAAAATGGTCATAATTGGTCCGAACAACTCATTACACATTGTTTTGTATTTCGGATTGGTGGTTACAATAACTGTAGGTTCAATAAAATAACCAACTTCATCACTATAACCGCCTCCAATAATAATTTCGGCATCAGCATCGGCTTTCGCTTCTTCAATATAACTCGATAATTTTTTGAAGGCTCTGTTGTCGATTACCGCATTTATAAAATTTGTAGGGTCTTCTGGAGATCCCATTTTAAACGATTTCAAATCTATTTCCAAAGAAGTTTTAATAGCGCCCCATAAGCTTTTTGGCAAATAAGCCCGTGAAGCTGCAGAGCATTTTTGTCCTTGGTATTCAAAAGCACCTCTTGAAATTGCCGTGGCAACTTCTTGTGCATTTGAGGTTGAATGTGCCCAAATAAAATCTTTTCCTCCAGTTTCACCAACTATACGAGGATAAGATTTATAATTACCGACATTTTTTCCGATGGTTTCCCAGAAACTATTAAATACTGGTGTAGAACCTGTAAAGTGAACCCCCGCAAAATCACGATTGTTCAATAAAACTTCTGTAATCATAGCCGAATTTCCAGTTACCATATTGATAACGCCATCAGGCAAACCTGCCGCTTTAAACAATTCCATAATTACTTGTGCAGAATATACTTGGGAACTGGCCGGTTTCCAAATAACAACATTCCCCATCAATGCTGGAGCCGCTGGTAAATTACCAGCAATAGACGTAAAGTTGAAAGGTGTAATGGCATAAACAAAACCCTCAAGTGCACGATACTCCATGCGGTTCCAGATTCCTGCTGAGGATGCTGGCTGATTGTTGTAAATTTCTGTCATAAATTGCACGTTAAAACGCAAAAAGTCAATCAATTCACAAACAGCATCAATTTCAGCCTGAAATACATTTTTGGATTGTGCAATCATGGTTGCCGCATTCATTTTATTACGAAATGGCCCAGCCAATAAATCAGCTGCTTTTAAGAAAATCGCCGCTCTATGTTCCCAGCTTGTCGCTGCCCATTTTACGCGCGCTTCCGCAGCTTTTTTAACAGCCAACTCAATATGCTCCTTTTCTGCAACATGATATTTTCCCACACAATGTTTGCGGTCATGTGGCGGATGAATGTCAATCGTATTTCCTGTTCTGTATTCTTTACCGCCAATATAAAATGGAATGTCAACTTGCTCGTTAAACATTTTTTTATAAGTATCTAGTAACGCTTTGCGTTCTGGAGTCCCTGGAGCGTATGAATTTATAGGTTCATTAACTACTTTTGGTACATTGTAAAATCCTGAAGCCATGGTATATATTTTTTAAGGTTTTTAATTTAAATTTGCTTTGCAAAGTTACAAAAATGAATTTACTTTATATCTTATAGCCTAATACTCAATAATCAAATTTTAATACAATGTGCACTGTTACTTTTTTGCCTTTAGGTAATACTGATTTCATACTAACTTCCAACAGGGATGAACAAAAGTTAAGAGAAACGTTACAGCCGAAAATGTATAAAGAAGACGGCGTTGAAATGCTTTTTCCAAAGGACAAGATCGCAGGCGGTACCTGGATTGGCACAAGTTCAAAAAAAAGGTTGGTTTGCGTGTTGAATGGCGGTTTCATAAAGCACAAAAGAAAAGAGAATTACAGCAAAAGCCGTGGTTTAATTGCCAAGGAATTGTTGAAAGAAAACAGCCTTCTACCCTATCTTAATAAGATCAATTTGTTGGGCGTTGAACCTTTTACGATGGTTATAGTTGACTGGAATAATAACGAACTAAATTTGGTTGAAGTGGTTTGGGACGAAGTAGAAAAACATATCACAAAATATAAAAACGAACCTAAAATTTGGTCTTCTTCTACTTTATATACTGATGAAATTAAAGAATTACGCAATCATTGGTTTCAACAATGGCTATCTGAAAATGTATTCACTTCAGCAGCGATATTAAAATTTCATCATTCTGAAAAAGGCGATAAAGAACAATCTATTTTAATGAAACGCAATTATGTCGAAACGGTAAGCATCACTTCCGTAAAAAAAACTGTTAACGCGCTTGAAATGGTTTACGAAGACATTATTCATGCAACAAAAACTGCCATCAATTTTAACCATTCATAAAAGAAATTACTGCAACAATAATAACCCCCACCAAGGCCAAAAACATGTAATAAATGTTGAGCAACATAAATTTTATGGTGGTGGTAAAATGCCTCTGACCGTAAAAATTGCGCAATGATTTATAAAAATAAACAAGAAATAAAAGCACAAAAATCCAAGACACATTTTCCATTTTAAAGAGCAGATTCATCAAATAGAAAATGATAAACAACAAAAAAAAGACTGTTTGCGTATTAAAAACAAATACCAAATGTTCTATATAAGTAAATCTTTTTCTGATATACAACAATTTTAAAAAGAGCGTGAAAATCGGAAGAAAAACAAATAGGGAAATGGAAACATAAGAAGTAAATTTTTTGATTAAATTTTTAATTCCTTTTTCCGTCTTCAGTTGTGCTAAATTAGCTTCAACTTTTCTAACCTGTTGGTAATAAAAAGTGTTCCAAAATGTTTTTTGGTACCCCAAACTATCCATCGCCTGATCATTGGCATAGCCAGGAAATTTTCTGCGGAAGTTAAAAAAGTCGGCTATTTTATCAAAAAAACCAATATTAGCTTCCTGTTTTGTTTTGATGGCATATTGGTGCGGTATTTTTAAGGAATCCACCCCATTTTCATAAAGTTTAAAAACATTTTCAAACTCGGTAAAAACTTTGGTACTAACAGAATCTCTTTGCTTGACTTCCTCAATACTGCTTTTTAGGTTTGTCTTTATGGAATCAAGCTTTTGCGAATCCAATTTAGAAATGGAGTCTAAGGTTTTGGAAGCAGTAGCAATATCATTTATCGGATTTTTAGCGATGTCAATTTGGTTTGAAACCCCTAAAATCAAAAAGAAAATAATAGATACATGCAAGTATAATTGAAACGGGTTTACGTATTTAACACGTTTTCCCGAAATGTACTCTTTAGCAACTTTTCCCGGTTTGATGAGCAACGGAATAAAGGTGGTCCAAAACTGGGAGTCGTAAGATAAAAATCCAGAAACCAAGGTATCTACATAATTCCCGATACTTAATTTGCTGGTGGTGTTTTTTTGCCCACAATATGAACAAAAATTTTCATTCTGCAACAATGGCATTCCGCAATTTAAACACTCCAATCCTTTGATTTGCTTATGTTGAAACCTTTGAAGCTTAAATTTCATAGAGATTAATTATGAATACTGGAAACCATCAATTGAAAAGTGGGGATATACACTTTAAATGAGCCTGAATTTGTGAAATTTACCATACTGTAATAACCTTTCATCGCTCCAATGGGAGATGTTAAAAAGCAATTCGACCTGTAGGTGTATTTTTCTGTGGGTTTTAAAATTGGTTTTTTTCCGATAACACCAGTTCCTTCAACAATTTCGTTATGGTTTAACGAATCAAAAATTGTCCATTGGCGCTCTAAAAGCTGCACGGTGTCATTGCTTTGGTTTTCGATGGTAACTTCATAGCTAAAAGCAAAATACAGCGTGAAATTACGATAGCTTGTGCCTTCGAAATTAGAGGTAACTGAAATTTTAATGCCATTTGTTACTTGTTGTACCATAGCGACTTACTTATTTTTTAATAGTCAAAGATACTAAAATTTTCAAATAAAATTATTAGTTGTTTATTTTTTCGGAATTGCCATAACCAATACCAATCACTTTTGTATATCTGCTTCCAAATTTTTTATAATATACCAAAACAGTGTAATCATTTTCTGTATTGTAATAAGATCCGTCGATATCATGAGTGCTAATGGTGCCGTCGTTTGATTTTGTAACATATTGATAATTGTAAAATCCCTGCTTTAAAAGGATCTTGGCTTCATACAAACCCAAAGCCTCATTGTATTTCAGTTTATTTGCATCATTTAATTGCCAATTGTTAAAATTCCCGCTCACATAAATTTCCTTGCCCTCAAGATTTTGCGAACTTTTTAATGAAAAATATACCCAACTATAATCGGCATCCGTATAGCTGTTTTCCATATTCAAATTCCTAATTACAAAATTTCCGTTTACATCAGAATATAAAGTGTAAGGTTGATTTCTTCTTTCATCATCAGTATATAAATAGGTATGGTACAAGTCTTCACCCAATTCAACCTTGGCAATGTTTAATGACGAACTTCTGATGGATTTGGAATCGAAATACAAAAATTCATTTCCGCCCCAAAAACTAGTTTCTTTATTGTATTTGTAAAGCAACTGGTCGCCTCTAAAAAACTGAGGTTTTAAGCCCACAATAGCATTTTGCCAATTGTTATTTTGAAGAATTACCGGAAAAATTTCTTCTCTCGGATTGTTAATAATCAAATTTGGGGTATTGATGGTAAACTCAACCGATTGTTTTGTGTTGTAGTAGGAAATATCCCTGCTTTTAAAAACAGCAACGCCAACCGTAACAATTGGTTCATAAACTACAAAGCGACGCATAAAAACTACTTCCTCATCTTCATTTAAAACGAAAATTTTATAATTACCCGAAATTTTAAGTTTTGTGGTTTCATTTGGAATGGTTACGCTATAATTTGTATAGGGTAGTAAGGTGTTAAATGAATTTTCATAAGTACGAATTCTGTCTTCGGCAAAACCGTTTACAAATTCAGAATTCGATAAATTGGACTTGCTCCAATCCAAGTTACAATGTTCAATTTTATAGGAATAGGTATGCTCATCAGCATTTAAATCGTCGAAATTCAGCAGTAATTTTTCGCCAAGCTGAACAATTGGAACATACGAATTTATGGCCACTGGTTTTAATATTATGGTTTTAATATGGGTGGCATCCAGGTTATCGGTTTGGGAAAATCCAAATTGAACAACACATAAAAAACAAAAAAATAGAACCCCGTTTTTTATCATAATCTAAAATTTTAGCACTGCTTGTTTTAATTAATTATATAGGTAAATATCTCGCTAAAAGTACAAAAACCACACCACAGTTACTATAAACAAATTTTTACACGAAAATATGATAAAAAGCATAGAATAATAAAGGATAAATTGTATTTTTGCTCCGTTTTTTAAAGACTATTAAATAAATTTAAGATATATGTCAAAGGGCATTCATATTAAAAAAGGTCTAGATATTAAGCTAAAAGGTGAAGCCGAAAAACTTACCGAAAATGCAATAACTAGTGATGTTTACACATTAATACCTGAAGATTTTCACAGTATAATTCCTAAATTATCCGTAAAAGTTGGCGCTCAGTTAAAAGCTGGGGAAGCCGTATTTTATAACAAAGCCATCGAGGAAATGATTTTTCCATCTCCGGTTAGTGGCGAAGTTTTGGATATTATTCGCGGTGAAAAAAGAAAGATATTGGCCATTAAAATTAAGGCTGATACGCAACAACAATTTGTTGATTTTGGCGTAATAGATTCAAAAGCCATGAAAGCTGATGAGATTAAAAACCATTTGTTGGCATCGGGCTGTTGGCCTTTTATCAAACAAAGACCTTATGATGTGATTGCAAATACAGCAAACACGCCAAAAGCAATTTTTATTTCTGCATACGCCAGCGCACCTTTAGCCGCCGATTACGATTATATCTTGGCAGGAAAAGAAAAAGAGTTGCAGGCAGCAATCACTGCTTTAAGTAAATTAACCTCTGGGGAAGTTCATGTTTCCATAGGAAAAAACGCAAATTCACCTTTTGCCGGATTGAACAATATGATTTTGCATAAAGTTTCCGGGCCGCATCCTTCAGGAAATGTAGGCACGCAAATTAACAAAATAAGCCCTGTAAATAAAGGAGAAACAGTTTGGACAATCAATCCGCAGGATTTGGTTATTATTGGAGAATTGTTGCTAACAGGAAAATTTAACGCCGAACGTATTATTGCATTGGCAGGTTCTTCTGTTGAAGCACCAAAATACTATAAAACAAAAATTGGCTCAACCATCACTTCTTTGGTTCAAGGAAAATTAAAAGGAAGCAACAACAGAATTATCAGCGGCAATGTTTTAACTGGCAAAGCCAAAAACCTAAAAGAAAATTTGGGGTATTATGACAATATGATTACCGTAATTCCTGAAGGAAACGACTATGAATTGTTTGGATGGAGTTTGCCGGTATTCAATAAAATATCTACCTCAAGAGCTTTAACTTTTTCTTGGCTATTGCCAAATAAAAAATACGACTTAAACACCAATACCAATGGTGAACACAGAGCCTTTGTGGTAACTGGGGCTTATGAAGAAGTTTTTCCGTTAGATATTTATCCAATGCAAATCTTAAAATCCTGTATGTATCAGGATTTAGATGAAATGGAGCAAATGGGAATGTATGAAGTGGCTCCTGAGGATTTTGCCTTAACAGAATTTGTTTGTGTTTCTAAACAACCACATCAAGAAATTATTAGAAAAGGTTTAGACTTAATGTTAAAAGAAATAGGATAAGGTTATGGGATTAAAAGAAAAACTACATGCTATCAAAGAAAATGGAAAGGGGAAAAAGTGGTTACCTGCTTTTGAAGCTGTTCATACTTTTTTATATACACCTAATGAGACCACACACTCAGGCGGACACATAAGAGCAGCCGATGATTTGAAAAGAACGATGACCATGGTGGTGTTGGCGCTAATCCCTTGTTTGATATTTGGAATGTTCAATACAGGGTATCAACACTTTAATGCATTTGGCACACCGGTAGAATTTTTATCAATGGATGCGTTTTGGTACGGCTTCTTAAAAATACTACCGCTTGTGGTAGTTTCTTATGTTGTTGGACTTGGAATTGAAGTTCTTTTTGCAATAATCAAAGGACACGAAGTTGAAGAAGGTTATTTTGTAACGGGAATGTTGGTGCCATTAATTGTACCTGTTGACATACCACTTTGGATGCTTTCTGTAGCCGTTATTTTTGGGGTTGTGATAGGAAAAGAAATATTTGGGGGAACTGGAATGAATATTTTAAATCCGGCTTTAACCATACGCGCATTTTTATTCTTCGCCTATCCAACTTGGATGAGCGGTGATAAAGTTTGGGTTGGTGGTGCTGTTGAAAGAGCAAATGAAATGGCTGCTGGCGCAGATGTTTCCGCCATATCTGGCGAAACCATTCTGGGCAGTTTGTCACAGGGCAAAGAAGTTGCTTATTCCGTTTATGATATGTTTTTCGGGTTTATTCCTGGTTCGGTGGGAGAAACATCTACCTTCTTAATTTTATTGGCAGGTATATTCTTAATCTTTACAAAAATAGCAAGCTGGAGAATCATTCTTTCGGCAGTTCTTGGCGCTTTGGTGATGGGACTTATATTTAACGGTGTTGTAAATGCAGGTTGGATTGCAGAAGGAAGTAAGTTTTATAGTTTAATGAGTACCGAATTTTGGCAACATTTAATTATTGGTGGCTTCGCATTTGGGGTAGTCTTTATGGCAACAGATCCGGTAACTGCTTCACAAACCAATAAAGGAAAATGGATTTACGGATTTTTAATCGGATTTATATCAATTTTGATCAGGGTGTTCAATCCTGCATATCCGGAAGGCGTAATGTTGGCGATTATTTTAATGAACGTATTTGCGCCAACCATTGACCATTATGTAGTGCAAAGCAATGTTAAAGGGAGATTAAAACGTTTAAAAGCAAAAACAGCATAACAATGGCAAAGAATCTTGAAAGTAACTCATATACCGTGCTATTCGCATCGGGAATGGTAATTATTGTTGGAGCATTATTAGCTTTTGTGGCTTCATCACTACAAGAAAAAATTACTGAAAACAAACGAATAGAAAAGCAACAAAATATTTTATATGCAATGGGCATCAATAATAATGATGAAACCAGCGTTGAATTTGTTTCAAAAAATATTGTGGCTGCTGAATTTTCAAAATATATCACCAAACAATTGGTCATTTCTGGCACTGAAGCAGTTGAAGATCCAAATGCCTACCTAATTGACATTAAAAAAGAAGCAACCGAAGCTAAAAATCCAAACTACAAAAGAAGATTACCTCTGTTTGTTGGAGAAAAAGACGGCGTAACTTTATATATCGTTCCTGTTAGAGGGAAAGGTTTGTGGGATGCCATTTGGGGATATATCGCATTAGACAATCAATTAGTTGTGCAAGGCGTATATTTTGACCACCAGGGTGAAACACCAGGTTTGGGTTCGAATATAAAGGAACGATTTTTTATGGATGATTTTAAAGGTGAGCATATTTTAGACGGTGACACTTTTAAAGGAATCACAGCGACGAAAGGAAATGCTGACCCTAAAAATTTGGATAAAACCGATTTTGAAGTAGATGCAATTGCTGGAGCAACAATTACAGGAACTGGTTTATCTACAATGCTTAAGAAAGATTTGGCAATGTATATACCCTATTTAAAAACATTAAAGCAATAATTTATGGGACTTTTATCAAAAAAAGATGCAAAATTAATTACAGATCCTTTGGCGGATAACAATCCTATTACCATTCAGGTGTTAGGTATTTGTTCTGCATTGGCGGTTACAGCAGAATTAAAACCCTCCATTGTAATGGCAGTATCGGTAATGTTTGTATTGGCAATGGGAAGTACAGTAATTTCATTAATCAGAAATATTATTCCGTCAAAGATCAGAATTATTGTACAGTTGGTAATTGCGGCTGCATTGGTAATTATTGTAGATCAAATTTTAAAGGCTTTTGCTTACGAGTTATCAAAACAATTATCAGTTTTCGTAGGTTTGATAATTACAAACTGTATTATTATGGGGCGATTTGAAGCATTTGCTTTGGCAAACGGACCTTGGAGATCATTTTTAGATGGTATTGGAAATTCTGCAGGATATGGAATTATTTTAATAATTGTAGGTTTCTTTAGAGAATTATTAGGCTCAGGTTCATTATTAGGCTATAAAGTTTTAGGAGATGCTATTGAAAAAACTGGCGTATATGCTTACGGCTATGAAAATAATGGATTTATGTTATTGGCGCCTATGGCATTAATTACCATAGGAATTATTATTTGGGTGCAACGTTCAAGAAATACATCATTAATCGAACAAAATTAAAATTAGTTGTCAGCTATCAATCACTGTAAGCAATAATTACTGAGACTGAAAACTGAAAACTGAAAACTAAAATATATGGAACACATAGAATTATTTTTTAAGTCGATATTTATAGATAATATGATATTTGCGACATTCTTAGGAATGTGCTCTTATCTGGCAGTGTCTAAAAAAGTAGCAACAGCTGTCGGTCTTGGAGCTGCGGTTATATTTGTACTGGCAATTACAGTTCCTTTAAACTGGTTGTTGGATGTTTATTTATTAAAGGACGGAGCCTTGGCGTGGTTAGGTCCAGAATATGCTCAATACGATTTAAGTTTCTTATCATTTATTATGTTTATTGCCACCATTGCAACAATGGTGCAATTGGTTGAAATAGTGGTTGAGAAATTTGCTCCCGCATTGTATAATTCCTTAGGTATATTTTTGCCTTTAATCGCAGTAAATTGCGCAATTTTGGGTGGCTCTTTATTTATGCAGTCTCGCGAAATCCAAACATTGGGCTTGGCCTTTAACTATGGCATAAGCTCTGGAATAGGTTGGTTTTTAGCCATTTTGGCCATCGCCGCAATTCGAGAAAAAATTAGATATTCAGATGTCCCAGCACCATTAAGAGGTTTGGGAATTACTTTTATTATCACAGGTTTAATGGCTATTGGTTTTATGAGTTTTGGAGGAATGTTAACTGGAGGTGATGATGAAAAAGAACCTACAGAACAAACAGCTGTTGTTAAGAAAATTGAAATAAAAAAAGATGCTATTGACATAGCAAAGAACGAAACAGAAATCAAAGAATAATGATCCTATTAGCAACAAATACAGTCGGCACAATTATAGCAACGGTAGTGACTTTCTTAGTAATAACACTATTATTGGTTGCAGTATTATTGTATGTAAAACAAAAATTATCACCTTCAGGCCCAGTAAAAATTAAAATTAATGGAGAAAAGGAAATTGAAGTTTCATCTGGAGCATCATTATTGACCACTTTGGGGAATGCAAAAATATTTTTGCCTTCAGCTTGTGGCGGTGGTGGAACTTGCCTTCAATGTGAGTGTCATGTGCATTCAGGAGGTGGTGAAGCATTGCCAACAGAAACCCCTAACTTTAGCCGTAAAGAATTAAAAGAGGGAATCCGTTTGGCTTGTCAAGTAAAAGTAAAACAGAATATGGATATCAGTATTCCTGAAGAAGTATTTGGTATTAAAAAATTCAACGGTACCGTTGTAAGAAATTATAACGTAGCATCCTTTATCAAGGAATTTGTTGTTGCAATTCCTGAAGATATGGGTTATAAAGCCGGTGGATATATTCAAATTGAAATTCCTCCCTGCGAAATTAATTTCTCAGATATTGATATTACGGCACATCCTGAAGAACACGAAACGCCTGATAAATTTAAAGAGGAATGGGATAAATTTGCTTTATGGCCTTTAAAAATGGTAAATAAAGAAACAGTTATTCGTGCCTATTCCATGGCTTCATTTCCTGCTGAAGGAAAAGAAATTATGTTGAATGTTCGTATTGCCACACCACCTTTTGATAGGGCTAAAAATGGCTGGATGAATGTAAACCCTGGAGTTGCCTCTTCCTATATTTTCTCTCGTAAAGCAGGTGACAAAGTAATAATTTCAGGCCCTTATGGTGAATTCTTCATCAATGACTCTGATGCTGAAATGTTGTATGTTGGTGGTGGTGCTGGAATGGCGCCAATGCGTTCGCATTTGTATCACCTATTCAAAACCCTCAAAACAGGAAGAAAAGTAACTTATTGGTATGGCGGTAGATCCAAACGCGAATTGTTTTATACGAATCACTTCCGAGAGTTAGAAAAGGAATTTCCTAACTTCAAATTTTACTTGGTGTTATCAGAACCTCTGCCGGTAGATAACTGGGTGAATAAAAAAGATATTAATGATAATGAAGGAGATGGGTTTACTGGTTTTGTACACAATGCCGTAATCAATGAATATTTATCTAAACATGAATCACCTGAAGATATCGAATTGTATTTTTGTGGACCGCCTTTAATGAACAATGCTGTTCAAAAAATGGGTCAAGATTTTGGTATGCCCGATGAAAATATTAGATTTGACGACTTTGGTGGATAATCTAAGATATCAAAAAAATAAGAAAAAAAATCCGATACCTTTGTGTCGGATTTTTTTATATAAACCTTTTAACAATGAGCAGACCACTTACAAAACAAGAATTGCATAATTTAGCGATGAATATCGTTGGCAAAGATTTGGAAGCAAAAGGCTATGAATTTATCGCTATCAACAGCCAATTAAAAAAGAACCCTCAGTTTGTATGCGTTGACAAAAGCAATACGCGCTTTTTTGTTGTTGTAAAAGCGGTTGGCATTTCTCAATATCACATTCCTTACGATGTTATTTGGATGGAAACCATCAAACTTCACGCAAAAAAAAACAACGCAAAGGTGCTGTTTGCAAATGTTGGACTTGCCCATTCAAAGAATAAGAATGAGCCCCCAAATTTAAACGAAGAATACTTATTGCAGTATGAAGGATTACAACCAATGGATATAGAACTAAATTAACAAAAAAGCACGCCAATGGCGTGCTTTTTCTCATTATTATAATGAAATTTATTGTCAATTATTCAACTTTACTTTCCAGTAATTTGAAAAACTGATCTAACTTAGGCATTAAAACAATACGTGTTCTTCTGTTTCTAGCTCTACCTTCCACTGTGGAATTAGTATCCAATGGCATGTACTCGCTCCTACCTGCAGCAACTAAACGGTTTGGTTTAATGTTAAAGTCATTTTGTAAAACTCTGATTACAGAAGTAGAACGTTTAACACTCAAATCCCAGTTGTCTTTCATATCAGAAGTACTAATAGGCATATTATCTGTATAACCTTCAACCATAACTTCCAGTTCAGGTTGTGCTGCAATAACATCTGCAACTTTTTTCAATACGCGTTTTGCATCGTTTGAAATTACGTGACTTCCGCTTTTAAATAATAGTCTGTCAGCAATTGAAATATACACAACAGTTTTTTCAACATTTACTTGAATGTCTTCATCAGTAAATCCATCTTTCAACACACTTTTTAATTTAAAACCTAAAGCTAAATTCATTGAGTCTCTTTGGGTTATTGCTTTTTGAATATATTGAATATACTCGTCTTTTTTACCCATTTGAGTCAATGTTTGTTTAATACTCTCTGAAGCAGATTTAGATAAAACAGTTAAGTTTTCAACATATTCCAATGTTTTTTCTTTGTCTTTTTTCAAATCAACTACTTGTTGATTTAAAGCATTTAATTTACTTTCGCTTTCAATTCTACATTTCATCAATTCAGCTTTAGTGTCAACCAATTCTGAACTCTTCTTGTTGTAATTGTTTTCCATTTCAGTGTACTTCTTTTGAGAAACACATGATGTTAAAAAAATAGATGCCATAAGCATCAAAATTCCGATTTTCTTCATAATTTAAATTGTTTTTTAGTGTGAAACAAAAGTAAATAAAACTTAGTCTCATTTCTTAAATTATAGTTAATTTATGATATTTTTAAGAAATAAATTAACTTTATATTTACCCTTTAATTTCTTTAATAATTCAATAACAACTAAAGTTATGAAAAATTGTCTCTTTGTACTAATTTTATTGGTATTTTTCTCTTGTACAGATACTAAAAACAACCTGAAAATAATTGATGGAAACGCCATAGGAACCACATTTACTGTACGTTATTTAGCGGCTGACACCAACAATTACGAAACCAAAATTGATAGTTTAATTAATGCAATAAATAAGTCCGCTTCCACCTATATCCCAACTTCGGATCTTTCAAAAATTAATAAAGGTGATACCACTATTTTGGCAGATGCAAATTTGCAGGAGGTTTTCAAAAAATCAGCGAAGATATTTAAGGAAACTGAGGGTGCTTTCGACCCAACTATTGGCATTTTAGTAAATGCTTGGGGATTTGGTCCCGAAAAACCAATCGAAAATCTGGACTCCTTAAAAGTACAAGAATTATTAAAATTTGTGGGTTTTGATAAAGTACAACTCCAAAACGGAAAAATTAAAAAATTATACCCTGAAATTTACATAGATTTCAACGCCATTGCCAAAGGTTATTTGGTTGATATGTTGAGCCGCATGTTCGAAAAAAATGGCGTTGCAAATTATATGATTGAAATTGGCGGCGAAATTAGGGCAAG
Organism: Lutibacter sp.; assembly: GCA_027449025.1. Taxonomy (GTDB): domain Bacteria; phylum Bacteroidota; class Bacteroidia; order Flavobacteriales; family Flavobacteriaceae; genus Lutibacter. The sequence goes on along the minus strand of DAIDMK010000002.1, from coordinate 139,933 downwards.
AGGCAATAATGAAAAAGGAACTCCTTGGAAAATAGCCATCGAAAATCCGAATACGGATGGAACTCGTTCTTTTGCAACGGTGATTGAGCTAAAAGATGAATCTATTGCAACTTCAGGAAATTACAGAAAATATAAGGTAAAGGAAGATGGAACTAAATATGTGCACACTATAAATCCGAAAACAGGCTTTGCCAAAGAGAGTAATTTGTTGAGCGCATCGGTGATTTCAACATCGGATTGTGCGGATGTTGACGCCTATGCAACCGCTTTTATGGAGATGGGTCTTGAGAAATCTACAGCATTTTTAAAAAACCACCCCGAATTAAAAGTATATCTGATTTTTATCGATGAAAAGGGAGAAATTCAAACGTATAAATCAGCTAATTTTAACAATTAGATTATTTATGGCACACAGGTAAAATTTCGCCCTTGGTCAGACAGAATTTTTCAATAAGTTCCGAAGATATTTTTTCTGAATAATTTACTTCTTCTACATTAAATCCAACGGCACGTAAACGGTTAAAATAATCTTTTCCGTAAATACGAACGTGATCGTATTGTCCAAAATGTTTGGTTCGTTCATCGGGATTGGTTATCGTAAAATCCTCATAGGTCCTTTCTCTGTCCATATCCTGCGGAATTTGAAAGATTCCCATTCCACCTGGCTTTAAAACCCTGTATAATTCGCTCATCGCTTTTTTATCATCTTCAATATGTTCCAAAACATGGTTACAAAATATAATGTCGAAGGTATTTTCTTTAAAAGGCAAATCGCAAATATCTGCTTTTACATCAGCAATAGGGGAAAATAAATCGGCAGTTAAATAATCCAAGTTTTTCAGGCTTTTAAACCGTTTTAAAAAACATTGTTCAGGTGCAATATGCAACATCTTTTTAGGCGTCGTAAAAAAATCGGTTTCATTTTTTAAATATAACCACAACAATCTGTGTCGCTCCAATGAAAGTGTGCCTGGTGCCAAGGCGTTTTTGCGCTGCTTTCCATAGCCATAAGGCAAAAAACTTTTAAAACTTTTTCCGTCAATTGGATCGGTAAAGCGCGAACCTTTTAAGTAAATTGCTAAAAACGGACTTACCCAATAACTCAATTTTATGAGTATTGGGCGTGGTATTTTGTTGAGTATGAATTTGAATAATCCTTCCACTTATTTATAGTCTTCTCTAGTTGGAGAAAATACGTCAGTCACTTTGCAGTTTGTTAATGCCTTCCCGCTATGAATTACATTTGAAGGAATATTGGCAATCATTCCTGGCTCCAAAACTGTTGTAACGCCATCAATAAGCATCTCGAGCTTTCCTTCAATCACTTGTGTTGATTGTTCGTGAATATGTGAATGTTCCGGTAAAACAGCACCTTGTTCAACCTCCCAAAAAGCCATGGTGAAACTGTTGGTGTGAAAAAAGCGTCCTTTAAAACCTTTGATGATTTCTTTTGGTTCAATGCTGGAAATATCCTGAATCATTTTTTATTGTTTATTGTCTAAACTCCTTTTCTTCGTCACTTTCAATTCCCAAAGCCTCATATATATAACTAAAGGTTGAAAGCAATTCTGGTTTTCCATTTATAATAGCAACATCGTGCTCAAAATGCGCGCTTGGTTTGCCATCTTTCGTTAAAATAGTCCAGCCGTCTTTCAATTGGTTAATTTGGTGTGTTCCTAAGTTCACCATAGGTTCAATGGCAACAACCATTCCTTCCGTAAATTTTTTACCTCTTCCTCTATGTCCATAATTTGGCATTTCGGGATCTTCGTGCATTTCTTTACCCAATCCATGCCCAACCAATTCACGAACAATTCCGTATCCGTGCTTTTCACAATATTGTTGAATGGCATAACCCACATCGCCAACTCTGTTCCCTGCTTTAAACTCTCTGATTCCCACATATAAGCTTTCTTTGGTAATCTTCAGCAATTTTTTAGTTTCCTCGGCAACTACTCCAACTTCAAACGTATAGGCGTGATCCCCATAAAATCCGTTTTTTAATGCGCCACAATCAATGGAAATAATATCACCATCCAATAATGGTTTGTTATTAGGGATACCGTGCACCACTTGGGCGTTTGGACTCATACACAAAGAATTAGGAAAACCATACATTCCCAAAAAACCTGGATATGCACCTTGATCTCTTATAAACTCCTCTGCCAATTTATCTAAATATAATGTAGTAACACCCGGTTTTACTTCTTTTGCCAACATCCCCAAAGTTTTTGACACTATCAGGGCGCTTTCACGTATCAGTTCAATTTCAGCTCTCGTTTTTAATTTTATCATTCTCTCCTAAAATTTATGATGCAAAGGTACTTCAAAAAAATAATTTTATGGCTTGGTTTTTCTGAAAATCCCCTTCATCAAAAAATAGTCCAAAAAATGATTTAAAACAGTTATTTTGCTTAAAATCCATTGTACATTTGACCTAAATCTAATTGAAACATGTTTATGTATAAAGCCGTTAGCGCAGCAGAAGCTGTAAAAGTAATTAAATCGCACGACCGGATATATATTCAAGCGGCAGCCGCGGCGCCACAAGAATTGATAAATGCCATGGCTGCGCGACACGAAGAACTACGTGGCGTTGAAGTTTGCCACTTACACACCGAAGGAGAAGCTCCATATGCCGACCCAAAATATAAAGACAGTTTTCATGTTAATTCGCTTTTTATCGGCGCAAACGTGCGGCATACTTTAAAAGCAGGAAACGGTTCTTACACCCCAGTATTTTTAAGTGAGGTGCCTAATTTATTTAAACGAAATATCCTTCCTGTTGATGTTGCATTAATTCAGGTTTCTACGCCCGATAAGCATGGGTATTGTTCTCTTGGTATTTCGCTGGAAGCTATTTTGGCGGTTATAGACAATGCAAAGCACGTAATTGCACAAATAAACGAACAAATGCCTCGGGTTCATGGCGAAGGTATCATTCATATTTCCGAACTGGATACTTTTGTTGAAGTAAACTTACCCATTCACCAGCATACTTTATCAGAACCAACGCCTACTGAAGATAAAATAGGCGGATTTATTGCTGAATTGATTGAAGATCGAAGCACTTTGCAAATGGGTATTGGAAGCATTCCAAATGCCGTTTTGCACAAATTGGGCAATCATAAGGATTTAGGTTTGCACACCGAAATGTTTTCAGATGGCGTTATTGATTTGATTTTAAAAGATGTGATTAACGGAAATTATAAAGGCGTAAATGCAGGCAGGGCATTGGCTACATTTCTAATGGGATCTAAACGTTTGTACGATTATGTAGATGACAATCCGTTTGTTGAATTACGATCTTGTAATTATGTGAACGACGTTTCGGTAATCAGACAAAACCCTAAAATGATTTCGATAAATTCAGCAATTCAAGTTGATTTAACCGGACAGGTTTGCGCTGATTCTATTGGTACAAGATTGTATTCTGGCGTTGGCGGACAGATGGATTTTATAAGAGGTGCAAGTTTAAGCGACGGCGGAAAAGCCATTATCGCCATGCCATCAATAACAGAAAAAGGAATTAGCCGAATTATTCCATTTTTAAATAAAGGCGCAGGAGTTGTTACCACCAGGGCGCACGTTCAATATATTGTTACCGAATATGGCGTTGCCAATTTATATGGAAAAACCATTAAACAACGGGTGAAAGAGTTGGTTAAAATAGCACATCCTGATCACAGAGAAGCGATTGAAAAAGAATTTTTTGAAACTACCGGAATGTAAAATATAACCCCAAGACGAAAAAAAGTTGGGATTTCAATTATTGAAATCCCAACTTTTTTTATTTTATTTTTATACTCGTCTTAAAAATCTAAATACCAATTAAACACATCAGTTTTTAATCCGAAGGAAACCCAAGTGGAATTTGAATCTGAAAAACCTTTGGCCGGCGCTGCTAAATCAAATTTTCTATAAGTCAAACCACCAAATAATTTTAAATTTGTGGTGGGATTCACCAAATACCCCAACTGCAAATCGCCAATAAAAATATTGGCCACATTGCCTTGTCCAATCTCATTGCCATAATCTGACACGCGGTTATCATTGTCTGCAAAAATATCCCCTCCATAACTTTTAGTATCAATTCCGTCAGCAAAATCAAGGCCCTTTTTCCCAATCACAATTTTTGCGTTTACAAACCAGCGATTTTTGGTGTAATTCATAATTCCTATAGCTTCCCTAAAATTAGCCCCCCACAAATGCGCCAAAGGCTGATTGTTATGCCCAAAATTATAATTTAATTCATCATGGGAATAGGTATAAGGGCGTACCGCATTAAATTCGACCTGTAAGAATAAATTTTCGACATTAAATGCGTTGTAATATTTTACACCAAATTGCGCTCCAAATTTATTGGCCCACCAACCGTTATTGCTGGTCATTTCACTCACCCTAAAATCATCTAACAGCAACTGCGAATAAAGCGTAATCACCTTCATTTTGTATTTTAAACTGAGTCCGAGTGTAGTGTTTCCAGCTCTTGATCCAGTTGCAAACTCTACTGCCGAATAAAAAATTAGCGGATTTATATAATTAATGTCAAATCCCCTGTTGTTTGCATCATCCCAAATAACAGTTTCAAACAATCCTATATTGAATTTTTTTGTTACGTTCCAATCCAAATAATGCATGGCCATATATTTTTGCTTGTAAGCACCATCAACTGTCAATTCTGGCCTTACATCTTGCATCCACATAAAAAAATTGGTGTATTTAATTTTCCAGAAATTGGTTGAAATTTTAAAATACGGATAAGGTGATGCCACATCCGACAAAAATAAAGAACGATAACCATCACCTATAAAGTTTTTCCCATTACCAAATTGAAAGTTAAAATGACTGCTAGGCGAATATGAAATATAGGCTTCAGCAACAGGATAATCATAGGCATCTTCATTAAATCTCTTGGCAATTCCTCGACCTGGAATGATGGCCGGGTTTCCTCCGGAAGGTTTTATGGACTCGGCGTACTCATTTACATAATTGGCAAAACGACCCTGACTTTCATAAAAACTTGTTGAAAAATTCAGTTTTTTGCCAATGCCTCCATTAATCTGAATGGCACGTGTATTATTGTATGTATTAACGTCATCGCTGTCTTTCCCCAATTGCAAATCAACCATTGGATTGAAGGTAAACCAAAAATCATTTCCCTGAACATAAGCCATATGTTCGTTTAACAGTTTCCGACCAAACCATGTTGATTTTGGTGTGATGACCTTGTTTTTCAACGCATCCAAATCCACATATTCACCTACTTCATTATACAGATATGGTTTTACGCCCGTGTGCGAATTGTCGGCCTTGTTTAAATAGGCGTCATATGCATTGTACATTGCGTGCGTGAAAGGAATTTGTAATTCGCTTTTGTGCTCAGGAAACAACGATGTTTTGGCTTGAGCCAATGTTAACGCTTCTTTTTGTTTGGGAAGCGTTTCTGCCACAATAACTTCTTTTTGTGTAATTACTTCCTCTGTATTGTCCTCCAAAGGAATTTTTAGAGGGAACACAAACTGCATTTCTATTGGATGGTTGTTGTATTTTGCAGGTGTAATTGTTGGCAATGTTGCAAAAACACGTTCAATTTCGGCCTTTAATTCCTTGTAAGGGGAATTCACATAAATAACTTTAAAGTTTCCTGAAGCGTCCACCAAAAAAACAATATTGGTGCTTGCTTTATATTGGTCTCTTTTTAAATTTTCGGGAATTTTGAATTCTGCAATTACTGCATTTTTAACCTGATTTCTGAAGCAAATTTCCAATTCAGCAATAATAGCAGTATCGCATTCTTTAAATACGGGATATTTTTCTATTTGAGAATACCCGTAAACGGATGTAAGAAGCAGTAGAAAACTTAGAAATAGCTTGTTCATAGTAAATTATTTCGAGATTTTTTGAACTTTATTGTTTACTAATTGGTATTTCTCGCCACTTTCAACACAGGTTGCCAATCCCTTTTCATCAAAGTTTAAACGATAACCATATTCGCTGATCCAGCCAATTTGCTTTGAAGGATTTCCAACTACTAAGGCATAAGGCAAAACAGGTTTGGTAACCACTGCTCCAGCGCCAATTAAAGCATATGCACCAATTTCGTTACCACAAATAATGGTGGCGTTTGCGCCAATGCTTGCACCTTTTTTTACCAAGGTTTCCTTATATTCATCTTTTCGAATGATGGCACTTCTCGGATTTATGACGTTGGTAAAAACCATGCTCGGTCCTAAAAACACATCATCCTCACAAATAACACCCGAATAAATGGAAACATTATTTTGAACTTTTACGTTTTTCCCTAAAACAACGCCTGGCGAAACAACTACGTTCTGTCCAATATTACAATTTTCGCCAATTTTTGAATTGGACATAATATGACTGAAATGCCATATTTTAGTACCTTTTCCAATTTCACAACCTACATCTATTACGGCGGTTTCATGTGCGAAATAATTGTTATTCATAAAATAAAACTTGGTTATTGGTAATTTATACCTTTTTTTATGAATAAAATTACCTCAAATTAAAATATTATATTTCTGTTGGGTGCCAAGTGGTTTTAACTTCTTGTGTTTTCTCAATTAAATAAGGTGACTCACACAATTCATTTGTCCAATCATGCTTTTTATAAAAAATTGTTCTTTTTACATTAAGGCTTGCCGACTCACTTATAGATTTCATCAATTTTTCATCTGTTCCACAATAAATAATCGAATTCACATCCATATGTGATGCCATTTGACCTGCCAATTCTGCTTTTTTTCCTGTTAAAATATTTACGACACCACCAGGTACATCCGAAGAATTTAAAACTTCTGCAAAAGAAATTGCTGTTAAAGGTTTGGTTTCTGATGCCAAAACAATCACGGTATTTCCCCCAACAATTGCGGGTGCCACTACGGAAATTAATCCCAATAAAGGTTGATTTTCAGGGGCAATAATGGCAACCACCCCAACAGGTTCAACACCTGAAAAATTAAAATGAGAACTGGAAACTGGATTTACTGCACTAAAAAACTGTTGGTATTTATCGCTCCAACCGGCATAATAAACCAGTCTGTCAATGGCTTCATGCACTTCGGTTTTAGCATTTGCAGCAGTTTCTCCTTGGGCAATCAATTCTGAAATAAATTGCTCTTTTCTTCCCTCAAGCATTTCTGCAATCCTATATAAAATTTGCCCTTTGTTTAGCGCTGATGCACTTGCCCAAGAGTTTTGGGCATTACGCGCAATTACAACCGCATTTCTAAAATCTTTTCGTGAAGCTAAACACATATTTGCTAATAAATTTCCTTTGCTGTCATTAATTGTAAAATATCTTCCAGATTCTGTTCTGGGAAATTTGCCTCCTATATATAATTTATACGTTTTTTGAATATCTAATCTACTCATAATCTTTCCTTAAAAATAATTAATCAAATTTTACATAAGGTTTTAAACCATGTAAACCGCCTTCTCTTCCAAATCCGCTTTCTTTGGTTCCTCCAAAAGGGGAGGTCGCATCAAATTTATTAAAGGTATTGCCCCAAATAACACCGGCATTTAATTTTTGAGTTAAGTGGAACATTTTAGCGCCGTTTTGAGTCCAAACCCCTGCAGATAATCCATAAGGTGTGTTGTTTGCTTTTTCAACAACCTCATTAATAGTTCTAAAAGTTTGAATTGTTAAAACAGGACCAAAAATTTCCTCTTGCACAATTCTATGCGATTGTGACACATTTATAAACAAAGTTGGTGCACACCAATTACCATTTTTAGGCAAGTTGCAATCTGGCTGATAAATTTCACCACCTTCATTTAATCCAATTTTAATGTAATTTTCAATGGTTTGTAATTGCTTTTTAGAATTTATGGCGCCAATATCTGTGTTTTTATCCAATGGATTCCCGATAATTAAAGTTTCCATTCTATTCTTAAGTTTGTCAATAACAATATCAGCTACAGATTCCTGCACAAATAAACGTGAACCAGCGCAGCAAACATGACCTTGATTAAAAAATATGGCATTAATTATTCCTTCCACAGCTTGATCAATTGCGGCGTCCTCAAAAATAATATTGGCTCCTTTTCCTCCTAATTCTAAGGTTAATTTTTTATGAGTACCCGCAGTTGCTTTTTGAATATATTTACCAACATTTGTAGATCCGGTAAAAGCGATTTTACCAACATCGGGATGATTTACAATTGCGGCTCCAGTTTCTCCTGCTCCGGTAACAATATTTACAACTCCCTTTGGGATGCCACTTTCATGAATAATTTCCGCAAGTTTTAAAGCTGTTAAAGACGTTGTCTCTGCTGGTTTTAACACCACTGTATTGCCAGTTGCCAATGCTGGTGCGAGTTTCCAAGCAGCCATTAAAAGCGGAAAATTCCAAGGGATAATTTGTCCTACCACACCAATTGGTTTAGGGTTTCTATTAGGAAAAGCATAAGCCAGTTTATCTGCCCAACCTGCATAATAAAAAAAATGATTGGCTGCCAAAGGAATATCAATATCTCTTGATTCCCTAATAGGTTTACCGCCATCTAAACTTTCAATTACAGCAAATTCCCTTGCCCGTTCCTGAATAAGGCGTGCAATTCTAAAAATATATTTACCGCGTTCTTTTCCGGTTAATTTAGACCAACTTTCAAAGGCTTTTTTGGCTGCCTGAACTGCTGCATCAACATCCTCTGAAGTTGCTTCCGCAACACTTGCAATCTTTTCGTTGGTAGAAGGGTTAAGGGTATCAAAATACTTCCCTTTAATTGGTTTTGAAAACTTTCCATCAATATACAAATCGTACTTCTTTTTTATTTGAATATGATCTGTGCTTTCAGGTGCTTCATTGTATGTCCAGGATGCTTTAAACATGCTATTGTCCTTGTTCTTTTGCATAATTAATCTTTTGAAAAATAGTTGATAGATTGATAAATACCCGTTTCCGATTTAACCAATTGCATTAAAATATCATTAGTTAAACTACTGGCTCCGAATCGAAAATAATTCTTATTCATCCACTTCTCTCCTAAAACTTCATTAAGCATTACCAAGTATTGCAATGCAATTTTAGAAGTTGAAATTCCTCCAGCGGGTTTCATACCAATCATTTTCCCCGTCTTTAAGTAGTAATCTTTTATGGCATTAAGCATTACATAAGTTACCGGTAAGGTAGCAGCGGGTTGAATTTTGCCTGTTGATGTTTTAATGAAATCTGCCCCGGCATAGATAGCAATTTCACTTGCTTTTCTTACGTTATCAAGCGTATCAAGCTCACCGGTTTCTAAAATTACTTTTAAATGTGCTTTTCCACAGGCTTCTTTTACAGCTGCAATTTCATCAAAAACATATTGATAATTTCCTGCAAGAAATTCACCCCTTGAAATAACCATATCAATTTCATCTGCTCCCTGATCAACAGCAAATTTTGTATCGAGCAATTTTACTTCTAAACTCGATTGTCCACTTGGAAAAGCTGTAGCTACTGATGCCACTTGAATATCACTTCCATGTAAAGCCTTTTTAGCTTCCTTAACAAAAGCGGGATACACGCAAACTGCAGCAACTGTAGGGATATTCTTCAAAGTATCATGTGGGTGCATCGCTTTATAACAAAGTTGTTGCACTTTTCTGGTTGTGTCTTTACCTTCTAGCGTTGTTAAGTCAATCATGCTTAATGCAAGTTTTAATCCTTCAACTTTTGAAGAGGATTTAATGCTTCGTGAGCAAAAACGAGCAATGCGTTCATTTACACCTGTGGTGTCATAGACCGGCAAGTTATTTAAATTTGGAATCATTTATTTTAATATATTTTACGAAAATACTAATTTACTTAATAACTCGCCACAATATTAATCATTCCTAACAAAAAATCCCGCAAATGCGGGATTTTTTGTTAACTAAATAATTTTATTCAACCTTAAAAACAATTGGCAATCCATATTTTACGCCCACAGGCTTTCCACGTTGCATTCCCGGTGTCATTTTTGGCAATAAATTAATCACTCTTATCGCCTCATCTTGCAATTTTTTATGTGGTGCTCTCGCATTAATATCAGTAATATTCCCGTTTTTGTCAATTCTAAACACCACGAATATTTTTTGGATACTTCCTGGTGTCAAGCCTAAATCGGAAGCTAACTCTGCATTGAATTTTCCTGCAACAAATTTTGCAATTTGTTCTGAAAAACATGCTCTTAACGCTGCATTATTTCCCTTGCATCCCGGATAAATAGGCACATTTTCAATCACCACAAACGCAACATCCTCCACAACTTCTTCCTCTTCAACCACCGAAACCATTTCTTTTGGTGCGGTAACTTTAACAGCATCAAACTGGCTGGTTTCAGTAGATTCTATCACCGTTTCTTTGATATCAACATCATCTTCAACTTTTAATATTTTTTCAGGAAGCGCCACTTTGGTTTCGGGTTGCGCTTGTAACTCTATCGGCTTTACTACAACCAATTTTTCATTATCTTCAATATTTATAAGGGTTCCGCTTATTTCTTTAATTTCTCGCGGATAAGATTTCAGTGTTAAAAATTCATATACTAGGAATAGTGAGAACACCAAACTCAGTTGAATTAAAATTCTAGTGTAATTTTCTAGTTTTGCGTTGGGATATTTTTTGACTTGCATGAGAACCTTGTTAAATGTTAAACAAGAACAATTCTATAAAACTGTATTAACAGCGTAATTTATAATGCAAGAATTAAATCACAAGAAATCTTTAAGTAACAATATCTTGCAAGGTATTTATCGTACTAAAGTTACAATTTTTTTAACTTATATACAATGTTTTGGTTATTAAAAAATAGACTCAAAAAAATATAAGAATGTTCTCAGAGAAAATTTGGGTGTTCCCGCCAAAAAACGGTCGTGCTTTACGCTGCAATCCGTCTTTGTGAGCACAGCGCAGCAATCTATTGAACAAACTTCCACACAAAGCTCACAAAGCCTGAATTTCCGCTTCAAACATGGTTCACTAAATTCTAAAACAAAATAAAAATAAGTGAAGTAATTACTAACGCAGCTTGAAATTAATAAAAAACAATCTGACCCATTCACAAAACTAATTTTTCGTTTTTTAAACTTTGTTTACTTTTGCAGTATGATTATTACCGACACACATACGCATTTATACAGCGAACAATTTGATGAAGACAGAATTAAAATGATTCATCGCGCCATAGAAGCCGGAGTCTCTCGCTTTTTTGTTCCTGCTATTGATTCAACCTATTTAAATGCCATGTTAGATTTGGAAAAATCTTTTCCCAAAAACATCTTTTTAATGATGGGTTTGCACCCCACACACGTAAAAGAAAATTTTGAAGAGGAATTGGCTATCGTAAAACATTGGCTCGATAAACGAGATTTCTATGCCATCGGCGAAATTGGCATCGATTTATATTGGGACAAAACTTTGCTGAAACAGCAACAAATTGCCTTTAAAACCCAAATCGCTTGGGCTAAAGAAAGAAATATGCCCATCGTAATCCATTGCAGGGATGCTTTTGATGAAATTTTTGAAATCCTAGAAGTACTAAAAGACGAGCAACTTTTTGGAATCTTTCACTGTTTTACCGGAAATTTAGAACAAGCAAAAAAAGCCATTTCCTACAATATGAAATTGGGAATTGGCGGCGTGGTCACTTTTAAAAACGGAAAAATAGACCAGTTTTTGCATGAAATTCCTTTAGAACACCTTGTTTTGGAAACGGATGCGCCGTATTTGGCACCCGCACCTTTCCGCGGAAAAAGAAACGAAAGCAGTTATATTACAAAAGTATTGGATAAATTAGCCGAAATTTATAAAATAAGCCCGCAAGAGATTGCTGAAATAACCACTCAAAACTCAAAAAACGTTTTTGGAATCTAATCAAACAGCCTACTATAAAACGCCCATAGGAACCGCAAAAATTGTGGGTGATAAAAACGGCATCAGTTCTGTAACCGTAATTGATGACATCAAAGAATCTTCAACAGAAATTCCTGAAATTTTGCAGGATTGCGTGCAACAATTAGATGACTATTTTAATGGCACACGAAAACAATTCGACTTAAAGTTAAATCCGAAAGGAACTGTTTTTCAAAAACATGTTTGGGATGAATTGTTAAACGTTCCATTTGGAATAACGAGAACGTATTTGGAACAGTCCAAACAATTGGGCGATGTAAAGGCTATTAGGGCGGTTGCTTCCGCCAATGGAAAAAACCCAATATGGATTATTATCCCCTGCCATAGAATTATTGGAAGTGATGGCTCATTAACGGGTTATGCTGGAGAAATTTGGCGCAAAAAATGGTTGTTGGAACATGAGAATCCTTCTGCTCAGCAGTCATTATTTTAAAAAAAACTCCATAGTCAATTTTGACTACGGAGTTTTTTTATATCTATTATTTTTTAGCTTACATTTTCATCAACCATTTTTTAACGTCAACTTCTTCTTTAATAATGCCGCGTAGTTCCGAGATTTTTACACGATTTTGTGCCATCGTATCTCTGTAACGAATGGTTACGGTATCATCTGTCAAGGTTTCATGGTCAACGGTAATACAAAAAGGTGTTCCAACGGCATCTTGCCTTCTGTACCTTCTTCCCACCGCATCTTTTTCATCATAATCCACGCTGAAATCCCATTTTAAATCATCCATAATTTTACGTGCAATTTCTGGTAAACCATCTTTTTTAACCAACGGCAAAATAGCCGCTTTTGTTGGCGCTAAAACTGCTGGCAACCTTAATACGGTGCGGGTAGTGCCGTTTTCCAAATCTTCTTCCTGCAAGGAATTGGAGAAAACAGCCAAAAACATGCGATCCAATCCGATAGAAGTTTCCACCACATAAGGAACATAATGTTCATTTAGTTCAGGATCAAAATACTGTAATTTTTTACCCGAAAATTTTTCGTGACTTGCTAAATCAAAATCGGTACGCGAATGAATTCCTTCCAATTCTTTAAATCCGAAAGGAAATTTAAATTCTATATCTGCTGCTGCATCTGCATAATGTGCTAATTTATCATGGTCGTGAAAACGGTAATTTTCTTTGCCCAATCCCAAAGACAAATGCCATTTTAAACGGGCTTGTTTCCACTCTTCATACCATTCTTTTTGGGTTCCCGGACGAACGAAAAATTGCATTTCCATTTGTTCAAATTCTCGCATGCGGAAAATAAACTGGCGTGCCACTATTTCATTTCTAAAGGCTTTTCCAGTTTGGGCAATTCCGAAAGGAATTTTCATCCTGCCCGATTTTTGCACATTTGAAAAATTCACAAAAATTCCCTGGGCGGTTTCCGGACGCAAATATAAATCCATCGAAGCATCTGCAGAAGCGCCTATTTTGGTCCCAAACATTAAGTTGAACTGTTTCACTTCTGTCCAGTTCCTTGAGCCAGTTAATGGGCATGCAATTTCCAATTCTTCTATTAAAGCTTTTACATCGGCCAAATTTTCTTCTGCCAAAGATTTCCCCATACGTTTTAAAATGGATTCGCCTTTTTCCTTATATCCTAAAACTCTTGGATTTGTGGTCAAAAATTGGTCCTTATCAAAAGAATCCCCAAAACGCTTTGCCGCTTTTTCGACCTCTTTTTCTATTTTATCATCCAATTTCGCAACATAATCTTCGATTAAAACGTCGGCTCTGTACCTTTTTTTAGAATCTTTATTGTCGATTAAAGGGTCGTTAAAAGCATCAACATGGCCAGAAGCTTTCCAAGTGGTTGGGTGCATAAAAATTGCTGCATCCAAACCAACAATATTTTCATGCATTTGCACCATGGCTTTCCACCAATATTCCCTTATGTTTTTCTTTAGTTCTACACCGTTTTGAGCATAATCGTACACTGCGCTTAAACCATCATAAATCTCACTTGATTGAAATACAAAACCGTATTCCTTTGCGTGAGAAACTACTTTTTTAAATTGATCATCTTGATTTGCCATGCTGCAAAAATAGTAAAGCTTTTAACACTAAAAAATAAAAAAGTGGAAATAGCCTAAACTATTTCCACTCAATAAATATTAAATAGTATTAATTGGGTTACTTTTTTACTTCAACGCAATTTTAGTCGCTCCAACAAATTTATTATCGATATAAATATTCACGGTGTAAAGTCCCGTCTTCATGATATCTCTATTCACTTCAACCAATGAAATTAAGTCTATGGCTTCATTTAAATAATTTACCATTGAAAGATCACTATAACTTACCTTAGTATTATCATTTTGCATAAACTCCCCTTTTGGAGCCACAGTTACACCTTTAGAATCTACTATTTGGATATGAACCTGATGATCACCTTTTTCGGCGATTTCATTTTTAACAATGGTCAAATTAATTCTTAGGGCATCTGTATTACTTGCTCTTGAAGTTTCCACCAATTTCCCATTATTGCGTTCTTTCATCGCCATAGCTTTTGCCGTGCTTACTTTTAGCTCAGACCCAATAGCTACCTTTTGGGCTAATGTTAAATTTTGTGTTGTTAATGTGTCGTTTTTAGCGATTTGTCTTGTAATTTTAACATTGGCACTATCCAAATTGCTTGTTAACAATTGATTTTGATTGGTTAAAGTCTCATTTAACAAAAATAATTTTCTGTTCGATTCTTCCAATTTAGAAATTTCACCTTTATATCTACGAAGCATACTGTAATTTGCCGCCGATAAGTTTTTTACAGAATCTCTTAAAGCAATGATTCTGTCTCTTTCAGTAGCCAATTCACCAGACATTGATGTTTTTTCAGCGATAGCGTTTTCATATTTAACAATCATGCTGTCTAAATTTTGCTCTATTTCAAGTTTTTCGACTTCAATGGCGTCTGTTAGCTTTTTATGTTCTGAGCTGGTATAAAAAGTGTATGCCAAAGCGGCCAATAATAAAACTGCTAATGCTATGATTATCAGCTTGTTGTTTGATTTTTTATTTTCTTCCATTATTTAAAGGTTAAATTATTCTTATGAAACGCGAAATTACAAAATAAATTATGTGTAACTCATTTTTTTTAAGTAATTGCCTCTGCTATCAACAAAAATTATAAACAATCTATATGTTTTCTTGACTTTTAATGACATCTTTAATTTATTTGAATAAAATATGTACTTTTAATAAAAGATTTGCTATGAAAATTTTTAAGAATGTTTTTGCTATCTTTTTTCCTGAAGTGTGTTTGAGCTGTAATGATTATTTGGTAAGCAACGATTCTATTATTTGTTTAAACTGCCGACATGATTTGCCTTTGACCAATTTTAGTTTTGAGGAAAATAATTTAATAGAAAAATCATTTTACGGAAGAATTCCGCTTGAAAATGCTACATCATTATTTTATTTCTTCAAAAAGGGGAACGTTCAGCGTTTAATACATGAACTAAAATACAATAAACAACAGCAAGTTGGGACTTTTATTGGAGATTGGCTTGGAGAGCAAATTATTGAAAGCGAGCGCTTTAAAACAATCGATTGCATTATACCCGTGCCACTTCATCCTAAAAAGCTTAAAAAACGCGGCTACAATCAGGTGACAACTTTTGGAGAAAGCTTAGCTAAGAAACTGGACATTCCTTATAAGGAGAATATTCTGATTAGGGTTTCTTTAGCAAAAACCCAAACAAAAAAATTACGTCTTGACCGCTGGAGAAATGTTCAGGAGTTATTCCATGTCAATAACAATACTGCCTTAGAAAACAAACATATTCTATTAATTGATGATGTAATTACAACCGGAGCAACCCTTGAGGCTTGTTATAAAGCGCTTAGCCATACAAAAAACTTAAAAATCAGCATTGCATGCATGGCTTACACAAAGTAAAAAAACAACTATTAAACAGTCTCTTATTTTAATGCGTTTTTTTAATAAAATAATTGTTATTTTGTATTTTTAATAAAACAAATATGAAGAATTCTCTGGTTAAGTTTTTATTGGTTTTAATGATAGCAAGTGCTTTTTTTGAATGTGCTAGAAGAGGCAAGCCAACTGGTGGGTTAAAAGACACAATTCCTCCAGTCTTAATTAAGGCGATTCCTGCCATTGAAACTGTTAATTTCAAGAATAAACAAATAAAAATTTATTTTGACGAATATATTAAATTAAAAGACGTCAATAAAAAATTGGTGATTTCCCCGCCCCAAAAAAATAATCCAATTATTACTCCTGTTGGTACAGCAAGTAAATTTATCACCATAAAAATCCTTGACACTTTAGATGCAAATACCACCTACGCATTTAACTTCGGAAACAGCATTGTTGACAATAATGAAGAAAATAAATTGGGAAATTTTAAGTATGTTTTTTCAACCGGGACTTATATCGACTCTTTAAATGTAAAAGGTGAAGTTACAGACCCTCTTATGAAGAAAAAAGTGAATAATATTGATGTGATGCTCTATGAATACAACGCTTCCTTTACCGATTCCGTAATTTACAAACAGAAACCAAGATATATTGCAAATACACTTGATAGTACCTTGTTTGAAATAACCAATTTACGGGCTGGAAAATATTTGCTTATTGCCCTAAAAGACGCCAATAACAACAAAATTTACAATCCGAAAATTGACAAAATCGGATTTATCAAAGACACGCTTGTTGTGCCAACCGACAAAGAATATAATTTCACCATTTTTAAAGAAGTCCCTGAATTAAAGGTGTTTAAACCTGTAGAAGCAAGTAAAGGGCATCTTATTTTTGGGTTTGAAGGCGATGCTTCGGCTTTAAATATTGAAATTTTATCTCAAAAACCTGCCAATTTTAAATCTCAAATTGTTTTTGAAAAAGAAAAAGACACCGCAAATTTTTGGTACACACCTTTTGAAGCAGACTCCTTAACTTTCTCCGTTTCAAAAAATAATTATTCTGAAAAGTTTACTTTAAGACCAAGAAGCACAAAAATTGATTCCCTCAAAATTATCCAAAATGCTACTTCATTTTTACATTTAATCGACACTTTCTCGATTGTAACAAACACCCCAATTGTGAATTTTGACCGGTCAAAGATTAAAATCACCGAAAAAGATTCGACTGTGGTCGATTTTAAGGAGAGTATTTCAAAATCCAAAACGAAATTAACGCTCAATTTTGACAAAAAACACAATAAGGAATACAAATTTGAGTTAAAGTCTAAAGCAATTACAGATATTTTTGGTTTGTCAAATGACTCTATCGTTTATAGATTAAAGACAAAACTGCCTGAAGATTATGGCACCATCAATATTGATTTGTCGAGCACAAAAAAAACAGCTTTAATTGTTGAATTGTTAGATGATAAAGACGTTTTAATAAGGCTTGCAAAAATAGACAAGCCCCAAAAAGTCAGCTTTAATTTATTATCTCCCGGAAATTATAGCGTAAGGGTAACATTAGACGAAAATAATAATGGCGTTTGGGATACGGGAAGTTTTTTAAACAAACGGCAACCTGAAGTGGTGAAATATTTCGATAAAAAAATCGAATTAAGAGCCAATTGGGATGTGAATGAGTTGTTTAACTTAGATTAAACTTAATTCCTCTTGCGTTTAGTTAAGTTTTTATTACATTTGAAATAACTAAATTTTATGTGTTTGAAAAAATTAATAAAAATATCTACTTTAACCCTTTTTTTAATTCTCTCTTTAAACTTAAATGCCCAAAGTGAAAAGAGCCATGAAATTGGTTTTATTACTGGTTCGGCGTCATTTACGACAGACTATGGACAGCGAAATAATTTCAAAGCCAATGTTGGCGGAAATGTTGGTATGGGTATTGGTGCCATCTACTATTTAAATTTCACAGATTATCGTTACCGATGGAATCTACGTACCAGTTATTTTGCGGAACATTTTAGGGTGCGGGCAGAGGTATCATACATGTCTGCAGAATTAGAGCATTTTGGAGTATATGCTGAAAAGCAAAGCGCAGGTGGTGAGCAGCTACGAGCACATACAGGTAAAACATACTTATTGAATTTAGGCGCCCAATTGGAGTTTCATTTGGTTGATATTGTTGATTTTGGCTCTCGAAGAATTCCAGATTTACATTGGTCACCTTACGTAAGTGCAGGCGCTTTTGTTGATTATTATAATCCTTCAATTAAATCAACACTAGGAGATTGGAGAGACCCAGGTGTTTTATTCCCCAAATGGGACAATAACTCATATCCCGGAGCCGCTAAAGACGAAGCAGGTATCACCATGTCGGCAACCCTTGGCGTTGGCACACGTTATAAATTAGGAGAATATTCAGATCTATTGATAGAATCCCGCTGGCAATATTTCTTTTCCAATTATGTTGATGGCTTAAACGCCAAAGATGACCCAGCCAATAAATTTAATGATTGGCTGCTATGGGTTCATGTTGGTTACGTTTATTACCTAAATTAAATTTAGGGCTTGGTCTAAATCGGCCAACAAATCTTCTATATCTTCGATCCCTACGCTTAACCGTATTAATGAATCCACCACGCCTGTTTTTTCACGTTCGGCTTTTGGAATAGATGCATGAGTCATACTTGCTGGATGACCCGACAAAGATTCAACACCACCCAGTGATTCGGCCAAAGTGAATAGTTTTAAGTTTTCTAATATTTTAAAAGCGTCTTTGATGTCGTTTCCTTTGGTAACGAAAGAAACCATTCCGCCAAAATCCTTCATTTGTTTTTTGGCGATGTCGTGGTTTGGATGATTTTCAAATCCAGGCCAATATACTTTTTCAATTTTCGGGTGTTTTGCCAAATATTCAGCCACCGCTTTACCATTTTCACAATGGCGTTGCATGCGTACATGCAAAGTTTTTATACCTCTTAACACCAAAAAACTGTCCATTGGTCCGCAAACAGCACCGCATGAATTTTGAATGAAATATAATTTATCGGCGAGATCATTATCAATCACCACTAAAGCGCCCATCACCACATCTGAGTGCCCTCCCAAATATTTTGTTGCCGAATGCATCACAATATCGGCACCCAGGTTTAATGGATTTTGCAAATAAGGCGTTGCAAAAGTATTGTCCACCGCCAATAAAATTTGATGTTTTTTAGCAACCTTTGAAACCGCTACAATATCAATGATATTCATCATAGGGTTGGTAGGCGTTTCAACCCAAATTAATTTTGTTTTTTCAGAGATATAATGTTCAATATTAGCCACATTTTCCATTCCTATAAAATGAAATTTGATACCATAATTTTCGAATATTTTTGTGAATATTCTATAAGAGCCTCCATATAAATCATTGGTGGAAATTACCTCATCTCCCGGGCTCAACAATTTCATTACACAATCAATGGCGGCCAAACCAGAACCAAATGCGAGTCCGAATTCCCCATTTTCAATACTAGCAAAAGCATTTTCAACCGCAGTGCGTGTTGGATTTGCAGTTCTTGAATATTCATAACCTTTGTGAACGCCAGGTGAACTTTGGGCGTAAGTTGAAGTTTGATATATTGGTGGCATAACCGCTCCGGTTGAAGGGTCGTGTGCTTGATTTCCGTGGATGGTTTTTGTATTAAATTTCATCAGTTTAAATTTTATTTTTATATGCTAACAGATGCTGTTCGCCATTAATCATTCCTTTGTGTAGCAAAATTTGTTATGCTCGTTTCATACATGAAAATTTATTTTTTTATTTCTACAAAGTCCAATAAAATTAATGGCTTGGACTTGTTTTTCATCATGATTTCACTTGCTTATTTCCTATTGCAAAAGTATCATATTAAAGTCGATTTTCAGCAGAAAGGCTCACATTCTTTAATTTCTGATTAATTCATCATTTAAAAATTTTAAACAAATTTTATCAATTGAAGGATGATTCCTAGGTGAATTCCTTCATGATAGGTGTTGAAAATAACGCCGTCTTCAATAGAATTCAATGTAATATTTACACTTGTTTTGTATTCGTTGTAATTTTTGAAGATTCCCTTGTTATAATCTTCTTCCAACCGCAAAGGCAATCGCAAAAATTGTTCTTTTATGGTTTCAAACTCCTCTTTTGTAATGGTGTTATTTGGTGCGGTTCCTTTTTGGAAATTAGCAATCATTTCTTCTGAAACCAAGCAATCCAAGCCTGATAATTTATAGCATAATAGCTGTTGTGTTACGGTTAAATGGGCGATATTCCAGGCGATGTTGTTTTTAAATCCCTGCGGAATCTTATTCAATTGCTCCATCGAAAGGTGTTCGGTTGTTTTTAAAAGTAACTCTCTTGTTTGAAGAAGAATGTCAAAGTGTTTTTGCATTTCGATTTATTTTTAGTTAATAATTTTCAAATTTAAAATAAAAACACATTAACTTTATAGATTAACCTCTTTAATAAATTTAATAAATGAAAAAAATATATCACTTAAAAACCTGCGATACCTGCAGAAGAATTTTAAAAGAAATGGATACTTCAGGTTATATTTTACAGGAGATTAAAACCCAGCCTATTACTGTAAAGCAGTTGGACGAATTGTTTGCACTAACCAGAAACTACGAAGTTTTGTTTAGCCGAAGCGCAAAAAAATATAGGGAGATGGCCTTAAAAAGTCAGCAATTAACTGAAAAAGACTATCGAAAATTGCTCTTGGAAGAATATACTTTTCTAAAACGCCCCGTTATTGTAAACGGTGATAAAATTTATGTAGGAAATACTAAAAAAAAAGTAGGTGTTTTTAAATAAAATTCAACAATTAAATAAGTTTTTTGCATTAAAAATATAAATGCTATTATTTTTTCTATAAGTAACATTTGTCATACATTATATCTATTAATACTACTATATTCAGTCCAAATTAACAATCAGAATAATTATGAAAAAAAATTTATTATTATTAGGCAACTAGTGCAAGTGCACAATTTTATGTATCTGCTAGCGGTGGTTACTCACTACCTAGTGCTGGTATGAAATTAGGAGAAGAAGTTTCTACAACAAAAACAACTAATTACTATGGAAGTTATGGTGAGGGTGCAAACTTTCAACTTAGAGGTGGTTACTTTTTCAATGAAACATTTGGCCTTGAAGCTAGTCTTGGCTATTTACACGGCGCTGACCAAACTATTCAAGAAGTAAATTTACCAGACCAAAAAGTTGATGCTGTGGCAAGAGCCAGAGCATTTGGTTTTTCAACATCTATAGTTTATAATTTTACAAAGAACATTTATGGTCGTTTTGGCGCAGTGGTAAAGGTTGGAGGAAAAACCGAGGCTGTAGTTTATAATAAAGAGGTTTTTTCTGATGCTAAAGCAGCCTATTTGGGCTTACCCTCAGGTTCTTATTCTGTAACAGAATATGTTGAAGATTATCATGGAGAGCTTCCTTTAGGATTTACAGGTGCTTTTGGGTATAAACATAATATTGGCAAAAACCTTGATTTATTTATTGAAGCTGAGTATTTAGGAATTAGTGTGAAAAGAAAAGATTCAGAAATTCAAGAGTTTAACACAGACATTATGTTACCTGACGGTACAGTTGCAGTTGCTGGGTATTATTCTTTAGATCATTTACCTGATGGATATGTAATTGAAACCACTTATGAAGATGAACGCGCCCATTCTGAGACTGATCCTTCAATTAAGTTATCTCAAAAAGTTCCTTATTCTTCTTTTGGGGTTAACGTTGGTATCACATATACTTTTAATAAAAAAGCGACTATCAAATAAATAGAATTTCTTGTTTTATAAAAAAGCCGTTTAAAATTAAATTTTAAACGGCTTTTTTATTTTTTGAATTCTAAATTGCTTTAGAATCTGATGTTAGAATCTTCAATAATTTTATTAAAACCACCATCTAACTAATATATTCGCTTTTTATCCAAACTCCCAACGCAACAAAATCATCATCATTTCACACCTTATAATATTTCACTTTTTTATACAACGCTTTTACTTCTTTATTTCCTTCAGAGAGAGAATTTAGGGTGTTGCAACACTGGAAACAGGAGAACAGCAAGATGTCGCAAAAGATGCTTTAAAATGAACCGCCAGGACTTATTTGGGTATAACAATGAATCAATGGCTATGCTGCTTTATTGAGCATAAGCATTTTAGGAGGCAGAAATTAAAAAGATGAAACGAGCATAACAAATTTTGATACACAAAGGAATGATTAATGGCGAACAGCATCTGTTACCGCTAAAAAATAAAATTTAAACAGATGAAAAAATATAAAAAAGCTCTTAATTCGGCATCTTTATAATTTAATTTGACGATCAATCTGTTGATCGAGCGAAATAAAGGTTTCCGTTCTTGCAACTCCTTTAATGGATTGAATTTCCTGATTGAGTAACTTCATCAAATGCTCATTGTCCTTACACATTATTTTTATAAAAATAGCATAATTTCCTGTGGTGTAATGGCTTTCAATCACTTCAGGAATCTCTTTTAACCGAATAATCGCAGCGGAATATTTACTGGCAGAATCCAAGAAAATTCCAACAAAAGCCAATGTTTTATAGCCTAATATTTTTGGATTAATTACAAATTTAGATCCTATAATTAACCCGGCAGCTTCCAGTTTTCGCAACCTTTGATGAATTGCCGCACCTGATATTCCAATTTCACGGGCAATGCCTAATATTGGTGTGCGGGCATCTTCCATTAAATGTTTTAAAATGATTTTATCAATACCGTCGAAGTGCAATTCTTTTTCTTTCATACTATTATAAACTGAAGGTAAATTTAAAAAAATAAAGGATATGAAAAATCATATCCTTTATTTTTATTTCAATTTGAAATTCTACTTGTCAATTTCTGGCTGAATTTCAAAACCTTCCATAAAAGCAGTGGTATAATTACCGGCAATATAATCTGGATGTTTCATCAATTGTCTGTGAAAAGGAATTGTGGTTTTTATTCCTTCAATTACAAACTCATCCAAAGCTCTTTTCATTTTACTGATTGCTTCTTCACGAGTTTGAGCTGTTGCAATTAATTTTGCAATCATTGAATCATAATTTGGAGGAATCGTGTAACCTGCATAAACATGCGTATCTACTCTAATTCCGTGTCCTCCCGGAATATGTAATGTGGTAATCTTTCCTGGGGAAGGCCTAAAATCTTTATACGGATCTTCCGCATTAATTCTACACTCTATTGAATGTAGTTTTGGGAAATAGTTTTTTCCGGAAATTGGAATTCCTGCTGCAACTTTGATCTGTTCAAAAATTAAATCGTAATCAATTACCTGTTCTGTAATTGGATGTTCCACCTGAATACGTGTGTTCAT
Source organism: Lutibacter sp. (assembly GCA_027449025.1). Lineage (GTDB taxonomy): Bacteria > Bacteroidota > Bacteroidia > Flavobacteriales > Flavobacteriaceae > Lutibacter. Next base: position 116,764 of record DAIDMK010000002.1, on the reverse strand, counting down.
CTCCATAAAGTAGAAATTTCTATGTTTATCTACTAAAAATTCAATGGTACCAGCTCCTTCATAAGAAATATATTCTGCTGCTTTTACGGCAGCTTCACCCATTTTTTTTCGCAACTGAGTTGTCATAAACGGAGAAGGGGCTTCTTCTGTAAGCTTTTGGTGACGTCGCTGAATAGAGCAATCCCTTTCCGATAAGTGGCAAGCTTTTCCATAGGTGTCGCCAATAACTTGAATTTCGATATGTCGGGGTTCTTCAATCAACTTTTCCATATACATGCCGTCATTTCCAAAACAAGCAAAAGCTTCCTTACGGGCTGCATCCCAAGCATTTTTAAGGTCGTTTTTTTTGTAAACAGCTCTCATTCCTTTTCCTCCACCACCTGCTGTGGCTTTCAACATCACAGGATATTTCATTTCATCTGCCAATTTTTCAGCATCTTCATAGGTGTCCAATAAGCCTTCTGAACCTGGAATTGTTGGCACTCCAGCTGCCTTCATTGTTGCGCGGGCTGAAGCTTTATCGCCCATTTTACTAATCATATCTGAAGTAGCGCCAATAAATTTTATACCATGCTCTTCGCATAATTTTGAAAATTTGGCATTTTCAGATAAAAATCCATATCCAGGGTGAATGGCATCAGCATTTGTTATTTCTGCAGCTGCCAATATAGCCGACATTTTTAGGTAGGACTCACTACTTGGCGGTGGACCAATGCACACTGCTTCATCAGCAAAACGAACATGTAAACTTTCTGCATCAGCCGTTGAATAAACAGCCACTGTTTTAACACCCATTTCTCTGCAGGTTCGTATAACTCGTAAAGCTATTTCCCCCCTGTTTGCAATTAATATTTTTTTAAACATACTGTTTTCAAATTATTATTGACAATCTTCAATTTCAAAAATATTTCTTGAAACTTATATTGTGCAAATTGGAATTAAAATTATGAAGGGTCTACTAAAAATATTGGCTGGCCGTACTCTACCGGAGTTCCATCCTCCACTAATATTTTTACAATTTTACCTGAAACTTCTGACTCGATTTCATTAAATAATTTCATTGCTTCTACCATACATACAACGGTATTAGGACTTACCATGTCGCCAACTTCAACAAAAACGGGTTTGTCTGGCGCTGGCCTTCTGTAAAAAGTGCCTATTATTGGGGAAGTAATTTCAATATATTTTACAGCTTCTTCTGTAACAGGAGAATCCGTAACGGCAACTTGAGCAGGTGCTTGAGCAGCTGCTGGAGTTGCAACCATTTGAGAAATGCCTGATGGCACTTGCTGAAGTATGGTGGTCTCAGTTCTTTCAGATCCAGTTTTAATGGTGATTTTAATATCTTCCATTTCTAACTTAACTTCACTTGCGCCAGATTTGGCCACAAATTTTATCAGATTTTGAATATCTTTTAAATCCATTATATTTTGGTTTTAAATTATTAATTGGTTAAGAATTGTATGCCCATTTAAAGTAAATTGATCCCCAAGTGAAACCACCTCCAAATGCTGCAAAAATTATATTGTCTCCCTTTTTAAGTTGTTGCTCATAATCAGCTAAAAGCAAAGGCAATGTTGCTGATGTTGTGTTTCCATAATTTTGAATGTTCATCATTACCTTTGAATTTTCCAATGCAATTCTGTTCGCCGTTGCTTCAATTATGCGTTTATTTGCCTGATGGGCGGCAAGCCATTGTATGTCATCATTGGTTAAATTATTACGATCCATAATTTTAAATGTTACGTCGGCCATGTTAAAAACTGCATTTTTAAATACAGTCTTACCGTCTTGAAAAACAAAATTTTCTTTTCTGTCTATGGCTTCCTTTGTCATCGGATGCAGAGAACCACCTGCTTTTACCTGCAAAAATTCTCTTCCAACTCCGTCGCTCCTCAAATATTCATCTTGCAAACCTAGACCTTCATTATTTGGTTCAAATAATACTGCACCAGCTCCATCTCCAAATATAATACAAGTTGCTCTATCTGTATAATCAATCATAGAAGAACATTTATCTGCACCTATTAGCAGTACTTTTTTATATTTTCCAGATTCAATATATCTTGCGGCAACAGACATGCCATATAAAAAACTTGAACAGGCTGCTTCCAAATCGAAGCCAAAAGCATTTGTTGCCCCAATTTCGGAAGCAACATAAACAGCCGTTGAAGCGGCTTGCATATCTGGCGTAGCTGTTGCTACAATGACCAATTCAATTTCTTTAGGATCTAGTTTTTTCTTATCCAACAACTCTAGGGCTGCCTTAATTGCCATAAAGGAAGTTCCTTTACCTTCTCCTTTTAAGATTCTTCGCTCTTTAATTCCTGTTCTTGTGGTAATCCATTCATCATGAGTATCCACCATTTTTTCTAACATTTCATTTGTTAAAATGTCCTCAGGAACAAATTTTCCAACTGCCGTTATCACGGCGGTAATTTTTGTCATATTTTGCTTTCTTTTAATCAAAATAGCATTTCAAAGGAATGAAATTTATTTTGATTTATGCGTAATTTTCATCGATTTTCACCAATTTTACCCTAAAAAGTAAAAAAAAACTCCCAAATTGAGAGTTTTTTTTATTTTTTACATAAAAGTAATTAAGCTTGAACAACTTCAGCTGAATCTATTACAATTTGACCTCTGTAATACAATTTCCCTTCATGCCAGTGCGCTCTGTGGTATAAATGTGCTTCACCAGTTGTTGGGTCAATAGCCACTTGTGGGGCTACTGCTTTGTAATGAGTTCTTCTTTTATCTCTTCTTGTTTTTGATATTTTTCTTTTAGGATGTGCCATTGCTCTTATTTTTTTCTATTAATATATTCTTTAATTTATTCCACCTAGGGTCAATTTCCCTATTTTTATGTACTTCTTGCTCTTCTTCTGCCTGATCTTCTTCTCCTCTTATTTCAAATTCCTTTAACCTTTCCAAAATTTCTGAGTGAAGTGATCCATCAATTACACCTGGATGTATTCTTTTTAATGGCACTGCCAACACAATTGCTTCATAAATGTATTGTGCAACATTTATTTTATTTTCAGAAAACGGTATGATTAATAACTCTTCGTTTTCATCATTATATTCATCTCCAAATTTTACAACTAAATGAATTTCAGTCTCAATTGGTTGATGAAATAACTCTGTGGTTACATCGCAAGCTACCTCAACCCAGCCCGAAAAAACAAAATCCAATTCAAAAATTGTTGTATTTTTTAAAAATGTCAATACAACTTTTACTTTTGAATCGCAAAACTCATCATAGTTAAAAAAATCAAATAACTTCTTGTCAATTGTGTATTCAAATTGATGTATTCCTTCTTTTAAACCAATAAAAGAAATATCAAACTCCTTTAAATCTTTCATTTTGAACTTCAATTTGAGCGTGCAAAGATATAAAATTATAAAATATATACTAAAATAAATATTGAATATTTATCTATTTTCTTTTTAACGCGTAGTTTTTAAAGTGTTTTCAGTCAAACTCTTATATTCTTTCCTTGTTTTGAAAATTTGTATTCCGCTAAAAACAGCTTCTTTAAAGGAGTTTATGTTCGCTTCACCTTTCCCTGCTAAATCATATGCTGTCCCGTGATCTGGAGAGGTTCTTATCTTATCTAAACCAGCTGTGAAGTTAACACCTTCCCCAAATGACAACGCTTTAAAAGGTGCTAGACCCTGATCATGATACATCGCCAAAATAGCATCAAATTTCTTGTAATTGTCTGAACCGAAGAAACCATCAGCAGCATAAGGTCCATAAACCAATTTCCCTTCATTTTGGATTTCGGCAATTGTTGGCCTTATCATTTCATCATCTTCTGTTCCAATGACACCGTGGTCTCCACAGTGCGGATTCAATCCTAAAATGGCAATTTTGGGTTTTGAAATGGCAAAATCCTGTACCAGTGTTTCGTATAATATGGCTACTTTTTTCTTGATTAAATCGCTGGTAATTGTTTCTGAAACTTTTGATACCGGAATATGTCCTGTTATTAGCCCAATTCTCAAACTGTCAGCCATTAAAATCATTAAGCTTTCGCCTTTCAATTTTGATTCTAAATATTCAGTATGCCCAGGAAATTTAAAATCTTCAGACTGAATATTTTCTTTACTTATAGGAGCGGTTACCAATAAATCAATTTCTCCCTTAGCCAATGCATTTGTTGCTGCTTCCAATGATTCAAAAGCGTATTTCCCAGACTCTGCTGTTGGTGTTCCTAAATTAACTTCAATGTCATCTTTCCATAAATTCAATACATTAAATCGGCCTTGAATGGCAGCATCAACCTGCCTTATGCCATTGAAAAGCAAATTGATATCCATGTTTTTTTTGTAGGCTGTAATCAATTTAGCCGAACCAAAAAGAACCGGCGTACAAAAATCGAACATCCGTTTATCCAAAAAGGTTTTCAAAATAATTTCTATGCCAACGCCATTAAAATCTCCGATAGAAATTCCCAATATTATTTTTTCAGATTTCTCCATAAATCAGCTTTATTATACTTAATTTTGAATCATCAAAAGTAGTCAATTAAATTGAAAAAATTATGTTTACTGGTATAATAGAAAATGTAGGTATTGTTAAAAATTTAAAGAAGGAAGGTGATAATCTTCATATTACCATTGAAAGTAATTTCACTCCTGAATTAAAAATAGACCAAAGTATTGCTCACAACGGCGTTTGTTTAACTATTGTAAATTTAAAGGATAAGGAATATACTGTAACTGCCATAAAAGAAACGCTTGATAAATCTAATTTGAAATTTGTGGCCGTTGGCAATGAAATAAATTTAGAAAGAGCGATGATACTGGGCGCCAGATTGGACGGGCATATTGTGCAAGGTCATGTGGACCAAACTGCCGTTTGTACAAATATTGTTGAAGAAGATGGGAGTTGGGTATTTAGTTTTGAATACGATAATGCTTATAACAATATCACCATTGAAAAAGGTTCTATCACCATAAATGGCGTAAGCTTAACGGTTGTGAATTCACAAAAAAATAGTTTTTCCGTAGCGATTATTCCCTATACCTATGAATTTACCAATTTTCACACTTTTAAAGTGGGAACAGTTGTTAATTTAGAATTTGATGTCATTGGTAAGTACGTTGCCCGGTTGTTGGAGAAGTAATTATTTTTTTCTTTTCAACGAGTAAATGCCATATACTATCCCAGAAGCAAATAAAAGGGACAAACCGCCGTCTATCGGCAAGCCCACAGGAGGAGCAGGTAGTGCATATGCTGGCAAACTAGACAGCATAAAACCAAAACACCATATTAGTAACTTAACTCTTTTTCTATTCATTTTGGGGTTTACTGTTTGGTAAAGTTAATAAAATTATGTTAATATTAAATATTTTTTTATAAATTGTTCTTTTTTAAACGTATGCCATCAAACTTTATTGTAAAATCTAATAATCATGGCAGCCAGTTTTATTTGTTAATTTTCAGAGTTTTACAGTTTCATAATCGTTTTATATTCCAAAATGTTTGATTAATTAACAAAAATCACTTAATTATTTACCAATTTTTGGTCAAATATATATTTATAATATGCATCCCCAATAAATAATCGGTATAAATAAACAAGCTACCTATTATTAAGCATAAATGGTTTGTTATGATAAAAAATTAAGCAATAAAATAACAAATACATATTATTTCACCGCTCTTTCATGTATTTTTTCGACAATAAAAGAGGCTACATTTTCAGGATAGGTTCCTCTTCCAAAACCTGCATCGTATCCAAGTTCTAACGCCAATTTATTGCCAATTCTAGGTCCACCGGCGCACACTACCATTTTAGATCTTAGTCCTTCTGCCTCAAGTAGCTCAATAAATTCTGTAAGATTTTGAATATGAACATCTTTTTGCGTTACAATCTGTGAAATTAAAATAGCATCAGCTTTTAATTCTACGGCCTTTTTAATAAGATCTTCGTTAGTAACTTGCGCTCCAAGGTTGAAGGCATCAATCATAGGATATCTCTCAAGACCATAATGCTGGTCGAAGCCTTTCATATTCATAATTGCATCAATTCCTACGGTATGTGCATCGGTACCTGAACAAGCGCCCACAACCACTATTTTTCTTTTTATATTTTCTTTGATAAAATTATTTACGCCATAAAAATCCAACGATTTTTCAACTTCTTCAACAATTACTTTATCATAATCGATACTTATTTCTGTTTTTCCATATACTACAAAAAATGTAAATTCATCGGAAAGGGGATTTGAGTGAACTACCTCAACCTCTTTAAATCCTAATTTTTTTCCAAATATAATTGCAGCTTCATCTGCTTTAGCCGAATGTGCTATAGGCAAGGTAAATGACATTTGAACGGCTCCGTCGTTTAATGTGTCTCCGTAAGGTCTTATCATCATAATTAGTTTCCTTTTTTAACAATATTTAATTCATTTTCAAGATAGGTGTAGAAAGGATTGTAATAGTCCTTAGCCTTTTCAGCGACGCCACTTAATCCTTTACCTCCGTTTTTCGGCCTGCTTACTTCTGCAAACATTTTAGTCTCAATTGCATTAAATAAGTCCGTTTTATTAATTTCTTCAAGAAACTCAATAGTTTCATCCAGCACAACTTTTGCTCTGGTTTGCATGATTCCATCTTTTTTATATTCGATATCATCAGAGAAATCAGCAATATTATTCAATACATATTTTGCATTGGCAACACCTAAAAAACGATCTTGCATAAACGGTGTATGAATGGCTTCTGTTAACATTCCAAGCAATAAAATTCCTTGATTGGTAGATTTTGCAATAAAGTTAAACAAGGTATTCATTGCCAATCCCTTAAAAATATCTCCCGTCATATATTTTGTAGGAGGCATATATTTTAATGGCGCTTCCGGGAATATTTCATGTGCCATTTGAGCCTGTGCCATTTCCAAAAGGAAACCGTTTTTAATATCCGGATTCATTTCAAAAGCGTGACCCAACCCCATTAATTTTGCAGGCAAACCTGATTCGTAAGCAAATCTTTCATTGATAAACTGAGAGGCGGTTACCGTATAAGCTTTCTCAACAGCATCTGAAGTTGTCAAATAATTATCCTCTCCAGAGTTGATGATGATCCCAGCAAATGAATTGATCATTCTTGAAAATTTCTGATCAACAAAAGTTCTGTACATGTTTATGTCTCTAAACAAGATGCCGTACATTGAATCATTTAACATCATATCCAGCCTTTCCAAAGCGCCCATAACAGCTATTTCAGGCATACATAAACCCGAACAGTAATTAACCAATCTGATATATTTCCCTATTTCTTCACCTGTTTCATCCAATGCTTTACGCATTATTTTGAAATTTTCCTGTGTGGCATAGGTTCCTCCAAAACCTTCTGTTGTTGGTCCGAAAGGCACAAAATCCAATAAACTTTGGCCTGTGGTTCTAATCACAGCGATAATGTCGGCGCCTTGTTTGGCGGCTGCTTGCGCTTGTTTTACATCTTCATAAATATTACCTGTTGCAACTATAAGATACAATAAGGGAGAATTCTCCTTCGCTTTATATTTAAAAACTTTTTCTTCTCTATAGGCAACGTTTGCTTTCACTTTTGCTGCAAAGACTTCAACCAATTCCTGCGCTTTTTCTTCAATATAAGAAAAATCCACAAAATCAAGTTTTGAAATATCCAGCCCATTTGCAATTTCATTATTTAGCTCATCTGGAGTTAGTCCTTTTTTAAGCAAGGCATTTACATAGTATTTTGTGGCTCCATAGCAAATATTATCGCCTATTTGGTCAAGAACCTTATTTGGAATTGGCACACCAACACTGTCAACGCCATCGGCACCAATCATTCTAAGTGTTGTTCTCTCAATGGCAACAGTGGTGTGTTTTTCTATATATTCTTGAACTGGGGCGGTTATTTGTTTTGAAAGCTCTCTCGCTTTCGCAATCTTATCCGTGTCGAGATTTAATTTTGATTTAGTCATAATTCTCACTTAAATACGCTTTTGTATATTTAATAATTTCATCGTTTAATCCTAAAATATCCGCAATTTTTATAGCGTCATAGGTCCTGTATTTATGATCCGTTTTTACAATTTCAAAGCGCATAAAAGAATTGATTAACTTAATTCGCTCACGCAATGAGTATTGTTGTTCTTTGTTGTAATATTTCATGTATTCAGAATAATCCAAGCCTTTCATTTTATAAAAAGATACTTTTTCAAATTCAGGCAATTCCATAAAATGTGTTGACACAAAGCTCCATACGGTCTCTTTTTGAGAAAAGCTTTTTAACATCGCTGCAATGATGGCTTTTGCTTCAATAGCGTTTGTTGTTTTTGCAAACTCATCGATTAAGAGCAAGGTATTTGTTTCAAAATCTTTTATGGCTTTAGTAAGATTGTGTATTTCAAACCCAAAACTGCTAAGCCCTTCTATTTTTTCAGAAAGGTCTTCACCGATGTAATGGATGTTTTCAAATATTGATGTTTTAAACTTTTCTGCAGGAACCCAAAAACCCATTTGAGTCAGCAATTGCATAAAACCAATTGTTTTTAAAAGCACCGTTTTACCACCCATATTTGAGCCCGTAATCACGCAGATTTTGTTATCAAATTCAGCATTTAGCGGCGTGTAAATTGTTTCTGTTTTTACGCATTTGTTTGCCAGCGGTAAATATTGACCGTTTACAATTGCAATAGTTGCCTTTTTATCGATTAAAACAGGCGCAATCATTTTATACTTGATAGCCATTCTTGATTTTGCAAAAAGGGTATCGAGTAAAACAATTTTACTGATATAGTTTATTATAATCTCTTTTTCGACCAGTATTTTTTCAGAAATTGTGATAAGAACTTCTTGTTCCAACTTATGCTCTTCCAGCAACAATGCCTCTCTCTTTTTGTGTAAATCGAAATATTCCTTTGGAAGCATTGGCTTCAACAATAAAGAAGTTTTATCGTAAACTTCTTTATAAATAAGTTCTGAACTAAAATTGTTTGTAATATTTTCTGAGGCAATAATAAAATCGCGAAATCTAAAATCAAGACCGTGTTGTTCTATAATCTCTTGAAACCGCTCCTTTTTTATTTCAGCCAAAAATTTATCTGCTTCAGCAATTTTTTTTCGATTTTCTGCCAGCTCAGCATTGTATTCCCCACTTAAATAAAAAGTTTCCTTATTCGCTCCGTCATAGGACAAAAAATTCAATAATTCTGCTGATAAAAAATTGATTTGTAAATCTTCTTTTATCGCATCATTCAACAATTTAACGATACTTTTAAAGTTCACCAGCAACTTTTTTACCAGAAATATATCTGAAGAATCGAAGGTTTTTCTTTCAAAAGTATTTAAATGGGAAATCCTTTTAAGATGGTGTTCAATTTTATCAGATTGAAAAGAATTTTCATTGATAAAGTTCACTATTTTACCTATGGAATTGTAAACAGACAAAAGCATTTCTTTGTTGGTAAAAACATGGTATTTGTTTTTATCCATCAATCCATAAGGAGTTAAAGGCGCATACTCCGAATAGAATGTGTTAAATTCTACAAATTGCATGGTGTCTTTAATATTCATATGGGTTGTATAAAATTGTTTCTTTTATATGATGGTTTTCTACTATTTTTACAAAATCTTCCTTCATCATATCTTTTAGAATTACCACAAAAGAGACCAGTTGATAGGTTATTTTATATGAAATTTCAAGCTTTCTTGTTAACTCGGTTACCTGAGTAAAATCCAGGAATATTTTTGTAAAATCATTAAGCAACAAAACATCACAATCATCAGGAATCATTGAGAGCTTAGATTCTGTTAAAGCTCCTTTTATTTCAAATACTACTTTATTTTCTATAGCATCAATTTCATCAATACTTCTAAATTTGCTGATTAATGCAATGGTTCTTAATTTGTTAATATCCGAATTTATACTTTTTTGGTCCAGCTTAATAATAAAGTAAAAGTAGCTATTTTTAATTGAAGCCACTTGCGTAACCCGGCTTGCAGCACCATCAATTATTATGGTATTTATGTTTTCCTCATTTCTTAAATACGCTACAATTTCACCGAGCTGTTTATTATCTTCAGAGCCAACAAGTTCTATATTTCCACTTCGCAATGTTTTTGCCAAAACAAGCCTTCCTAAAACAGTTTTGTATGGAAAAACATGAATAATTTCAAATAACGCATCACTTTTATTAATCATTAAACTGGACGTGACAATATAATCTCCTATTTCAGTATAAACCTTTGGTTTAGGGGCGTCAAATAACAAATCAGTTGCTTCTCCATCAATTCCAATTGTAAAAAAAGCAGGCTGAACAATTTTTCTAAGCTGCGCAAGCGCATAATTTAGAAAAGTAGTTTTACCCGCATTCTTTTTATTCCCCACTAAGAAGGTCGTTTTATTAACCAGTTGTTCTGTAATAATACTGTTCATCTTAACAGGAATCGTATTTATTTAATATACGTGTTGTCTGTTTGTTCTTTTCAAATTTTCAGGCTGAAGAGAAAGTCCGTCATTGTTTAATAACATGGCTACACCATCTTTAGCAACCAAATTCTCATCCTTACAGAATTCACAATTTTCGGCATCATGTTCCTTACCATTTGTTGGCTGCGTATAAGTTGTTATAACTCCTTCATAATTTCTTAAGACCACTCTCTTCTCATTTTGAGAGATTAAGTAATCTGGCATTACAGGAATTTTACCTCCACCGCCTGGAGCGTCCACTACAAAAGTTGGAACCGCCAAACCTGAAGTATGTCCACGTAAATTTTCAATAATTTCAATTCCTTTAGAAATGGTTGTTCTAAAGTGAGAAATCCCTTCGGAAAGGTCACACTGATAAATATAATAAGGCCTTACACGAATTCTTAACAACTCTTGCACTAACTTTTTCATGATATTGGAGCAATCATTAACCCCTCTAAGCAACACCGATTGGTTTCCAACATTTACGCCTGCATTTGCTAATTTTTCACAAGCTGTTTTAGCCTCTTCAGTAACTTCTTTTGGGTGATTAAAATGCGTATTTACATATATTGGGTGATGCTTTTTAATCATTTCGCAAAATTCATCTGTAATTCTTTGCGGCAGCACTACAGGCATACGACTTCCAATACGAATAATTTCAACGTGATCTATTTTTCTTAATTCAGTAAGAATATAGTCCAATCTTTCATCACTTAAAATTAAGGGATCACCACCAGAAACAACGATATCTCTAAGTTGCGGTGTATTTCTAATGTACTCAAAGGCTTGTTCAAGATGGTCTTTATGCACATTTTCACTAGAATCACCAACAACCCTCCTTCGTGTACAATGACGGCAATACATGGAACATTCATGCGTAACAAGAAGTAAAGCTCGGTCTGGATAACGGTGAGTGAGTCCCGGAGCTGGAGAATCTACATCTTCATGCAGCGGATCATCCAAATCAGAAGGAGCAACAAACAATTCATTAAGAACCGGAACTGCTAGCATTCTTACCGGACAATTTCTATCTTCCTTATCCATTAAAGCAGCATAATATGGCGTAATTGCCATTTTAAACTTATTTAATGTACTTGAAAGATTTTCCTTCTCTTCATCGGTTAATTTAATAACTTTTTCCAGTGTAGGAATATCTCTAATGGCATGTCTCAATTGCCATCTCCAATCATTCCAATCTTCTTGAGATACATCCTTAAATAAAGGGATGTGTTTGTATGCTACTTTCTTATACTCTTTTTTCATATTCTTAAATTTCAGTTATAGAAACAATTTAATTATGCATAAAGGCTTTCGTATAAATCCCTTATCCCTTTATCTTCTCTTAGTATATTTAATGTTATTTCTGCGTGATCTTTTGCATACCCATTGCCAACAACCATGTCAATATCTTTGCCAACACCTTCAGCACCTAAGGCTGCTTTTGTAAATGAAGTAGCCATACTAAAAAAGTACACTATCCCTCTATCTTTACACATTAAAATAGAACCCATTTCTGTGTTTTGAATGTTTACATTGTTAATAACAACATCCGCAAGTTCATCATTGGTTATTTTTGAAATGGCATCGTAACAGCTAAGTGCATTTGTTGCATCCAGTTTAAGTATTTCGTCGCAGATATTTAATTTCCTTAAAGTTTCTAAACCTTTGTCGCTATAATCAACACCGATTACTTTCCCATTAACACCGGCTCTTCTTTTTGCTTCGTAACAGCAAAGAATACCAGATTTTCCGCTGGCACCAATAATAACAACCGTATTACCAGACTTTACCAAACGGGCTGTTTGTGCAGGAGCGCCACATACGTCAAGTACTGCAAGCGCCAAGGAATTTGGTATATCGGTTGGTAATTTTGAATACAAACCAGTTTCAAACAAAATAGCTTTTGCCTTCACTATCACCTGATCAATAGTTGCTTTAACCTCTATAATCTCTTCAATTTTAAGAGGCGTTAATGATAAAGAAACAAGGCTTGCAATTTTATCGCCAACTTTTAAATCTCTATTTCCTTTTAAAGCTTCCCCTATTTGTAAAACAGTTCCAATAAACATTCCACCAGATCCTGTCACAGGATTTTTCATTTTTCCTTGGGTAGCAACGATCTCTAAAATAATTTCCTTTATTTTCTCGATATCTCCGCCTGCCTGTTCTTTAATTTGGGTAAAACTGGCAGAATCAATATTTAAAATATCAACATCAACCAGGATTTCGTTGTCGTAAATTTCAGCAACATTATTATCAACTTTCGTTGCGGGTTGCGGTAATACGCCTAAAGGTTCAATTACCCTGTGAGTACCGTATTTATTTCCTTTTTTTATCATATAATTTATATAAACAGAAACAGTCCTTTTACTGTTTTTTTAAACCTAAAATTTCTCTTGCTTCAGCCGGCGTTGCTATTTCACGACCGAGTTCCTTGGCTAATCTTACTACTTTCTCAACCAATTCTCCGTTCGATTTTGCCAAAACACCTTTTGCGATGTATAAATTATCTTCTAAACCAACCCTCACATGGCCACCGTCAATAATTGCGGCAACAGCCAATGGAAATTCAAACCTTCCAACACCTGCAACCGTATAAGTTGCATCTACAGGGATGCTGTGACGCAAGAAAACAAAGTCCCTTAAGGTTCCCGAAATGCCTCCGTTAACACCCATTACAAAATCAAAATGCATGGGGGATTTTATAAATCCTTTCTGATGAAGGCGCAAGGCCATATCAATCATAGATTTGTCGAAAACTTCCAATTCCGGTTTTATGTTTTTTTCGATCATTCGCGCGCCAAAATATTTGATGGTATTTTCGGTATTTTCAAATATCTCATCACCTCCAAAGTTTAAGGTACCACAATCTAAAGTTGCCATTTCCGGACTTAACTCGGTTGGTTGTAACCTTTCATCGTTTGTCATCCCAACTGCGCCACCAGTTGAAGGCTGAATAATTGCATCGGGACATTTAACCCTAATTGCATCCATCACTTCTTTAAAACGATTTTTATCTTGTGTAGGCGTGCCATCGTCTTTACGAACGTGCAAATGAATAATACTTGCACCAGCCTGATAGGCCAAACTGGCTTCACGAACACATTCTTCAATGGTATAAGGCACTGCAGGATTGTGTTCCTTTGTAACTTCCGCACCTGAAATTGCGGCTGTGATAATTAATTTTTCCATAGAATAATTTATTTACGCTGACTCGCTTTTGGGGTCACACAGGTTCCTGTTGCACGACAAACAACAATAGGTTCTTCAAGAAAATCACAGGCTGAATCTGAAATATCAGGACGAGGCACTATCACCTTACGCGCTTCAAATTTCATTCTTCTGCTAGAGTTTCCTTCATCAATTATTTCACCAACAGCTTCAATAAAGTCTCCCGCATAAACAGGTGCCATAAACTCTACCATATCATATGCTTTAAACAAACCTTCGTCCCCATCTCTTAAAATAAGAAGTTCTGTGGCAACATCTCCAAATAGCTGAAGCATTCTTGCTCCATCAACAAGGTTTCCACCATAATGAGCATCATGGGAACTCATTCGCAATCTAATCATCGATTTTAACATATTGTTATATTTTGTTATATTTATAAATTGACTATTATATTTTTTAATTTAATTGCCCTTTTAATATATTTTAAGCAAATTTAAGTCTAATTTTTGAATTTATAATAATAAGAACACCTGTAATTATTAAATAATTAGAAGAAAAACGAAAAAAGGTTGCTTTATATAATTAAAAAAGTATGAACCCCAAAAACTACCAGTTAAGTAGCGCTATCAAAATATTCTGGGAATCCACGGAATCTATGTGTTGAATTTGTATAATTATTTTTTTTCGGCGCCAAACAACTAATTTTTTAAATAAAATTAAAACCACTGGTATTAAAAAAATCAGGAAATGTTACTTGTAGATTTGTTAATTATTCCAATTAATTAGCAATGCTGTTTCTTTTTATCTACAAGAAACGAACATGGTGCGAGAAGCGTCTGGCACTTCAAATCTTTGTACTTTTTCGTACAATAATTGATATGCGTACATCAAGTTTATAATTATTTAATTGGTCAAAAATAAACAACTTAATAACAGTGCGATATGACAAAAATCAGAATACCTTATTTTGATGTTGCCAAATAAAAAACTAAAAGGAATCATGTGCCCCCCTTTTAAATAAAAAAAGCCTTACAAATTTATGATTTACAAGACTCCCTAAACTTTCATCGGGACTCCTCTAAGGCTTCCTATTGCACTTTTTCCTATTTTCGACAAAACATTTAATCAAAAAATCTAAGTGTCGTAAAAAGAACAAATTTAAGAAGAAAAGGAGTGGTTTTTGATGACCCAGCACTTTTTTATCTTTAACTTATGTTTGTTTGGAAGAAAAAAAAGCCATAGTAGCGTAATCAGCAGTTAGGTAATTACTAAATTAGATAGAAAGTCCAGGCTGGTCAAGACCATTAGAGCTCAATGGATGCAATAGAAATAGGTTCACTCGTTATAAAAGCAAAAAATTTATCAATAGCTATGACGTTCAACAACCATATGGTTAATCCAGTTTTTAGCTTTTTTGTAAATATTTATCCTGCAACGGTCTTAAATAGTTCCAATATTCAACAATAATTTTCAAAAAAAATCGCCTAAAAATTAATTTCTAGGCGATTATTTCTTTTAAAAGAAGTTGTAGTTACTTATTCTGCTAATTTAACTTCAGTACGTCTGTTGTTTGCTCTACCAGCAGCTGTGTTATTAGTATCAATTGGCATACTCTCTCCAAAAGCTTTTGATGTTAATCTATCAGCATTGATACCATTCGAGATGAAATAATCTCTAACAGCTGCTGATCTTCTTTCGGATAACAATTGATTAGATTTATCTGAACCAACACTATCTGTATGACCTTCAATTACAAAATTAGCATCTGGGTACTCTTTTAATATTTTTGTCATTGGCTCTAAAGTACTGTATGATTCTTTTTTGAAAGTCCATTTAGCTGTATCAAACAAAATGGTTCTTCCATACTCGTTCAATTCATCCATAATCTCTTGACCAGGTAAAACAGGACAACCATAATTTGATGCTGGACCTTTTACAGTTACGCATCTGTCAATTAAATCAATAACACCATCTCCATCAGTATCTTTAAATGGGCATCCGGCATTTGTTCTTGGACCAGAAACGTCTGGACAACCATCGTCTATATCTGCAGTGCCGTCTCCATCTCTATCTGGGCAACCTTGTAATAATTTTGATCCCGCAACTTCTGGACATCTATCTTTACTGTCTTGAATTCCATCCCCGTCTGTATCTGGGCAGCCATAAAATTCAGGTAAACCAGCAACATTTGGACATCTATCTCTACAGTCTTCAACACCGTCATTATCGGCATCGTGTATTTTCGGGGCATTAGTAGTGTCATTAGTAGTACGACAGGATACAATTAATAACAAAGCCAAAAAGGCAATTTTTACATGTTTCATTTTTAGTAAGTTTAGATTTAATATTCTTTTTTGTAATAACGAAAGTACTTATAACTCCTCTATTACAAACAAAAATACAAAAATATATTGAAAAAAATACAGTTTTACTAATTTTCTATATTACCTTAAGTGTTTTCCCCACTTTAACAAATGCAGCTATTGCTTTTTCTAAATGTTCTCTGCTGTGGGCTGCCGATAATTGTACTCTAATTCTTGCTTTCCCTTTTGCAACAACCGGATAAAAAAATCCGATTACATAAATACCCTCTTCCAACAACATATTCGCCATGTCTTGTGATAATTTTGCATCATAAAGCATCACAGGAACAATCGCCGAATCTCCTTTTACAATATCAAACCCCGCTTTTGTCATTCCCTCTTTAAAGTAGTTGGTATTCCATTCTAATTTATCTCTTAAAGTGGTGTCGGTTGAAATCATTTCGAATACTTTTAGGGATGCGCCCACAATTGCAGGAGCTAAAGAATTTGAGAATAAATAAGGTCTTGAACGCTGACGTAGCAATTCAATAATTTCTTTTTTACCTGTGGTGTAACCGCCCATCGCCCCTCCCAAAGCTTTCCCAAGCGTACCTGTAACAATGTCAACCCTGCCAATTACATTTTTGAGCTCTAATGTTCCTCTGCCTGTTTTTCCTATAAAACCAGCTGCATGACACTCATCAACCATTACCAAGGCATCATATTTATCGGCCAAATCGCAAATTTTATCAAGTTTTGCGACAACACCATCCATTGAAAAAACACCATCTGTCACTATTATTTTAAATCGATGATTCTTTTTATTGGCTTCAATAAGTTGTTCTTCCAACGAATCCATGTCGTTATTTTCATAACGATATCTTCCTGACTTGCATAAACGCACACCATCAATAATAGAAGCATGGTTTAAAGAATCTGAAATTATGGCGTCTTCTTCCGAAAAAAGTGGCTCAAAAACGCCTCCGTTTGCATCAAAAGCTGCTGCATATAAAATAGTGTCTTCAGTTTTATAAAATTCGGCGATTTTTTGCTCCAGTTGTTTGTGAATATCTTGTGTCCCACAGATAAAACGCACAGATGACATTCCAAATCCATGGGTATCCATAGTATCTTTCGCGGCTTGAATCACTTTAGGATTGTTTGACAATCCCAAATAATTGTTTGCACAAAAATTAATCACTTCCTGTCCTGAACTAATTTTTATCACCGCGTCCTGTGATGATGTGATAATTCGCTCAGATTTATATAAACCTGCTGCTTTAATTTCCTGCAGTTCTTCTTGTAAGTGTTGTTGTATTTTACCGTACATAATGTTTTTTTTACAAATTTAGACTTCTTCTATTAAAATTTCATCAGTTATATAAACTAATAATTTTTTTTCAATACTATAATTTAAATTTTCTAGTGCCAGCGCATAGGCGTTAATTTGGTGGCGGTGCTTATCTTCGGGTTTTCCCGTTTTATAATCTAGAACCGATACTTTGTTGTCATTAAAAATCAATCTATCAGGGATTAATATTTGTTTATCAGCAGTAAGAATTTCCCGTTCTGTAAAAACAAGGTTGTTCTGACCAAAATAATGAGAAAGCTGCTGGTGATTAATGATTTTCTTTAAAATAATACTAATTTCATTTTGTTCTTGAAGAGTAATTTCACCCTTAAACAAATACATATCTACCACCTCATCAATATCATTAGTTGTTTTGATTTTGGACAACATTTCATGCAATAAATTTCCGTAAACAATGGCTTTTCCTTGCACGGTATCCCAATGTAAAGAGGAATTGGCAACAATAGAAATCTGGTGGTTTTTCCATGAATTGCCAATAAAATTTTGTTGGATTGTGGTATTGCTTTCTTCTTTTTTTGAAAAAGGCAGTCGCTTTGGATCTCCAAAACTATATTCCTTTTTTTCAGGATTCCACAAGGCAATTTTCTTCAAAAACTGGATAAACAAATCCGAAGTGTTTTTTATAATATCCACATCTTTACCACCAGTTTTGTCCTCAGTAATGACGTATAATTGTTCTACTGCCCTTGTTAAAGTTACATACAATAAATTAAAATTGTCCAACTCCAACTCTTCCCTTCGTTGATCAAACAACTGTTTTCCATGTTCCCCAATGTAGTTTAACCTATCTCCATAATTTAAAAAAAACTGCTTAATATCACCCAATTGGTCATCAGAATACCAAACTTTCGGATTTATTTGCCGGTACACTTCAATATCATACGGGAAAATAACCACTGGAAATTCTAGTCCTTTTGCTTTGTGGATTGTCATAATCCTCACGGCGTTTTCGGCTTCGGGAGCAACAATACTTAGCTTGTCTTTTTTCAATTCCCAGAATTCCAAAAAATTGCCCACAGACACGTTTTTTTTCTGCTGAAACTCAAAAATAACATCCAAAAAGAATTGAATATTTGAATCGGAATCTGGAGCCAATTTGAAACTTCTAACAATATATTCTATGCTTTCATAAAACGGACTTTGGTTAAATTCTTCTAAATTAAAATGCAGTCCATATTTTTTTAAGCCTGCAAAAAATTCAGCAGTTGGTAAACTAATAAACTTGTCTAAAAAATGATGCTTGTCTTCCTCCAATTTAAAATATTCGTACAAAAAATACAGTAATTTAATTTTGTGCTCTTTGTATGAAGGATTTTCCACCACATACAATAAATTGATTATGAAGTTTACTTTTTCGTTGTTTTTCAGCAACAAAGTTTCAGAAGAAATAATCTCAATGCCATTTTCCGATAAATATTTTGCCACTGCAATTCCCTGATCCTTTTTCCGAACCAAAACACAAATGTCATTCTTTTTAAAAGATGGATCTAAATTTTGAATAATTTCAGCCACTTTTTTTGGATAAACCAACGTTTTATCCTCTTCTTCCTCATTTTTTTCAACAAAGGAAAGTTGTACGTAACCGCCGGTTTTACTGTTAAATTTTTGGCTATTGCCTTCAAAAAATAAATTGCGATAACTTTGGTTGGATAAATATTGTGAACTGTGCTTAAAAAGAGAATTGTTAAAATCTATGATTTCCGAATAACTTCTGAAATTTGTTTCCAAATTATACAATCCCTTTTCAACGTAAAACGGATTGTTGTTTTGGTTTTTTTCTTCGGAAGAGAGCGCTATAAACTGCTCAGATTTTCCACCCCGCCATCTGTAAATTGATTGTTTTGCGTCGCCTACCAACAATAACTTTCCTTGCTCTCCTAATTCGTTTTCCGAAGAAATGGCATGGTCTATCAGCGGTATTAAATTTTGCCATTGCAATTGAGAAGTATCTTGCATTTCATCGATAAAATAATAGCGAAATTTCTCACCTATCCGTTCATAAATAAATGGTGCTGGTTCATTTTTAATGGTATCGCCAATAAGTTGGTTAAACTCGGCATTTAACAAAATATTATTTTCGGATTTTATTTCCTGAAGGGCATTATTTATATAATTTAAAACCGCCAAAGGAATTAAGCCTTCTGCAATTAGATTATTTAAAATATAACGAGGATACTTTTCAGCGTATAATCTTTTGGATTCATAATACAGATCCTTTAAAACTGGTGCAATACGCTCAATAATTTGTTTCGAGTTTATGCTGCATTTAGCTGCGCATAAATTTTTATCTTCTTCAATAGTAGTGTTTAGCCTTCCTTCAAATTTTAAATCGTCTGCTTTTAAATATTTTAGTTTGGTAAGTTTTATAAAATGTTTTGGAAATTCACCAGTATAACCAAAATCGCTATGTTGAAGGCCGTTTTCATTAATAATTCGCAAGCCCTTTTCCCCAATACCTAAAAATTCATCTTCAAGTTGTTTGTTTTCTTTTTGAAGTTTTTCCTTCAATAGCGTAAATTCCTCTATGGAAATTTTATTGAGCGATTTTAAATTGGTTGCATCGGTTTCATTCAATATAATTTTGGCAAACGATTTTAACTCCAATGATATATCCCAAGCTTTGTCATCTTCCAGTTTTTGAAGCGAATAACTAACTAGTAAATCGGTTAATTTTTTATCACTTCCAATTTTGGAAATCACTATGTCAACAGCTTCATTTAAAAAACTTTCAGCATCCATTTCCACTTCAAAATTTAAAGGAAGGTGTAAATCATAAGCAAAAGTTCGGATTAATTTATGTGTAAAACTATCGATGGTCATAATACCAAATGCGGAATAGTTTTGCAATATGGCGTTTAAAATGGCTTGTGATCTGCTAAAAATAAGGACTTCTGTTAAATTTGTTTCCTGACAAATTACCTGAAGCATATCGCTTTTTTCTGCTTTTGAAAACGTGTTTAAATTCTCAATAACACGTTCTTTCATTTCACCGGCGGCTTTATTGGTAAAGGTTACCGCTAAAATTTGTTGAAATTTATAGGTGTTATCACTTGTTAAAAGAATTTTTAAATATTCTTTAACCAAGGTGAATGTTTTTCCGCTGCCTGCAGAGGCGCTATAAACCTGAAAGGAAGTTAATTTTGACACGTGTAATTTTTATTGCAAATTACTATTTTAAACACAAAAAGCCGAACATTATGTTCAGCTTTTTAGCATTCTTTTGTCCCATTATATTCTATTGACCTTCTTTACGGCTTTTGAAAAATCTTCCAAATCATTGTTGTTTAAAATTAAATGAATAGCCTCGTTGGTTATTTTTTCAACATTATCCAGAGGAAACCCAAGTCCGATGCATATTTTTTTCAATACTTTAGCTTCCTCTTTTGATGCTTCCCCATCTGCAAAAACCATCATTGCCAAATCGTATAAATGCTCAATACGCTCATCATAACCATGTGGCGTCACTTGCGAATAGTCATTAGGATTTTCAAGTACTTCCTTATACTTTTCATCTAAAATATGAAATCTTTTGGCCAATTTTTTCAATAATTTTTCTTCGCCTACAGTAATCATATCATCTGCCAAAGCCAATCTTACAATACTCGCAAAATGCGCAATGTTTCTTTTTTGTTCCCCGCTTAAATTATAATCCGATAACGCCATACTTCTAATTTTAACCCCAAATATAATTAAACCCTCAAAATATATCCATCTAAAAAATTTAAAAATGCAAATTAGTGTTTAATGGGATTCGCTTGTTTTATTACTTTTTTAAAATCTTCCACATCAGGTTCTTTTAAAAAGAATTTTATAGCCTCTTTTACAATAACTCTTGCATTTTCGGCAGGAAACCCAAGGCCTACAGCAATTCTATCCATCATAGAGGTTTTATCAATAGTTGGGTTCCTATCTAAAAATAGCATTTTTGTTAAATCGTATAAATGCTCTAACCTTTCATCATAACTTACTGGCCTGTCTATTGGGTGATTCTTTGGATTTTTCAAGATAGCTTCAAATTCAATTTTAGTTATATCGAGCCGAATGGCTAATCTTTCCAATAACCTATATTCTTTATCATCAATCCTATCATCAAATAAAGCAAGTCTTACCAAAGCGGCAAAATGGTCAATGTTTTGATGATGTAATCCTGTTAGATATGAATCTGTATTTGGCATAAATAAAAGTTTTTATTTTAATTTATAAATTTAATAATTTTTGCTGAATTTTTCCTCATTTTTTTTAAAATGCTACCTTTGGCAAAATTTGCAAATTTGAGCAAACAAGCTATTGTTAAAATTTACGGACAAATTGTTGAGCAAAAACAATTGGTTCCACTATTACTAAAAGATAATCACCATTTTCAAATTTCGAATTTGGTTGGATCGTCATTGTCTTTCGTTATTTCTGAAAGTTTTAAAAAAGTTGACAAACCATTTTTGTTAATCTTTAATGATAAGGAAGAAGCTGCCTATTATTTAAATGATTTGGAGCTGCTTTTAAACGATAAGGATGTGCTTTTCTATCCGGGTTCCTACCGAAGACCTTATCAAATAGAAGAGACTGACAACGCCAATGTTTTGTTGCGTTCAGAAGTTTTAAACCGAATTAATTCGCGTAAAAAAGCGGCAATTATTGTCACTTATCCCGAAGCGCTTTTTGAACAAGTTGTCACTAAGGCAGAATTAAACCGAAACACTTTAAAAATAAGCGTCAATGATAAACTGAGTTTAGATTTTGTGAATGAGGTTTTGTTTGAATACCAATTTAACCGAGTGGATTTTGTGAGTGAGCCCGGAGAATTTTCGACTAGAGGCGGTATTATTGATGTCTTTTCTTTTTCGAATGACGAACCTTATCGTATTGAATTTTTTGACGATGAAGTGGAAAGCATCCGGACTTTTGATGTTGAAACGCAACTTTCCACAGAAAAAATAAATAAAATTGGCATTATGCCTAATGTTGAAAATAAAGCGCTAACCGAAAAAAGGGACAGTTTTTTAAAATACATTTCCGATAAAACTATTGTTTTTGCTAAAGATTTAAACCTGCTTTATAATACCCTGGACAACCTTTTTGGCAAGGCAGAAATTACTTTTAAAGATTTGTCTTCGGCTTTAAATCACGCAAAACCAAACGAACTATTTTGTGATGGCGACCTTATAAAAAAAGAATTACAGGCGCTTTCATTGGTTGAAATTGTAAA
Source organism: Lutibacter sp. (assembly GCA_027449025.1). Lineage (GTDB taxonomy): Bacteria > Bacteroidota > Bacteroidia > Flavobacteriales > Flavobacteriaceae > Lutibacter. Next base: position 94,259 of record DAIDMK010000002.1, on the reverse strand, counting down.
TGCAAGGCTTTCTCGAGACGATTCAAAATCAAATGAAAAGATGCTGAAACAAGTTCAGCATAACGTTGTGATCTTCAACACAAAACCGCAGCCATCATTCAACAAACAATTTGATTTACTCGTTGAAAATTTTCATCAAAATAGCGAAAATGGCTATAAAAATTATCTGTTTTGCGATTCACAAAAACAAGCCGATCGTTTTCACGATATTTTTAGTGACCTCGACAAGGAATTGGAATATACCACACTTGTTTTCCCTTTATTTCAAGGATTTATTGATGAAGAAAATAAATTGGTTTGCTATACCGACCACCAAATTTTTGAACGTTATCATAAGTTCCGCTTAAAAAACGGCTATGCCAAAAAACAAACCATCACCTTAAAAGAATTGACCAATCTTGAAATTGGCGATTATGTGACGCATATTGATCACGGCATCGGGAAATTTGGCGGACTTCAAAAAATTGATGTCGAAGGAAAACAGCAAGAAGCCATTAAATTGATTTATGGCGATCGTGATATTTTATACATCAGCATTCATTCGCTCCATAAAATTGCCAAATACAACGGCAAAGACGGCACCGCACCCAAATTGCATAAATTGGGATCTGGCGCCTGGAAAGCATTAAAACAAAAAACAAAATCGCGTATTCGTCATATTGCCTTCAATTTGATTGAATTGTATGCGAAACGCAAAATGCAAAAAGGTTTTCAATACCGACCAGACAGTTATTTGCAGCATGAACTGGAAGCCAGCTTTTTGTACGAAGACACACCAGATCAATCTTCATCAACCCAAGATGTGAAAAGTGACATGGAAAATGAACGCCCAATGGATCGTTTGGTATGTGGCGATGTTGGCTTCGGAAAAACAGAAATTGCCATCAGGGCTGCTTTTAAAGCGGTTGATAACGGCAAACAGGTTGCTATTTTGGTACCAACCACTATTTTGGCTTTTCAGCATTTTAAAACCTTTAGCGAACGCTTAAAAGATTTCCCTGTTACCGTAGAATATTTAAATCGATTTAGAACCGCCACCCAAAGAAAAGCTGTTTTAAAAGGATTGGAAGACGGTTCTGTTGACATTGTGATTGGAACGCATCAACTGACGAATCCAGTCATAAAATATAAAGATTTGGGGTTGTTAATTGTTGATGAAGAACAAAAATTTGGTGTAGCCGTTAAAGATAAATTGAAAACTTTAAAAGAAAATATTGATACCTTAACGCTTACCGCAACGCCAATCCCGAGAACTTTGCAGTTTTCCTTGATGGCAGCGCGTGATTTATCTGTTATCAATACACCGCCACCAAATCGTGTTCCCGTAGAAAGCAATGTGATTCGATTTAGTGAAGAAGTGATTCGAGATGCGATTCGCTATGAAATTCAGCGGGGCGGACAAGTGTTTTTTATCCATAACCGCATTGAAAACATTAAAGAAGTTGCCGGAATGTTGCAGCGATTGGTTCCCGATGCGAAAATAGGAATTGGTCACGGACAAATGGAAGGTAAAAAGCTGGAAGGCTTGATGCTTGGTTTTATCAACAATGAATTTGATGTGTTGGTTTCCACAACCATTGTTGAAAGCGGTTTGGATGTGCCAAACGCAAACACCATTTTTATCAACAACGCCAACAATTTTGGCTTGTCTGATTTGCACCAAATGCGCGGACGCGTTGGGCGCTCAAACAAAAAAGCATTTTGTTATTTTATTACGCCTCCTTATCATATGATGACCGATGATGCCCGAAAACGCATTCAGGCCATTGAATTGTTTACGGAGTTGGGCAGCGGTATTCAAATTGCCATGAAAGATTTGGAAATTCGCGGTGCAGGCGATTTATTGGGTGGTGAACAAAGTGGGTTTATCAATGATATTGGTTTTGAAACTTATCAAAAAATATTGAATGAAACCATTGAGGAACTGAAGGAAAATGAGTTTAAAGAATTGTATAAAGAGCAAGATGAAAAACCAAAAGATTATGTAAAAGACATTCAGATTGATACTGATTTTGAAATTCTTTTTCCCGATGATTATATCAATGTGATTTCTGAACGATTGAATTTATATACTAAATTAAGTGAGCTTAAAACGGAAGAAGACCTTCAGAAATTCGAATTGGAATTGATTGACCGTTTTGGAGAACTTCCTATTCAAGTAGTGGATTTGTTAAACAGTATGCGCATAAAATGGATTGCCAAATCTTTGGGACTTGAACGTCTTATCCTGAAAAAACATAAAATGATTGGCTACTTTGTTTCCAATCAGCAAAGTTCTTTTTACCAAACACCTGTTTTTACAAAAGTTTTACAATTTGTTCAGCAAAATCCACTCGGGTGCACCATAAAAGAAAAAGAAACGAAAAATGGATTGCGACTTTTGTTAACATTTGATAAAATTACAACTATAAATAAAGCTTTGACAACGCTTCAAAAAATATAATCATTGAAAAAGCAACAACATCTAAAACACATTTTAGAACTTAATATTGCCGTGCTGTTAATTAGCACTTCAGGTGTTTTGGGGCGTTTTATAGCAATGCCACCACCTGTATCCATTTGGTTTCGTTGTGCTTTTGCCGCAGTTATTTTAGGGGCGTTTTGTTGGTATAAAAAAATTGACTTAAAAATTTCAAGCAAAAAAGACTTTAAAGCTATTATCCTGAGCTCCCTGTTTCTTGGCGCACATTGGATTACCTATTTTTATGCGCTCCACCTTTCAAATGTAGCCATCGGAATGCTTAGTTTATTTACTTATCCTGTAATTACCGCTTTGCTGGAGCCTTTATTTTTTAAGACGAAATTGAACAAAACTCACGTGCTTTTGGGACTTATTGCATTGGTCGGTATTTATTTTTTAGCACCCGAATTTAATTTGGAGAATAATCTTACTAAAGGGGTGCTTTCCGGATTGCTTTCTTCTGTGTTTTACGCCCTTAGAAATATTATGATGAAACAAAAAATAGCCCAATATTCTGGCTCAATGCTTATGTTTTATCAACTAGTTATTGTTTCATTGGTTTTATGGCCAGTACTTTTTATCTTTGAAGCTAAACCAACTTCAGAAGATTGGATGGCTTTAGTTACATTAGCTTTGTTTACCACAGCTATTGGTCATACGCTTTTTGTGATGAGCTTTAAGAATTTTTCCATTAGCACAGCGAGTATTATGAGCAGTATTCAACCGGTTTATGGCGTTTTCTTCGGACTGTTTTTGTTGCATGAAATTCCTTCTGAAAATACGTTAATTGGTGGATTGCTGATTCTTTCGACCGTAGTTATTGAAAGTGTCCAATCACATAAAAAAATATAATATGGAGTTTTTTAGAATTATTGATAAACAGACTTCTGAAGCACAGATTCAAGACAAGATACACCCAAAAAGCGTAGAAGAGTTTACGGAGTCTATGCTTTTTCTAGAAAGTGAAGAAAACCATTTTATTGGATTGACGCTTTGGGGCGAATTCAACATCCGTTACGATAAAATAAATGGCGGAGTCCGCTTTACTTTATTGGATTGTCCAAATGCATTATCATGGACAATAACTACTGGTTTTCCACCGGAAAAAGACAAAATAATTTTGCATTGCACCATCAACCGAACCGAAATAAGCATCGAGTTTATTGAAGAAATTGAGGATTTTTTAAAGGAATGGGAAGTAGGTTTGAAGCGAGAATTTCAAAATCCTAAACTTCATAATCAATTTTAAAATAATCGTTCACGTCAATTACCATCATTCCAGCTTCTTCTGCTGCCTTCATCCCTAATATTCCATCCTCAAAAACAACGCAGTCTTGTGGTTTAACACCCATTAGTTCCGCGCATTTTAAAAATGTCTCAGGATGTGGTTTGTGGTTTATAATGTCATCTGCAGTGATAACAATGTCAAAATAGTTTTCAAACCCAATAACTTCCAGCGTTTTTTTAGCACCACTTTTTGTGCTTCCCGTTCCAATGGACATCGGCAAAATGGTGTGATATTTTCTAATAACATCGGTAACCACCTCAATCTCTTCGGTTAAGTTGACCAATGTTTTAAAATGGTCTTCCTTTACTTTTCCAACAATATCAGGATTCATTTTAGTGCTGAACATTTCATTTAGTTTTTCAATAGTAGCCGTTCTTGGCATTCCTGTCAACTGCATAAATAAAGCTGCATCAAAGTTGATTCCATAAGGCAAAACTGCCTTTCTCCAAGATATAAGATGATTTGGCATGGTGTTGGCAATGGTGCCATCTAAATCGAAAATAAGTGCTTTTGCTTGTTGGGGTATTTTAATCATAATTAAATTTAAGGTGCAAAAATACTGATTTTAGCACAAATTGACCTTTTCTTTTATGATTTTAAAGTTATTTTAACCTTACTAAAAACTAAATAGCTTCATATAACTTTCCTGGCAATGGTTTTATCATGCCCTTCATCTCTAAATTAAATAATAACGATGTGGTTTGATGTATAGGCAATTTGCAGTTTAGAGAAATTAAATCGATAAGCTCTTTGCCGTTATGTGTCAAAAAGTTATAAATCAATTGTTCGTTTTCTGTCAATTCAACAAAAAGCTGTTTTTGAATTGATTTTTTTACATTTAGCGGGCTTTCCCAATTCAGCATGTCGATTAAATCTTTTGCAGAAGTTAAAATGGCTGCTTTGTTGTTTTTTATCAAATCGTTGCAGCCTTTGCTATATATATCTGTGCTTCTTCCAGGAACTGCAAAAACATCCCTGCTGTAAGAATTTGCAATATCGGCAGTGACCAAAGAACCGCCCTTTTCGGCAGATTCAATAATGATGGTGGCTTCTGACATTCCTGCGACAATCCGATTTCGTTTTAAAAAATTTTCACGCAATGGTTGGTCATTTTGCCAAAACTCGGTTAGAAACCCGCCGTTTTTATGCATCTCGGAAATATACTTTTTATGAATTTTAGGATAAACTTCTTCAAATCCGTGTGCCAAAACACCAATGGTTTGCAAATTATTTTTAAGAGCTGCTTTGTGGGCACAAATATCGACACCATAGGCAAAACCACTCACAATAATTGGATTGTATGCTGTTAAATCTGATATCAACTTTTCACAAAAATCCCTGCCATAACTCGTAATTTGACGTGTACCAACAATGCTGATGATTGGTCCGGCATTTAAATCGATATTCCCTTCCTTAAATAGCAGTATGGGACCATCTATGCAATGTTTTAATCGTTCTGGGTAATTATTATCGGTAAAATAGAGTGTTTCTATAGCGTTTTCCTGAATATATTTTAGCGCTACTTCGGCTTCTTTTAAATTGTTGGAATCAAATAAATATTGGACCGAAAGTTTTCCGAAGCCAAATATTTTTTCAATATTCCGACGTTTCTCTTTGAACACTTCTTTGGCGCTTCCGCAGTGTGCCAACAACTTTTTAGCGTTAATATCGCCAATACCTTTTGCGCGCTGCAACGCCAAAACGTACAGCAAATCTTCTTCAAGCATATTTTAACAATTTGAGTGTCAATATATAAAATTATTGTTAATAAAAATTATGTATAACCAATATTTTGGCAAGGGTTTTTTTATATATTTGTTTCAATGACAACAGCAAACTACATAAGCGATTTATTATACCGATATGAATGTGTAATTGTACCAAATTTTGGTGGTTTTGTAACCAACGAAATTTCGGCAAAAGTGAATCATTTTACACACACTTTTTATCCGCCTTCAAATCAGTTGACCTTTAATTCCCATTTGCAAAATAATGATGGATTGTTGGCAAATTATGTGGCTGCATCAAAAAAAATTTCCTATTCAGAAGCCTTGAAAGTCATTGAAAAAGACGTGACTGAGTGGAAACTGCTGCTGAATGTTGAAGTACTTGAATTAGAAAATATTGGGTCGTTTAAGTTAAATAAAGATCGCAAACTCATTTTTGAACCTACGAATTCTCTTAATTATTTGACAGCCTCTTTTGGATTGGGTTCTTTTGTTTCACCTGCTATAAAACGCGTTGTTTACAAAGAAAAAATTAAGCAGCTGGAAACATTTTCAACAGAGGAAACAAAACGAAAAACGCCTGTATTTATTAAATATGCGGCAACAGCGGCCATACTTTTTGCCTTGGGGACAGTAGGCTGGAACGAATACCAAAAAATTGAATATAAAAATTTAGTTACCGAAGCCGAGCAACAACAAAAGAAAGTCGAAAAAACCATACAGGAAGCAACGTTTGTAATTTCCAATCCCTTACCTGCAATTACCTTAAACATCACTAAAGAAACCTATAATTACCATATTATCGCTGGTGCTTTTAGAACTCCTGAAAACGCAGTGAAAAAATTGCAGCAATTGCTTGAGAAAGGGTATAATGCCAAAATTCTGGGCGTTAATAAGTGGCATTTGACTGAGGTTGCCTTCGAAAGTTTTGCCACTGAGAATGAGGCGATAAACAAAATGCGCATCATTCATAAAACAGAGTCGGAAGATGCTTGGTTATTGGTTAAAGAATACTAATATCTAGCATTTACTGAAGCTTATTTCTTTTATAATACAGCTATCTTTTTCCGAAAAAAATTTAATTAATCATGGTAAAAACACCAAAAGAATCCTTAACCATATTTACCGATATCGTTTTACCGGGAGAAAGCAATCCGTTGGGAAATTTGTTTGGAGGCGAATTATTGGCAAGAATGGATAGGGCTTGCAGCATTGCGGCACGTCGTCATTCGCATGAAATTGTGGTGACCGCATCGGTAAATCATGTGGCATTTAACAATGCTGTTCCTGTAGGGAGCGTTATGACTATTGAAGCCAAAGTTTCAAGAGCATTTAAAACATCTATGGAAATTTATGTGGATGTTTGGGTTGAAGACCGGGAATCTCAAGTACGTTCAAAAGTAAATGAGGGTATTTACACTTTTGTTGCTGTTGACAAATCTGGGAAACCCGTAGCCGTTCCTCAATTAGTACCCGAGACAACGCTTGAAAAAGAACGCTTTGAAGGTGCTTTACGCAGGAAACAATTAAGCTTAATCATATCCGGAAGAATGAAACCAAGTGAGGCAGGCGAGTTACGAAAATTATTTATTGATTAGCTCTTACATCCTATAAATCCAAGATGCTGGGTCTTCTGTAGTTACGTTCCGTGATAATACAAATCCTAAAATTGTTTTTCCAGTAATTTTATCGGTAAAAATAGTTCCAATTTCTTGTTTTGTTTTTACTTTATCACCAGTATTTACAAACACGCTTTCCAAATTTTTATATACAGTTATATAATCCCCGTGTTGAATTAATACGGCTTTTAAATTACCGCCCAAAACTTGAACAGATAAAACAGTTCCTTCAAAAACAGCACGCGCCTTACTGCCAACATCAGTGGTAATTCTAACGCCATTGCTTTGTATTGTGGCTGTTTTCACAACAGGATGCGGTTGTTTTCCATAATAAGTAGAAACGAATCCTTTTTCAACTGGCCAAGGCAATTGCCCTTTATTAGCCGTAAATTTTGAAGCCAATTCCTTAGCTTCAGCCGTAAGAGTGAAAGTTGCTGATGTGGTGTTTGATGTGTTTTTGTTGGAAGCCGCAATTGCATCTCTAATTATTTTATCTATTTGGGCATCAATCTTTCTTTCTTCTTTTTGAAATTGTGAAATTTGCCTTTTGTATTTATTCTCTTTGTCCTTTACTTGACTCAATAAGTTTTCTTGTTCCTTTTTTTCTTTTTGGATAACAACTTGCTCCTGTTTTTTTTCATTTAAAAGCTCTTGCTTCTGCTTCTTTTTTGAAATTAACGTATCCGTTAAAGCCTGAATTTCAATTGTTTTTTGTTGAATTTCTTCTCCCTGATTTTTTCTAAAACTGGAATATTGCTTCATATACTGAAAGCGTTTATAACCCTGATAAAAATTTTCGGAAGAAAGCAAAAACATGATTCTGCTGTTTTGTGACTTGCTTTTGTACGATTTAAAAATCATTTCAGCATAGTCTTTCTTTAACGCTTCCAAATTGCGTTGATTTTTGTTAATTTCAAGCTGATTTAAATAAATTTCATTACCAAGCTCAGCAGATTCGCTTGAAATAACGGTAATTAATTCTTCCCTTTTGTCTATTTTATCCTTTAAATCCTTGACCTCAACCAATAAATTTTTTTCTGTTTTTTTTGTGGTTGAAAGCAAGTTATTGATATAAATAATATCTTTTTGAATTTGAGTCCGGCGCGCCTCCAAATTGTCGCGCTTTGTGTTTTGGGCAGCAACTGCCACACTTAAAAACAGTGCTAAAAAAGAAAAAATGTACTTAAATTTAAACCGCATTATTTTAAACTAATTACTTTGTAACCAGTTGGAATTTCAAATGGAAACGTTAATTTTTCATTGAATTCAACCCACTTATATTCTATATTGATGGTGGTTAAATTATCGTGATCTGTCGCTCTTATATTGATGTTTTCTGGGAACTGTTCCCCTTTAATGTTTTTATAGTTTGCGTAGGATACAGAAAGCATTTGTTGTTTTGCAGTATTGGTAATTTCTTGTCGGTTTAATTTGAAATTATCCGGATTCAAAAAAAACAAAATACCAAACAAATCATTATGTTTTATTGGCGATAATTGGTACAATCGATTGTCTATTTTAGAATCATATTTATCTCTTTTTAAATTTAAAACTGCTTGTCCCAATAAAATATTTTGAACTTTTTGATAATCCAATTCTGTCCCTAGCCATTTACTTAACATAGAAAAGTCTCCATCATAATAGGTGCCTCTAATTTTTTCGTAATAGCTTACCCGGTTTGGTGTAATTTTAACTTTCGCCAAAGGAAATCCCAACTTTGTGGCGCTCATCCAAATGGTTTTATCCACTTCTATGCGCAGTTTTATGTTGACAGATGTTGACATTTTATTGTCGGAATATTTGGCATTTAAATTGGCATTCACCGTTTTCTGGTTGAAATTATTGTCGTAGTGGTTGCTTATTATTTTTTTTGTGGAAATATTTTCAATACCTTCCATATTTGTCAAACTTTTTTTGCTTTTGCACGAAGAGAGTGCAAGCAACATCAATATCGTTATTTTAAAATAATATTTCATCTGTTTAAATTTTATTTTTTAGCGGTAACAGATGCTGTTCGCCATTAATCATTCCTATCTGTGTCAAAATTTGTTGTGCTCGTTTCATCTGTTTAAATTTTATTTTTTAGCGGTAACAGATGCTGTTCGCCATTAATCATTCCGTTGTGTATCAAAATTTGTTGTGCTCGTTTCATCTGTTTAAATTTTATTTTTTAGCGGTAACAGATGCAGTTCGCCATTAATCATTCCGTTGTGTATCAAAATTTGTTGTGCTCGTTTCATCTGAAGCTTTTAATTTTTTTAATAGGTCAGATGGAACGTCGGTAATTTTTTTGTATTTAAGCTTGTCTTGGTTCTGGCGTTTCATCTTTTAATTTTCTTTTCTTAAGGCAATGGCTCTTTGTTTGTATTTCAATGCTTCGCTTTTGTTTCCAAGATTTTCATGGCTTATTGCGAGTTGCTCATAAAAATCGGCTTCCATTGCGCTGTTATCAATAACAAAATCAATGCCAATACTTAAAACGGTGATTGCTTCATTATATTTTCTCAGCTTATTTAGTGCCAAACCATTCATTTTATATAAAAAAGGCTGTTCTGGAAAAAGCTCCAAAGCCTCTTTGCTGTCAGCATAAAGCGCTTCAAAAAGCGCCTCTTTTTCTTCTTGAATCAAAATTTCCTGCACTATTTTATATTCCTTATTATTGGCGTATAACTTTTTTAATGTTTCAAAATCCACATTTTCAGTTGTAATTTCTGCAGGTTTTTCAATATTTACTTCAACCCCATTTCTGTTTTCCAAAAATCTTTTAAACGATTTTATGCGCATTGATGTCATCGCATTTTCTTCAATTTTTGAAATCAGTGCTTCCGCCTCTGCAAAATTCTGATTTTGAATGTAAAGAAACACCAATTCTTCGGAATCTTTTGGCTGTATTTTCAGTATTGTTTTTTGAACTTCAATGGCTTTCTTAAAATTACGTTGTGCTTTTAAAACGGCTACTTTATGTTGTAACAAATACCTATTTTCGGGTTCTAGTTGCAATGCTTTGTCAATAAATAATTCTGCTTCAAAATAATTATTTAACTCCAAATGATTTTTTGAAAATTCAAATAAAACAGAAACATTCACAGAATCAATTTCATTACACAATTCCAAACTTTCAATAGCTTTACTGTAGTTTTTTATGGCTTTTTGCTTTAAAGCTTCAAAAAAATGGGTTTGAAATTTCAAGCTATTTTCCTCTTCTATATTTGTTATTTGGGCATAAGAAAAACTTGAAATGAACAACATTCCAAACGCAAATAACCCATATAAATATTTAGTTCTCATACAGCGCTGCAATATACAATTTATTAATTTTTAATTGTGCATTATTAATTTTCTCGTCGGGAAATTGGAGGCTAGATTCCTTTAGGAATGGCATCGATTAATTTTTGGGCAAAAGCTGTTTTTGGCAATTGATAAATGGTGTCGGCATCGCCCATTTCCTCAATTTTACCGTTGTTCATCACCACCAGCTGATCGGCCATGTATTTCACAACCGCCAAATCGTGTGAAATAAAAATATAAGTGAAGCCAAAATCGGTCTTCAATTCATTCAGCAAATTTAGTACTTGCGCCTGTACAGAAACATCGAGCGCCGAAACCGATTCGTCGCAAATAATCAATTTTGGTTTTAGGACAATCGTACGCGCAATGCCAATGCGTTGCCTTTGTCCGCCCGAAAATTCATGCGGATACCTATAAAAATGTTCCGCTTGCAAACCAACGCGTTCCAACAATTCAAAAACATATTTTTTTCTTTCTTCTGATGAATTTAATATTCTGTGAACTTTCATAGGTTCCATCAATGCTTCACCTACAGAAATTCTTGGATTGAGTGATGAAAACGGATCTTGGAAAATAATTTGGACTTCTTTTCTAAAGTTTCGCAATTCCTTTTTTGAGAGATTGGTAACGTCCTTTTGTTTGTAAAAAATCTGTCCTTTTGTGGCTTTTTCTAGATGCAAAATAGTACGGCCCAAAGTAGTTTTACCGCAACCGGATTCACCAACAAGTCCTAAAGTTTCTCCCTCAAAAAGCTGAAATGAAACATCTTCAACTGCTTTGATGGGATTTGCTTTCCCAAAGAAAAAATGTTTTTCGGTGTTGAAATAAGTCGATACATTTTTAAGCTCCAACAAGGGTTTTGCCGCATAAATTTTAGCGTGAAAACTGTTGCGTTGCGCAGTTGTATATACTTCATGAGCAACCGTGTTTTCTATAAAATCCTTCACGGTGGACAATTTTTTCTGGCGCTTTTTTAAGTTGGGTTTAGAGTTTATAAGGGCTTTGGTATAATTGTGAACAGGATTTTTAAAAACCTGAGTAACATTTCCCTGCTCCACAATTTCCCCTTGATACATCACCAAAACAGTATCGGCAATTTCTGAAACCAAGGCCAAATCGTGCGTAATAAAAATAATGCTCATTTCAGTTTCTTGCTGAAGCGCTTTCAGTAGTTCAATAATTTCTTTTTGGATGGTTACATCAAGTGCCGTAGTGGGTTCGTCTGCAATTAAAATTTGCGGTTTGCAGGCTATTGCCATCGCAATCATCACCCGTTGTTTTTGTCCGCCAGAAAGTTGATGTGGATATTGGCTGTACATCGCTTCTGCCCTTGGCAATTTCACCTTATGAAAAAGTGCAATAACCTGATTTTTAGCTTCTTTTTTAGCTAGTTTTTTATGCTGCAATAAAACTTCCTGAACTTGATAACCACAAGTTAAACTTGGATTTAAGGAGCTCATGGGCTCTTGAAAAATCATGGAGATTTTATTTCCCCTGATTTTTTGAAATTCCTTTTCTGAAGTTTTTTGTAAATCGATATCGTTTAATAAAATACTACCTGTGATGCGGGCATTTTTTGGGAGCAATCCTAAAATAGCCAAGGAAGTTACTGACTTACCGCTGCCCGATTCGCCAACAATTCCTAAAATTTGTTTTGAGTTTAATTCAAAAGAAACCTCATGAACCACTTTATTTTGGTTAAATGAAATGGATAAATTCTGAACTTTTAATAGAGGTTTCATAAGTTAACGTAGGTGCTGCTATAAAAGAGAAACGAATTTCTTTAGGTTACGAATATAGCCAAATTTGAACAAAAATATGCACTAAGTTTATTTGTTGATTCATAAAAAACATCTGTGAATAGCTACAAATTTAAACCGCAAACGCAAAATATTTGTCCATTATTTCAAATTTAAAAACGCCTATTTAGGTTGGGTCAATAAATGCTGTCATGTTGTTGTAATTTATTTTGATATTAAATTGGTTGAATCTTATTTTGGAAATCTCAATAGGATTACTTTTTTTTAAAGTTTTCCTCGTAAGTTTTGACCCACTCTTCTACAGATACTTTTTTTGTAAGTTCTTCAATTAACTCGAACGGAATTTGATCTATTTTTTTAAATCTGATGCAACTTTTTCCCATATCTAATTTTGTGCTACAATGTTTTGGATATTCCTGAACAAACCAATGTAAGAGTTTTTGGCTTGCATACAAACCCATATGGTAAACCGCAATAAAATTTTTTTGCGAAGCGATATTGATAAATGGCAGCGGTAATTTAGGATTGCAATGATAGCCATTTGGATAAATTGAATGAGGTACAACATAGCCTATCATGCCATAACTTAAAGTTTCCTCATATCCTTTTGGCAAATTATCAAGTATCGTTTTTCTCAATTTATTCATCACTTGCTTTCGGTCATCGGGCATGTTGTTTATATATTCCTGTGGTGTATTGGCTTCAATTTTCATTTGCTTATTTTTTACTATCAAATTACTTAAAACTCAATTATCTTAATGCTAATTTAACAAAGTTATTTTACATTTATCTATTTGTTTTTAACTGCGCTAGGGATTGAACGGCATGTTTGAGCTCTCCCGTTTTTTTACGGGAAGCGAGTAGTGAAAGCCCGACCCCGCCTTTTCGGCGGGGGAGCGCCCAAATATTTTAAACGAATATTGTCGAAATTAATTCTCACTTTTATTGCGTACTTTTGCAAAAATTTGAAATATGAATTATTTATCCGTTGAAAATATATCGAAATCTTTTGGTGAAGTGGCGCTTTTTAGCAATGTTTCATTCGGCATAAATAAAGACCAAAAAATTGCCTTTATTGCCAAAAACGGTACTGGGAAAACCACAATTTTGAACATTATTGCGGGATTGGCGAGTTCGGATACCGGACAAGTGGTGTCGCGCAAGGGCATAAAAATCGAATATTTGTCGCAAGAAGACAATTTAGACGACAATTTAACGGTAGAGGAAACCATTTTTAATTCGGATAACGAGACGCTAAAAGTGATTGAGGAATATGAAAAAGCGCTACACAATCCGAATGATGAAAAGGGTTATCAAGTGGCTTTTGAAAAAATGGAGAGGCTCAACGCTTGGGATTTTGAAACCCAATACAAGCAAATTTTATCGAAATTAAAGTTAGACGATTTAACGCAAAAAGTGAGTTCGCTATCGGGCGGACAGCGTAAAAGATTGTCGCTGGCAGTGATTTTAATCCACAAATCGGATTTGTTGATTTTGGATGAGCCAACCAACCATTTGGATTTAGAAATGATTGAATGGCTTGAAAATTATTTTCAAAAAGAGAAAATCACCCTTTTGATGGTGACGCACGACCGGTATTTTTTAGAGCGTGTTTGCAACGAAATTATAGAATTGGATCAGGGGAATTTATATACTTACAAAGGTAATTACTCATACTTTTTGGAGAAAAAAGAAGAGCGAATCGCCATTGAACAAGCAAGTGTTGACAAAGCCAAAAACCTGTTTGTTAAAGAGTTAGAGTGGATGCGCCGACAACCAAAAGCACGTACCACAAAGTCAAAATCTCGGATTGATGATTTTTTCATCATCAAAGAGGAAGCGCATAAACGACGGGACAACCATAAAGTGCAGCTTGAAATTGATATGGAGCGTTTGGGTTCAAAAATTGCTGAATTTCACCACGTTTCAAAATCTTTTGACGATTTAAAAATCTTGGACAGATTTGATTATGTTTTCAAAAGAAACGAACGCATAGGAATTATCGGTAAAAATGGCACGGGAAAATCGTCATTCATAAAAATGCTTGTCGGAGAAATCCCTGTTGATTCGGGCAAAGTAGTAATTGGCGAAACCATAAAATTCGGTCATTATTCACAAGACGGAATTGTGATAAAACCGGGACAAAAGGTGATTGAAGTGATCAAGGAATTTGGAGAATACATTCCGTTAACCAAAGGAAGAAAAATTTCGGCTGCGCAATTGCTGGAACGTTTTATGTTCAGCCGATCAAGACAATATGATTTTGTTGAGAAATTAAGCGGTGGTGAAAGAAAACGCTTGTATTTGTGCACGGTTTTAATCCAAAACCCTAACTTTTTAATCTTGGATGAGCCCACAAACGATTTGGATATTGTAACCTTAAACGTACTGGAAGAATTTTTGCTCGATTTTCCTGGCTGTTTAATTGTGGTTTCTCACGATCGATATTTTATGGATAAAATTGTGGACCATCTTTTTGTTTTTAAAGGCGATGGTGTAATAGAAGATTTCCCTGGAAATTATACAGATTATAAAGTATATGAAGATTCAAAACCTGTGGAAGAAAATACGGCCCCAAAAAGTGTTGATTCAAGAAGCAAAATAGGCAACAAATCGAAATTGTCATTTAAGGAAAAAAAGGAATATGATTCCCTTGAAGGTGATATAGAATCTTTGACCAAGCAAAAAGGCGATATTGAAGCCAAGTTTTTGGATACCTCACTTTCAGGTGAAGAAATAAATGAGTTGGCTATAAAACTCCAAGAAATTAGCCAAAAAATTGACCAAAAAGAAGCGCGTTGGTTTGAGCTTTCTTCGATGTTGGAATAGCCCCCTACCCCCCGAAGGGGGACAGAACGTTAAGAAAATGTTCTGTGAACATTTTTAGTGAATGTGCCAGATGGCGCGTTGGCATTATTAGCTAAAAATTAAATTTACACGTTGAATTTTCAAGTGAAATGTGAAAATTTAACATTCTGAAATCGAAATAACACCAACTATTTTTTTATTTTCCCCAACCCTAAAGCTTGCCTGCCCAGCTGGAAGGGGCGATAAAAAAATATCTTTGCAAGCCAAACAACCAAAATATCAGTAAACAATCTTACACATGAACAATGTTTAGTTCATCAATCGGCCGTTCATTGTTAAATCGCAATAGCTATTGGGCAACGGCAACAGTGTCTTTTTCGCAATAAATCGCAATACGCGCTACGTCTTTTTCTTTATAATACACGCCACAAACTTCACTGCCACTTATGTCATCTTTCGGTGAAGGAATATTTAAAATTAATGTGAGTAATTTTAAGGCAGTATAATGCTTGTAATCACCAAATTTCGACAATTCTATGGTATCCATATGCGCAATTTTCCAAGGTTTTTTTTCCGAATAAGTTTAGTTTTTCAGGTATCTGTTATTTTATTGTACCTAGGCTTGCTTACAACCTTTAATATCAAATTAAAACATTCCATTTTTATTGACCATTTCATCAGGCGCAGCTTGTGCAAAGTCCCAAAGCTCCAAAATTTTGTCATTTTCAAAGCTAAAAATATGAATTACAGCCCAATCTGTATCGTTCGGATTTTGCTTGAAACGAGAATGAACGGCTACCAATTCGCCATCTTCCAAAGCACGTTGAATTTCAAAAACCTTATCAGGGTTTATTTTAGCGTCTTCCTCCATCGCCTTCATTAAAGTATCTGCGTCTCCTCTAAAATAAACATTGTGGTGCTTAAAATTTGCTCCAACATAAAGCTTAAATGCTTCTCTTGATTTCCCTTTTGAAGTTAATTTTAAAAAGTGTTGCGCCATTTCTTTTTTGTTTGTCATGGTATTTTATTTTTTAATTTTTTGAGTTACATTGTCCTTTTTGGAGAATTCGATATCCGTTATCATTGTTAAAGAAACAATCTAAATCCAAAAACTGGAAGCTCCCCTTGCATAAAATCTAAATCCTCTGATCTTTTAAAACCTATATTTTCATACATTTTCCATGCAATTTTCATCGCTTCCGTGCTATGGATAATTATCTGGCTATGCTTATTATCAACAGCTTTTCTAATGCATTCATTTGTCAAAAGTTTGCCAATACCGAAGCCTCTTTCCATTGTATCTACAGCCAACAATCTAAAACCCGAGGCATTTTGTTCTTGGGTTGCTGTTCCTCCAGAGCCATAATATTTCATATCGCCAAAATAAACCACGCCGCCAACAATTTTATTGTCGGGTGAAACCACCACCAAGAGCTCTGTTTTTGGACAGTTTGTCAATTCACCAATATTGGCCAGCATTTTGTAATAATTGGGTTGTTCAGCTTCTTTTGGAAAACCTTCGAGTTGTGAATATACCTTAACCATCAACTTTCCAAGTTTTGCAAATTCTTTAGGTTTTGCGTTTCTTATAGTGTATCGCTTTTGTTCCATAATTTTCAGTCCTTACTATATGCAATCTTAGGCTTTTTAATCACAAAATATCCCGATTATAATTAATATGCGATGAAAGAATCTTTGTCTAGTTTTGGCATATTTTGGTTTGTGAAATATTTTAATCGGGACTACTAATTTAAACAATAAATATAGCTATTTCGGGTAACTTAATTTTATCACAAAAAAATCCTGCCGTTACCAGATTTAAATTAGTTTGGGTGTTGCTCCTTTATAAGTACAAACTTTAGCGGCGTGTTGCGTGGCTTCTTTATGAATTTGTTCTAGCGCTTTTTCACTAAGTAAACCCATTACCATTGCTGCAGTAAATGAATCCCCAGCACCAATAGTGTCAACAACTTTTACTTTTGGGGTAGGATGGCATGAAATATCATTTTGTGTAAATAGAATGCTTCCTTCAGCACCTTTTGTTAACGCCAATAATTTTAGGTTAAACCTATTTAACAATTCTCTACAGGCTTCACCTTGTGATGTTGGCAAATGAAACATTTCGCTTAAAACAATTAGTTCCTCATCATTTAGTTTTACCACATTTGCACATATTAATGAAGTTTCAATAATGTTTTTTGTGTAATAAGATTGTCTTAAATTAACATCCAGCACTTTTAATGCGGTTTCTGGAACCAACTTTAAAGCTTCATAAATACCGTTAAACGATACTGTCGAACGCTGGGATAAAGTACCGAAACAAATAGCGTCAGCTTTTTGTAATACTGGGATTATCTCATCTTTCAGCGAAATAAAATCCCATGCCACATTTTCATGAATTACATAATTTGGAATGCCTTTATCTAGTTTTACAGAAACCCATCCGGTAGGATAATCAACTATATTAATTGAATATTTTAAATTTCTTTTTTTTAATGAAGCTCTAATTTCTTCACCTCGTACATCATTCCCCAAAGCGCTGATAATGGTTGAATTTGCGCCCAAAAAGTTTGCATGGTAAGTAAAATTTGCAGGAGCCCCTCCCAATTCTTTTCCATCGGGCAATACATCCCAAAGCAATTCTCCAATGTCGATAATATTAAATTTTTTAGATTTCATTACAGGCTGTCTAAATTTTGGTATTCGCTTTCATTTAACTTAGCAAGACGAATATGGGTTGGCTTAAATATCATATTCAACAAAAAGCCCACAAACAATAAAGCTGCGAATACTGTTGCAAGTATAAATCCGTACTTTGCATTTGAACCAAACTTTAGAAAAAAGGAAACGTATTTAGAATCTTTCCCTTTTTGGAAATAGTCTTGAAATTGTATCGATTTTGCAGAGACATGGTTTACAATTAAATCGGCCATAATAGCTACTTCCTTTCTTAATTCATTTAAATCATTCCAATCACTTAATCTTGGGTCTATTAATTAACGATCAATAGGGTCGATTCCTGCATCTTCACCATCATTAGGATAGTAGAAAGGCAAAATATGTAACCCTCCAAAATGACCTTTTAATTCATTTTTAAATAAAGAATTTAAATCTATATGTTTTTACACCCTATCCTATTAGCATAGGTAATTAATTGTATTTTGTTTTTTACCTGTTCAATTCTTTTATTAAAATCCCAGTTATTCAATTAACTAAGCGCCACAATATTTCCATCGACCTTAACATTTAAAGGTTCCCCTTTTTCCAAATGGATTTGAATGCTGTCTGATTCTAAATGGCAAATTAAAATTCTGTTTTTAAAACTTATCTTGAAATCGAGGTCTTTCCACTTTTTAGGTAAATGTGGATGGAAATTTAGTTCTCCATCAACTAGTCTCATCCCTCCAAAACCAAATACCATCGACATCCAAGATCCCCCCATACTGGCAGTGTGAATTCCATCCTTTGTATTGTGATGCAAATTATCAATATCTAATCTTGCTGTATTTATAAAATAATCATAGGCTTTATCATATTCACCTATACGGTTAGCCATAATGCTAAAAATACAGGTAGAAAGTGAAGAATCATGGGTGGTTATTTTTTCATAATAGTGATAATCATTCTTTATGGTTTCTAAATTGCTTTCATTTTCAAGCAAAAAATGTCCCAAAATGGTATCAGCCTGCTTGCAAACTTGATGTCTGTACAAGGTTAGCGGGTGATAATTTAAAAGTAACGGATAGTTTTCTTTAGGGGTATTTTCAAAATCCCACATTTTTTTATTGAAAAAACTATCGTCCTGCGGATGTAAATTCTTCTCAGCATCATAAGGTAAATACATCGCTTCACCAGCCTTTTCAAAATTCATCAGTTCTTTATTTTCAAAATGCAATTTCTCTTGTAAGGCTTTCAATGATTCATTCTGAAATCCTCCAAGTTCATTCCATATCTTTCCAATTTGCACAAAAAGATTTTTGGTCAGTACATTTGTATAGTAATTATTGTTTACAATACACGTGTATTCATCTGGCCCAGTAACCGCATCAATACAAAACTTTCCATCGTTTCTGAAATGACCGATATGATACATTAATCGTGCTATTTCGATTAACATTTCCATTCCTTTTTCGGTCATGAACACCAAATCTTCAGTTACGGTATAGTATTGTATTATAGAATAGGCAATGTCAACATTTATATGATATTGGGCTGTGCCTGCCGGAAAAAACGGGGAGCATTCATCACCGGCAATGGTTCGCCATGGATACAAAGCACCGATAGTGTGTCCCATTTGTTTTGCTCTTTTGCGGGCAAAATCCAAAATAGTAAACCTATAATTCAATAGGTTTTTTGCCAAATCAGGATTGGTGAATAAGAAGAAAGGAAAAATATAAATTTCTGTATCCCAAAAATAATGTCCTTCATATCCTTCACCTGAAAGTCCTTTTGCAGAAATATTACTCCATCTATCTTTTCCAACCGACTGCAACAAATGGAACAAATTAAAACGTAGTCCCTGTTGCATTTCTTCATCCCCAGTAATTTGGATATCGGAAACTTCCCAAAATTTAAAGAGATAGTTTTCTTGTGAAATTGCAAAATGTCCAAACTCATGTTTTAAAGCCTCATCCAATATTTTTTTATTCTGATTCATTTCATCAGGATGACGATTTGTGTCGGTATAAATCGCATATTTAGTGAAGGAAATTTTCTTCCCTTTTTCTATATCTCCTTTAAAAATATGATGAATACTTTTTTCTTCTTTTTCTATAGTCTCACTAAAATTTTGTGAGTTTGAATGTGAAATACCCCCAACAACAACTAGGTTAGAGTGTTTCGTTTTTGACTTAATAAAAGATCTGTTATTTTCAACCTGTAAATCAACAATACTTAATGCTTTTGCATTTGCCGTCCCAATTCTTGGATCGTCTTCTGACACAATATTAGATACATCACCATTTATAGTTGAAACAATTTCGATGGTTCCATCAAAATTTACCGCTTCAATACTTATGTTAATTAAGAAAAGCTCCCTTAATGTAAATGAAGCCAATCTTTTAAATATTAAATTTACTGTATTTCCTTTAGGAGATTCCCATTGCACGGTTCTAATAACCATCCCTTTCTTAAAATCGAGCTCTCTTTCATAAAACAAGACTTTTCCGCTAAATAATGAAAATATTTCATTATTGATTTTAATTGAAATTCCTTGGGTATCTATTACATTTAAAATACTTTGGCTTCTGTCTGGAAATCCATGTAATTTTTCACCATAAACAATTTCTTCACTTTCATAAAACCCATTGATATAGGCACCTCTAACACTTGGAGTTTCCTTGTTTACGCCTTCTTCAAAACTGCCTCTTACGCCAAAATAGCCATTTGCTGTACTGAAGAGTGTCTCTTTTAATTGATAAGATTCCTTAAAATTTGTATCCTTAAAACGCCAACTATTCATATTTTTAAATTCGATTTTTATTTATAATTATTTATATTAATGAGAAGCACTTCTATTATTATTTAAAATTTTACTTGTTAGCTGCTGCCAGTTTAGCAGTTTTTGATGTGAGTTTGTTTAATATATAAAAAGCCACAATAAGCAATCCCATAGGAATCAAAAGAAAATAAAATGCCTTATTAGCACCTAAATTTTTAAATAGCCAACCAATAATTCTGGATCCCAAGGTGCCTCCCAATGCCGAAAATATTACAATTAAACCTGTCATTGGGCTGTGCAATTTTTTAGGCAAAACACTTAAGATAGCCGAATTTAATAATGGATAAATAGGGGCTATAAATAATCCAACCAACGGAAAAACAAATCCTATCAATGGAATATCCAAAAGACTGTTTATTTCCACTACTTCAATACCAATGGCTTTTGGCAAAATAAGAACTACAATTAACATGGCTATTAAGGTACTTATGGAAACAACCCAAAACCATGAAAAATATTTTGTGACAAACCCCGCCGTTAAACGACCAATTGCCAATGAAATTGCCAAAATACTCGCCATCATAATCCCAACATTTTCAGGAAGTTTTAAAACACGGGAGTTAAACGTCGGCAACCAAGACATAATGCCTTGTTCAACCATTACAAATAAAAAGGCGCTTATTATAAAAACCAAGACCAATATTTTGGTAAGCAACATCATCATTTGTTTTGCGTCATCGACCAAGTCAACTCCAGGAATTTCATCTCCCTCATCAAACTTAATCGCATACAATATCACGAATGAAATTCCAGATAATGCCGCTAAAAACCAATAAACATTTAACCAAGAGTTTGGATCAGATTCATTGTTAAATGCCGGAAATAAAAAATAGGCCAAGGCAATACCTATCATAAAAACCCCTTCAACGGAACTCATTAAACTATTATGTTCCTTTTGATTCTCAACAATTAACCCTATTAAAGAATATACTGAAATTTTTATCAAGGCAAATGAAACGCCTACTATGGCAAAAAGGATTTTTGCCCCTAAAAAAGAATTGGCATAATACATTTGAATACAACCTAATGTAACCAAAAAAAGCCCAGTTAACATTGACTTTTTGTACCCAATTCTTGGCAAAAACGAGGCAATTACAAAAGAAATTATTGCAATTGGTAAATCTTTAAACAATTCTAGCGTACTTGCCGCAACTTCATCTACACCATAAATAATTTGAGACTTTAAAATAACAATTCCCACACTATTTAGCAAAATAGCAAAAACAAAGTAATTTAAATACAATGATAATTTTATTCCAATATTCTTCATTAAAAAGTAAATTACTTTGTTAATAGTTAATAATTGATTTTAATATTTTAAAAATTTACTGCACTTATATTATTTAATTTATAAGTGCAGTAAATAATGTTTAGAAATTAATTGCAACAGACAACTTTGCAGCTCTACCCAAAATAGACCTACCCATAAAAGTTTCTCCATCAACTGGTGCATCTCCATCTTGTCTTCCGTCAGCTTCTGTTAAACCAATTGTATTAAATACATTTGAAACATCCAACGCAAAACGAATATTGTTTAGGGTATAAGACCCTCCAAAATTAACAACATTAAATGCAGGAAGTTCAAACTTATTAGATATATCTTGATATTTTTTACCAAAATAAGACGAACTAGCGTACACGTTTAAAGATTCGTTTATATTGTAATCAGGTCTAAATATGAAATAAAGATTAGAAATTCTACGAGCTGTATTTCCATTTAATGCTGATTCAGAACCTTCATATCCAGTATATTCTGGATTTTGTAAAGTTCCATTGAAATTCAAATTTAAATCTCCCAATTTCACAATAGCTTCCAATTCCAATCCAATATTTTCAACATTCGCAAATTTCTTTTCAGAAACACCTCCTGTTTGAATATCTTGATAAGCAATATTATCAAGTTGCATAAAAAATGCATTTGCAAACAAGGCAAAATTAGGTGCAGAATATTTAAAACCTAGCTCTGTTTGGTTTACTTTGGTTGATTCCAATCCGTCTAAACCAGCAGTACCAGCACCACTTTCAACAGCTGGGCCATAAAAAGATTCTTCAATTGGCGCTCTAAACCCATGGCTATAGCGAACGTATGATGCCATATTATTGTTGAACTTATAGTTTAAAGCTCCTGTGTATGATAATTCACTAAGGTCATAAGTCCAATATACATAATCACCCTTTAAAATATTGACACCATTATCTGCTGTATTATTATCAAGAATTCCTATATCATTTCCCCAAGTGCCATGGTCACCAGCTCCTGAAAATTTATTGTCATCATATCTTAAACCAACATTAGCCGTTAATTTTTCAGATAAATCAAATTCTGCATCTGCAAAAAAGGCATTTACTGTGTTTTGAATTTGAGACTCTCTTTGCAACCATGTGATTCCTGTAATACCATTATAAGAATAATCCATTCCTGTATTAGAATCAGATAAGTTAACCAATCTAGGATTGTCTGAAACGCTCAATAAAAAGCTGCTCCAATTCCAATTTTGATCGGATTTCCAATTAGAATAATAATATCCTACTGTTAAGTTTACTTTTTCTAAGTTAAAGTTGAATGATAAATTATTTGCAAAATTTTGCATATCCTTATGAATAAACCAATAATCAGCTCTTTTTAACTCTGTACCAGTACTTAATTCAGATCCATTATCATCATAAGTAAAAACAGCATCACTGCTTGGAATACCATATCCACCAGCTATTTGATCTTGTGTAGATACATCCCCCATCCATTGCGAAGCAAAAATGGCATTATAGTCCATGTCTATATCTGTATTTTTAAAGGCGTTTTTAACAGTAATTTTATCTGTTAAATCAAATTTAAATTCACCGCCTACTGTATTAGAAATGGGATGTACACCATCTTCTAAATTAGCTTCAAAATAACCGCCTCCAGCCTGTGGGACTTTCAATTTACTAAAGTTTACAGAAGTAAAAGTACCATAATTAGCATCAAATCCTGGATATTCTTCAACCTTATCTCCATTCATTACAAAAGGAGTTGATTGGTAAAATATGTTTCTGTCATTTAAGTTTTTGTAGTATATCCTTGCATAACCTTTATCAAATTTATAAGTAAAATTCATTTTCACTTGTCCACCTTTATTTGCATCAAAACCAGGATCTCTCACTCCTTGATCTACTCTGTAGAAACCACCAACATTAAAGAATAATTTATCCTCAATAACTGCTCCTCCAACATTAAAATCTGTTCTAAACAATCCGTAATCACCAACTGTTAATTTAGTAATCCCTTTAAATTCATTTTGACCAGTTTTTGACGTGAAGTTTATAATTCCTCCAGGTGCGCCACTAGCAAATATAGATGCTGAACCTCCTTTTACGGCTTCCATTCTATCTACTGTTAAATCAACACGGTAAAAATTATCAATATTGGCAAACTGTAAAGCACCATCTTCAAAAACCGGTAAGCCATCTTCTTGAATCTGAACATACTCATAAGCGCCTGCTGAAGGAATTCCTCTAGCAAATAAGTTATTTCCAACTTCCCCACCTGAAGTTTCCACTAAAAAACCAGGAATTGATTGTAATAGATCTGCCGTACTTTGAGGTGATCTTGCTTCAATTTGCTTCGCGCTCATTGTAGTTACCGCAATACTTGATTCGAGTTTTGTTTTCGGATTTGATGATCCTGTAACAATTACTTCATCCAAAGACAATAAATCCTCTTGTAAAATAAAATTATGGGTCACGTTAGCATTACTTAAGGTAATTTGATTACTTATTGTTTTATAACCCACAAAGGATGCGGTTAAGGTATATGTTCCTTCTGAAACATTGGTAATCTCATATTTCCCATTAAAGTCGGAGGATACTCCTTTCATTGTACCTTCAATAACAATACTTACTCCAGGTATGGGTTGATTTTTTGCGTCTGTAATTAAACCCGACACATCGACTGTCTGCTGTCCTATTGCACTTGTAATTGCAGCTAAAACAAAGGCTGATAAACATAAAAATTTTTTCATCTCTTATTAATTTAATTTGGTTTGATTTCTTAAAACTAGACACATTTTCTAATAAATATTAACTTTTTTTTAACGAAATCGATTGCGAAATCTTCGCAATCGATTGCGAAACAGATATTCCTTTACCTGATTTTTTATCAAAAAAAAAATAACTCCCTCTTAAAAAGTAAATAAATTAGTCTAAATTAGGCCAATTATTCTTTGTATAATGAAACCTGTTACCCTAAAAGACATTGCCTTAGAATTAAACATCTCGGTTGCCACTGCTTCCAAAGCACTGCAAGGTCGCAGCGATGTAAGTAATGCTACTCGAGAAGCTGTAGTAAATTTGGCAGAAAAAATGAATTATGTCCCTAATTCTGTAGCTGTAAATTTAAGGACACGGCAAACTAAAACCATTGGGGTTATTATTCCTACGATTGTACATCAGTTTTTTTCGAAAGTAATAGACGGCATTATAGAAGAAGCAGAAAAACAAGGCTATTTCGTGATTACGATGCAGTCCAATGAAAATTTTGAGTTTGAGAAAAAACAACTTCAGCTGCTAATGCAAAAAAGAGTTGATGGTATTCTTATTTCTCTCTCCAACCAAACCCAGCAATGTAAACACCTAAATGAAATTCTCCAAAAAAATATACCTATAGTTATATTCGATAAAATTAGCAAACTGGTTAACTGTTCAAAAGTTTCCATTGATGATCAAATGGCCGCATATAACTCAGTATCCTATTTAATTGAAAAAGGTTATAAACGAATTGCTCATTTTAGAGGGGCGCTAATGCCTCAAAATTCTATTGACAGATTTCTGGGCTATAAAAAAGCGCTTATCGATCACGGAATTAAGTTCGACCCATCATTGGTGTATTTATGTGATAATAATAATGATTTTAATGATGGCTACATAAATGCACAAAAATTATTGAAAGAGCAAAATAATGTTGATGCTATTTTTGCCATAACCGATCTTATTGCTGTTGGAATCTTAAAATGCTTCAATGAAAAAGGCGTTAAAATTCCAGAAGACATAGCCGTATTTGGTTTTAGCGATTGGTTTATGTCATCTGTAGTCACACCTACATTATCATCTGTAGTACAACCGGGATTTGAAATGGGAAGAAAAGCTACTGAAATTTTAATAGAGGAAATTAAAAACCTCAACACCAACACTCCTTTTTCTTTCCAAAATATCATTCTCCCTACATCATTAGTAATTAGGGAATCCACTTAGTTTTTTATGTTCCACAAGTAATTCTTGAAAACAAAATTAAATCATCTACTTATTCATTTTAAAATCCAAAAATCCCGCAATCGCGGGATTTTAATTAGTCTTCTTTTTTCTTTTCATCATTAAGATAGTACATGGACTCATCTGGTCTAAAAGCCCGCTCAAACCAAATTGGCCTGCGCTCTCCTTTTGGTCCGGGAGCCGGCCGTGTCATTTTCATCCATTCTTTATAAACCTCATGAGATTTGTTGGTATCCACAAAAATATCACCATAACTCTCGTCTTTTCCAGGTTTCTCAATGCGAACCCGTTGGTGCCAGCAATGCATTCCGCTAATAGGATCGGGATGTACTGCGTGGGTAATATTTTGATGGACACCACCGTCTTTCCAAAAAATACGTTTGGAATCTTTATCTGCTGATTCAAATGGTTCTATACCCGAAATGGTGTTCATTTTCCATCCTCCTTTTCCATTATTCTCAATGTTTACAGTATTTGTGGCCCATCTATTTCCTGTTTTATCTTGTGGCCTTCTCCAGCGACCGATATGGTGAGAACAGGCAACAACACCAGGTTTCATACTTTGCGTTACCCAAACTTTATCGATAAAATAACCGATATCGGTATTCATTTTAACCAAATCGCCCGTTTTAAATCCCCAGTTTGCCGCATCATCGGGATGCATCCAAATCGGATTTCTGTTAGAAATTTCTACCAGCCATTTTGCATTTCCTGAACGGGTATGAATCAAAGCTGGCAGCCTGAATGTTGGAACCAGCACATATTCTCCTTTTGATTTATCCAAATTATCGAGGTGAATATGACTTTTTATATAGGTTGGCGTTGCATATTCCGGCCATTTCCAATCGACCATGGTTTGAGAATAAAACTCATTTTTTCGCGACGGCGTAGGAAAACCAACCATGGCTTTTCCATTAATCATCACCCCTATTGCTTTTCCGCCTTTAGAAACAACTTGGGTATTTTCATCAATTGTCGCACCTATTAACTGAGATTCAGTTAATAAGGTTTCATTCTTTTTGTACGATTCTCCACTTTCAATCTCATAGGCACCATATTTTTGCATGTACTGCAATTCGGTGATACCTTCTTTTTTGGCAGTTGCTGGCAAACCTGGCACGCGTTCAAAAATATATTGGTAATATTCGTCGATAGTTATTTTTTCTCCCGGACGGTATGGCGATTCAAAATGTTTGCGAATTCCCATACTGCCGTCGGGATCTATTCGCCAACTTAATTCAATAAAAAATTCATCTTCTTCCCAAACTTCTCCCGGATTAACTTCATAGGTTAACGCCACCAGTTTTCCATTTCTTCGCGCAGCTTCACGCAGCACTGGCTGACGAAAAGCCACCCAGGTTCCACCGTGTGTCGCATATGAATTAATATCATGACGCTCGGAAGCCAATCCCATCGGCAACACAAAATCGGCGTGAAAAGCAGTTTCATTCCATGTTGGCGTTAATGCGGCGTGCAATCCAAATTTACTTTCATCCATAAACATTTCCATCCAAGTAAATCCGTCGGGGTAGGTCCAAACCGGATTGAAAACCCTCGAAAAATACACATCCATCTTTCCTCTTCCTTCTTTTAGGAAATGCGGTAACAATTGGCTCATTTCAAAAAATGCCAATGGAAATTCTTTTGGAAAATGCAGTTCGTTCCATTGTTTCTGTGGTTTTGGGGGATTTGGCAATGTTGGTGCAAATTTATTCCATTTATTTGGTGATGTTCCTCCTTTAGCC
Organism: Lutibacter sp.; assembly: GCA_027449025.1. Classification (GTDB taxonomy): domain Bacteria; phylum Bacteroidota; class Bacteroidia; order Flavobacteriales; family Flavobacteriaceae; genus Lutibacter. The sequence goes on along the minus strand of DAIDMK010000002.1, from coordinate 66,819 downwards.
CCCACCGCACCAGTAAGCACAGTCAAAAAATGCAAACAACGGGCAACAGCCCAGCCGCCAAGATTTGATGCCCCTGCGGCACGCCAGTTATGCGATGCAAAACGCTCACCAGCTTCACCAATTTTTTGTGCAATTTCCACAATCATATCGGCTTTTACGCCCGATTCCTTTTCTGCAAATTCTGGGGTAAATTCCTTATACTCGTCAATCATTGCGGCAATATAATTTTCAAAAGTTATTGCTTTATCTGAATGTTTTGCTTTTAAATATTCTTGCCAGTTGGTCCAATTTTCTAGATAATTTCTGTTGTATAAATTATTCTGTAAAATATACAAGGCCATCGCCAACAAAACAGCGGCTTCCGTTCCCGGATAAGATGGCAACCAATAATCGGACATGCTTGCAGTATTCGATAAACGGGGATCCATCGTGGCCAGTTTGGCACCTTTCATTTTCCCTTCAATAATACGTTGCGCATGCGGATTGAAATAATGACCAGATTCTAAATGTGCAGAAATCAGCAATATAAATTTTGCCTCAGCGTGATCCGGTGATGGCCTGTCGTAGCCGTACCATAAATTGTATCCAAAACGCGCTCCTGATGAACAAATATTGGTATGTGAGTTGTGGCCGTCAATTCCCCAGCCCTGTAAAATCCAGTTCATAAATTTTTCATGTCCCGGTCTTCCTACGTGGTAAGCTACTTCATTGTGACGATTTTCTAAAATGGCTTTTCTGATGCGGGCAGAAATAGTATCCAGCACTTCATCCCAGCTTACACGTTCCCACTCTCCTTCACCTCTTTTTCCTTTTCTTTTCAGCGGAAATAAAATTCGATCTGGATCTGTTAATTGATTGATGGTTGCAGGGCCTTTAGCACAATTTCTTCCTCTGCTTCCCGGATGATAAGGATTTCCTTCAAACTTTTTCACTTCCTGTGTTTCTTTGTCGATGAATGCCGTTAATCCGCAAGCACTTTCACAATTAAAACAAGTGGTCGGCACAATTTGATAGGTAACCTTTTCTTTTTTTGGCCACACTTTCGGATTGTATTCTACCCAATTGTCCCATTTTTCCGGCGGCGGAAAATTTTCATAAAGCTGCGCAACTTGTTCATCGGTAAAATGACGCATATCCTGATCAAATTCCTGATAGCCTTCTTTATGCAAATTAGGAATGATTCCCAATTTTTGTGCAATTCCTTCTATAAATGATGGTTTCTTGTAACCCATGATTTTTTGATTTACGATTTACGACTTACGATTTTTTGATTTAATTATTCAATTATAGGATTTACGATTTTTGATTATTTTTTAAGTGCTTCTTTTAAACTATAATTCATAAATCTAAAATCGTACATCTTAAATTATTAAGCGAGTGGCACTCGCTGCGGTGCTTCCACCCAAATTTTCTCTGTAATTAAAATTCCTGCCAACACACAAACTCCTGATATCACTGCCCATATTTCTCCATTTCCAAAAAACAACAATGCCAACGGAATGATATTCCCAACTAAAACAGTTACGCCCCAAAACAGGTTTTTATACCTTCCTTTGGTAATCATTTTAACCACCATTTTTGCAGAAGTTGTTGGATGAGTAATTGTTAATTCTGTAATCAATGTAAATAGGTTAACCAACAAAGCAATAATCATGGTGTTTTTTAAAATTACCATCCAATCTTCATAACCTAAAACCAATGAGACAATTGCAAAAACTGCAGTTCCCGCCATGACGCTATGAACCAACATATGCAAGGGTAGAGTAGGACTTTGCCAAAAATCGCGGCCTTTTGCCTGGGCAAACAAGAATGCAGTATAAATTGCCAACAATATGGCAAAAATTGCGGTAATCCACAATAAAACGGTTTCACCGGTTTTAATTTCGAAAAACGACATTGCTCCCCAAACAGTTACCAACAATCCAAATACTGTAATCGTATAACCACCTTTTACCAACCATGAATTCCACTGCGGACGCAATAAAACATTTAAAAATCGGTCTGGTCGGTCTAAATCCATCACCAAAAACAAGCCTGTTAAGCCAAGGAAAACCAATGAGATTGCGGCAGACCATAATTTGGCGCTTGGCGATACTTCATATCCTAACAGCATGGCCAAAAACGGGATTAAAAAAGCGCCGGCGGCAATGGCTTTGGTAAATACATAAGTGGAAACTTCCCAACCCCACAATATTCCTTTGTCTGGTGTATCATAAACCCTACGGGCTTTTCCGTTCAACACATCTATATAATTCGGATTTTCACTGTCTTTTCTTTGGTATGCAGCTTGTATGTCATTGTCAATTGTCATCTGCAACAAATCGATATCATTATTGTTGTACATCATTTTTTCGGCAGCTTTGGCAAAATGACCGACACCACGTGCTTGTGAACTCCACAAACTCGGACCAGATTTGTCGGTTGCCTCCGCAACCAATGAGGAATCATCTCCATCTATATAAAATAAATTAGGATTGGTACCTTTTTCTGGCTTGCGAACTTTTACCGCCTGACGTGCCAACAATTGAGAAATCTCTGTGTTAGGATTGTGCATATCGCCCGCAATAATGGCATGTTCCGGACAAACGGAGACACAGGCAGGTTCACGTCCAACATCGACCCTGTGCGCACAATAATTGCATTTTGCGGCAGTATGTGTGTCGGGATCAATATACAAAGCGTCGTACGGACAAGCTTGCATACAAGATTTACAACCTATGCAACGATTATTATCGAAATCCACAATACCGTCTTCACGCGTATAAAGTGCTTCTACCGGACAAATTTCTACGCAAGGTGCATCGGTGCAATGGTTGCAACGCATCACGGAAAAAATTCTTCGGGTATTTGGAAATTCTCCTTTTTCAACCTGCTTTACGTAGGTCCTGTTAACTCCAATAGCCACATCATGTTCTGATTTACAAGCTGTTGTGCAAGCATGACAACCAATGCATTTTCTGTTGTCGATTATAAAACCATACTTCATATATTTAAAAATATTTTGAACTAAAACAAATTTAGCGATTGTAACTATTAGTTTTGTGATAAACATCACGCAATAGGTTGTTTAGACCTATTTTGCAAATGAAATGAGGTTTCTAAGCAGAAATAATTTATTTTTGCAGAAATAGAAATCATGAAAATTCAATTATTATTTTTTGGCATTGCCACCGATTTGGTTGGAGAAAATTCAGTTTTTATTGAATTGAAATCTGCTGCTACTATTAGTGAATTAAAAAAAGATTTGCTGAAGAAGTATTCAAAATTAAAAAACATCGAAGATTTTGCCATTGCCGTAAATGAAGAATATGGCGAAAATGATTTGGTTTTGCAAGAAAATGATGTGGTGGCAATTATTCCTCCAGTGAGTGGTGGGTAAAAATGCCCCCTAACCCCGGAGGGAATTAAAAAAAGACAATCAACTAATCGCCTAATTGGCTCATTAACTAATCAATAATGAAAAAATCTTCTGTTTTAATTACTCCTAAAAAATTGAATCTTCAAGATTGTTATGATTTTGTGCAGGCTGCCTCATGTGGTGGCATTGCCTTATTTGTGGGTACAGTTCGTAATTCCACAAAAAACAAAGAGGTTTCCCTATTGGATTTCAGTGCTTATGAACCAATGGCTATAAAGGAAATGCAAAAAATTGCAGATTTGGCTTTGACAAAGTTTCAAATCCACAAATTAGCGATTCACCATGCAGTTGGTGAATTACAAATTGGTGATATCCCAGTAATTATTGCGGTTTCTTCAGCACATAGAAATGCTGCTTTTGAAGCTTGTCAGTTTGCCATTGATACACTGAAAGAAACAGTTCCTATCTGGAAAAAAGAGCATTTTGAAGATGGTGAAGTTTGGGTAAATTCGCATCCGTAATAATGAATAATGAATGATTAAAAATGAATAATTAAGAGTTATAAACACCTATATAATTTCCATTTTCTTTAATAAAAAAGAAGCATTCATATTTTTACAAACTCCAACTTTCAATTTATAATCAAAAAATAATTCATCATTGATAATTTCAGCATCAAAATAATAATTTTGTACTTCTTGCAATTCTTTTTCAATTTCACACAAACTTAAATCGTGTGTGGCGATAATGCCGGTCGATTTTGAGCTCACCAATTTTTGGACAAATTTTCTTGAGCCAATCGCTTTATCAGTGCTGTTTGTTCCTTTTAAAATTTCATCTAGAATGATAAAATAATCCTCATACTTAATTTCATCAACAATAAATTTTAAGCGCTTCAATTCAGAAAAGAAATAAGATTCATTGTCGGCCAAAGAATCGGAAGTTCGCATACTGGTAATTAATTTTATGGGCGCATATTTAAATGCTGATGCACAAACCGGCAAGCCCATATTTCCCATCACTATAGACAAGGAAACAGTTCTTAAAAAAGTGCTTTTTCCTGCCATATTTGCACCCGTTACAATAAAAAATTGTTGATTTTCAATGGTAAAATCGTTGTCAACGCGTTGCAAAACTTTCAACAAAGGATGTCCCAAATTTTGAGCAGAAATTACATTTTTATTAGTCTCAATTTCAGGGAAAACATAACTCGAATGGTTAAAAGCAAAATTAGCCAAGGAATTTTGTGCATCAAAAAAAGAAATTATATTTATCCAGTCTTCCACTTTTGATTTATAATTGCTAATCCATTTTTCTACATTATAAACTTGCTGCAAATCACGCAATAAAAAAACATTGCCAAAAGAACCAATAATTAGGTTATTCCGCTGATCAAAAGCATCCAATATTTTTGAAAATTTAGCGAATATGACAGATGCTTTTTGGGATTCTGTTTGAATTATCTGTTGCTTTTCTTTTAAAATCTGGGACTCAAAAGAAGTCGTTTCAATTTCATGCAACAATTTATGATATTGCTTAAAGGTGTCTTTTGTATTACTTGCTTCTTTATATAATGCATTAACTTTATTGCCATAAGCACCGGAAATTCCCATTCCGACAAAAATCCAAATTAACAGAATTTGGTCAGTAATAATTTCCATGGCTAAAAGCACAATTAAACCCAGCGAAATTATTGAAAACAATTTAGGTAAAAACGATAAAAATTTAGGAAATACAGACTTATAATTGCTAATCCAATTGACTATTTCTTTTGCAGGATGTTCCACTTTTACCAAACTGGCTAGGGCAGAAAATTGTTGGCGCCATTTGGCTTTTACGCTCAATTCTTTAATGCCTTCCTGCTTTTTGACAATGTTTAAAATATCATTATTTGTTAATAAATCAACAAATTCCAGTTTTCCTTCGTTGGTAACTGTTCTGTTTACATATTGAAAAAAAGAACCTTTTCCAAACAAATCAATATCGTAACTAAAAGGATGGGTCGGATTTATAAATTCATTGCCTGGATTTAAGGAAAAATAATCCCTGTTCAATACTTTTATTTCAGTTTTGTTTATTTCGATTAAAGCTTTATTAAGATTGCTATTATATTGTAATTTGGCGTGCCGTGCTAACATAAAGAAGAAGAAAACAGCGCCGATTACAACTATAGAAATCATCATTTTTACATTGCCAAAAAAGAAATAAATGCCGATAACGGCCATTAAAAAAACAATCAACCTCAAGGAACTTGACAAAGCCAATTGCCTTTTTAACGTTTTTTGCACATGCTCAAAGCGCTCCTTTTCTGCGGTATAAAATTCTAAAGGTTTTTGCATTCAATAATTTATGATACCTTCAGACAGACTAACAACTGAAAGCAATGGATATTTTTCTTTTAGCTTTAAGGTAACCTCATAACTTGTAATTCCTTTGCTACAAATAATAACATAATGTTTTTTAAAATCGGGTTGAAAATTCTCGACATCAAAAACATTGTACGGTAATTTCTGATGCACCTTAAACGGAATTAAGGCATCCAAATTGTTGAATACACTCACAATTTCGAGTGTTGAATCCCCAATTTTTTCTTTTAATACCGAAGCAGAAATTACCAATGATGAATCTTGATTAGCGCAGGTTGCACCCAAATAATCTGACTTTTCAAAAATAGCTTTTATATCTAAAGATTTGTTTTTCTTTAGCTTCATTTTAAACTGCGAATTCTCCAAGGCATTGTATATCAGCAATTGGTCAGTCAATAATTTACCGGTTTTGGTAATTAATTTTATCACTTCATTTACCTGTAATAACGAAATCATGCCAACAATAGGGTTCATCGTTCCGGCTTCTTCACAACTGGGAATATCGGTGGCAATTTTAGGAAAGGCATCACGTAAATTACAACTGTAATTCCCATCTTCATTCAACACATTAAAAGTTGCCACGTAGCCATCAAACTTATATAACGAACCGTAAACCAAGGTTTTTTTCGCCACAACACAAGCATCATTTATCAAATATTTGATGGGTAAACTGTCTGTGGTATCAACCACCACATCAAACTCTGAAATCAATGCTAAAATGGACTTTTTAGTCACCGGCTCATTGGTTGTCGTAACTTTGGTGAAAGGCGTTCTCTGCCTTATTTCATTGGCAAGAACCTCAACTTTCGGCTGATTCACCCTATCCATTTTAAAAAAAACCTGACGGTGTAAATTTGAAATAGAAATCGTATCAAAATCCACTAAATGAAGTTCTCCAACGCCGCTTGTCGCTAAATAAATAGCAACGGGACTTCCCAAACCTCCGCAACCAATCACCAACACTTTTGCCTTTTGCAACAATGCTTGTCCGGCTTCACCAATTTCTGGCAGCGTAGTTTGACGCAAAAAATAAGTTTCTTTATTGAAGTCCATTATGGATTAAAAATTGAATGTGTTCACAAAAAAATCAGTGAATTATTTAGTCGTTTATTTCTTTGTGCGCAGCCTTAAATTCTTCTGGCGTATTGATATTTCTGATGAAATCATCAGCTACTTCAATAATTTCAATTGCTGAATTAATTAACACTTTCCGCGGACAAGAATATCCCTGTGCCAAATAATTAAGCAATAAAGTATAACTTTTTGGCTCCCAAATAGTGATCAAAGGCTCTGGAAATTGACTGTTTTTTCCTTTTATGGTGGTGGCAGCTTTCGACGGATTTCTGTGTTTCAACAAAAGTTTGATCACTTCATCATTCACAAAAGGCAAATCGGTTGCCAAAACCAACCAGGCAACATCTGGGTTTTCCTGAAAAGCGGAACAAATGGCGCCAAATGGACCCAAGCCAACAAATTTGTCGGTGATTTTATTTTCAATTCCTATTTCCTTATCTGACCTAATGGAAAGATATGTTTTTAAGTGATGTTTTTCTAACAATTCAATCGCAACATCGCGCTGATTTTTACCATAAAAATTAAGAGTGCCCTTATCGGTTCCCATTCTGGTACTTTTTCCTCCGGCTAATACCAATCCTTGAATCGGCGCAATTCTTTCCTTGATTAAATTTTCAATATGTCTCGCAATTTTATCAATTTCAGAAATATGGTAACACATTAAGTTTTTTATCTGCGGATTTTTAGCTTCCAAAAAATCGAAAAATTTTGCATCATCGGTAAGTTTTATAACAAACTGAATATTGTTTAGCTGATCCAGTCTTTTTAAAACAGAAGCCTCTTTTTCCTTGTCTAAAATCAAAATTTGTTTGGCGCCTTCAAAATGATTTCCATTGATAAATAACAAATCATGTTGTGAAAACTGAATGCGCTGATTGAATTTATTAAGTTCATTTTTTGCAGAAACAGCAAGTGTTCCCTCTGAATGAAAGGTAAAAGAATCAAATACACTTTGTTCAATATTTTCAGCATGTAATGCGTCTAAATACGCCAATTTATAAGATGCCAATCTTTTTGAAACCTGCTGAACTAAATCTGAAATTATATTGCATTTTGAGCCAACAATCGAAATTTCGTTTGGCGAAAAAATATCGTTGTCCCTTAATTTGAGTTTTGTATGTTTTTGATGTTTATTCATTATTTATATCACTTTTTCCTCCTGATTTTTTTACCAGCTTCACTTCTTTTATCTCCATTTTTTGCGAAATGGATTTACACATATCATAAACGGTTAATGCCGCAATAGTCGCGCCAGTTAACGCTTCCATTTCAACACCAGTTTTTCCTTCTATGGTAACAGTGCACAAAATTTCTATATTTTCTTTATCTATAATTTCAATATTGATATCAACGCCGTTAATTAACAAGGGATGACACATTGGAATTAGATCCGATGTTTTTTTAACCGCCTGAATTCCGGCAATAATGGCGGTTTGAAAAACCGGACCTTTTTTGGTAATCAGTTCTCTATCTTCAAAATGCGCTATAATTTCTTCGCCTAAAAACATCTTAGCTTTTGCAGTTGCCGCTCTATTGGTCACTTTTTTATCGCCAACATTGACCATTTTTGGCTGATTTTTTTTGTTGATATGAGAAAATCTATCCAAAGTTTTGAGTGTTTAGTTTTTAATTTTTAGTTAATCTCTGTTGAGAAGTTTTAACAATTGCCGTTAACATTTTAATTAATTCTTCAACATCCTCTAAATGATTATTTACATTAATTAAGGTTAATTCGCTCTTATTCAATAACCGTAACCAATATTTAGTTTCTCTAGCTTCTTTTGAAGATATTGACATTTTAGCAATAAAATCTTTTTTACTTTGACCAGCCAATGCTTCTTCAATATTTGCGCCTATTGAAGTTCCACTTTTAAGCAATTGTCTTGAGATAATAAACTCCTTTTCACTTAATAACTGCGTATATAGACCAATTATCTTTAATGAAAACTCGAAACTTTTATTCTTAATAATACTCTCACTCATAACTTAACACTCAAAATTAAAAACTCCGGTACGAGAGTATCGGAAAAACCTCTCCTTTGGTAAAATTACTGCGATTATCCGGCAATTCCAAAAAAGCATCAGCATCTGCTAAATTGGCTAAATCACCTGATCCTTTTCCTAAAATAGGGGTTGCCCATAATTTACCTTCAATCTGATTTAATTTTACCTGCAAAAAATAAGTCAGTTCAGGTTTAAAATATAAATCTTCGCTTAAAATTGCCTGTTGTTTGTTTTCAAAATCCAATCCAACAGATTTATAATACCAAGGATAAAAATATTTTATGCAGTTTACAAAAGTTGAAACCGGATTTCCAGGGAATGCGAATATTGTTTTCCCACTTTGACTAGGCTCAGTGTTAACTATTTTGCCAAACCAAAAGGGTTTTCCCGGACGTTGTTTTACTTGATGAAAAAGTTTCTTTACACCCAATTGATCTAAAACTTCGGGAATAAAATCAAATTTTCCTTTGGAAACAGCACCGCTAAAAATCAGAACGTCATAGTTTTCCAACAACAACTTAATTTTGGTCAACAACACTTCTTTATCATCCAAAATATGCAATGTATCAGTCTTTATATGCAGTTTTTCCAATAATGAAACCATGGTAAAAACATTGCTTCTTCTGATTTGGTGGTCGGCCGGATTTTCACCAACTTCAACCAATTCGTTACCAGTTGAAACAATCATCACCTTTGGTTGTTTGGCAACATTTACCACAGTTTTGCCAACTGTGGCAAAAATCCCAATTTCGGCAGGAGAAATGAGGGTGTTTTCTTTGATCAGTAAATCGCCTTGTTTTTTGTCGGTTCCTTTTAAATGAATATTTTGAAAGCTTTTTACCGCTTCTAAATTTACTTTGGCAATTCCGTTTTCAATGGTCAAAAGCTCATATTGAATTACAGCATCCGTATTTTTCGGCAACACGGCGCCAGTCATCGCTTCCATACAATTCACTGGATTTTGAAGCGTTAATTGCTCGCCTCCTGCAGCCTGAATTCCTTCTATTTTAAATGTGCGCTGTCCTTTATTAAAGGCTTCGGAGGAAATGGCAATTCCGTCCATGCTAACCCGGTCAAAAGGCGGAAAATCACGATCGGCAAATATATTTTCTTTTAAAACGCGACCTAAAGTATTTAAAAAATCTACTTTTTCAACACCAAAATTTTCGGAATTATTTACAACGATTTCTACTGCTTCTTTTACGGTAGTTAAACTCATAGTAATTAGTGATTATCAATTGTTAATTTTTAATTGTAGATTGTTAATTGTCAATTGATTTACCCTCCAATTGTGGACATACTTTCTGAAACAGCGTTTCCTCGGGCAGCTTCAGCAATAAATCCGTTCTCAGGTTTGTGATGAACAGTGTCAATAAACAGTTTTTTTAGTTCGTCATCGCTCGCACCATTTCTTATAAAATCACGAACGTTAAAAACGCCGCCATCAAACAAACAATTTTTAAACAAACCAGTGGATGTAATGCGAATCCGATCACAATCACTACAAATAGTGCGGGTAAACGCAGGGATAATGCCAAAAGTTCCTTGGTAATTTGGAATGCGATAATTTACGGATGTAGAAGATTTTTTGGATAAAATAGGATCAATATCCGCATACTGATTTTTTATGTGATTTAATATTTTTTTAAAATTCCAAACTTCTGAAATAGCTCTTTGCCCTTTACCGTTAAAAGGCATTTCTTCAATAAAACGAACAGCAATATCCTTATTTTTGGTAAGTTCAATAAAATCGATAATCTCATCGGTATTTACACCAGACTGCACAACGACATTTAATTTTAATTTTAAATTGCTTTTCTCCAACTTTTCAAAAGTATCATAAACACTGTCAAAAACATCTCGCCGTGTAATTTTTTCGAATTTTTCCTTCTGAAGGCTGTCCAAACTCAAATTAATGGCATTGATTTTATATGATTCTAATTTATCGATATGATTTGAAATTAAAGCGCCGTTTGTGGTGATGTTAATTTCCTCGAGTTTGTCATTAAAAGACAGTGATTCCAAAAAATTTATAAAATCTTTTCTCACAAAAGGTTCTCCGCCGGTTAAACGCACTTTATTAACGCCTAATTCAGATAGTACGCGGGTAATTCGGAACATTTCTTTATAAGAAAGGAGTTCTGTTCTGTCAACAATGTCAATTCCTTGAGCTGGCATACAATATTGGCAACGCAAGTTGCAACGATCAGTGATTGCCAATCGCAAATAGGTGATTTTTCTTCCAAATTTGTCTAATAACTCCATTAATTCAAAATAATTTTATTTCTTCCCAATGTTACTATTTCGTCTTTTTCCAGTTTTCCCAAAACCCTTGATATGGCTTCCCGAGAAACTTTTAAATCGCGCGCAATGTCAAAATGCTTTTTACTTATTGTGTTTTTATTGCTTATTAAACTGGAATATTCCAAATATTTTATCAGCCTAAACTCTAAATTTTCAAAAGCGATATCATTAATTTTTTCAATTAAATAAGCTGTTTGCTGTTGATTCAATTTAAAATAAAAAGAACGCCATGTGCTATATTTTAAAAACCACGAAATTACAACTTTTGACGGAATTGCAATGTACATAACGTTACTTTCAGTTTCAAGCCTAATGTCACTTTTTATGTTTTCTATTGCATAAGTCACAGCAGTTGCACTGGTTTGTTTTTGGGATAAATAATGCAAAAAAATACCGTTTCCTTTTCCGTCACGTCGCATTACTTTTACAATTCCGGAAATAATTAAGGGGATAAACTCTATATCCGTCCTAACATCCAATATTATTTTATCCGCCTCAACAGATTTTAAAATACCATTGTTGCAAATTTCAGTTCGTAAATTTTCCTCGAATATTCCTGAAAAATTAGTTACAATAATGTCGTGTATTTTCATCTGTTAAATTTTATTTTTTAGCTGGTACAGATGCAGTTCGCCATTAATCATTCCCCTGTGTATCAAAATTTGTTATGCTCGGTTCATCTTTATTAATGGGGTAATCTATCCCTGTAAACTCCGTAAAAAAATGCACCCAAAGTAGCGCCAAAAATGACCACCAAAATGGAAACAATGCCTTTTCCTATTAAAACAAACATGGGACCCGGACAAGCACCGGCCAATGCCCATCCCAATCCGAATAAAATTCCGCCAAAAAGGTTACGAGACAATCCCTCTTTTTTAGGTGTGACATATATTTCTTCGCCCTTGAAAGTTTTAACCATATTTTTCTTAAATAAAAACATGCTTATCATCCCAAGCACTATCGCAGAGCCAATAATTCCATACATATGAAACGACTGAAACTTAAACATTTCGTATATTCTATACCATGAAATTATTTCGGACTTGCTCATGACTATTCCGAAAAGAATGCCCACTAAAAAAAATTTTATATATTTCATCTGTTTATATTTTATTTTTTATTGGTACAGATGCAGTTCGCCATTAATCATCCCTCTGTGTATCAAAATTTGTTATGCTCGTTTTATTTGCTATTTTTTATTGTTTTTCATTTGTCAAATGGAACGCTTAGTATCTTTCTTTTTTCTGTTAGATTATTTTGTTATAGGCGTTTCATCTGTTTAAATTTTAGTTTTTTGTTGGTAACAGATGCAGTTCGCCATTAATCATTTCTTTGTGTGTCAAAATTTGTATCGCTCGTTTCATCTGTTTATATTTTATTTTTTGTTGGTAACAGATGCAGTTCGCTATTAATCATCCCTCTGTGTATCAAAATTTGTTATGCTCGGTTCATCTGTTTAAATTTTAGTTTTTTGTTGGTAACAGATGCAGTTCGCTATTAATCATCCCTCTGTGTATCAAAATTTGTTATGCTCGGTTCATTTGTTATTTTCTATTGTTTTTTTGTCAAATGGATCGCTCATTATCATTTCCAAATTTTTAAAGATCCTAAGTCTTATGCGTTTCATGATCCTAAAATATTAAGGGTAAAATTAGCCAGGTCATCACCAAGCCTCCTATAAAAAAACCAATTACTGCGATTAAAGAAGGAAGCTCCAAATTACTCAAACCAACAATTGCGTGACCAGATGTGCAACCACCAGCCCAACGCGCACCAAAACCAACCAAAAAACCAGCGATGATTAAAATTATAAATCCTTTTAAAGAAAGCATGGTTTCAATACTGAAGATTTCATCGGGCAAATATGTTTGACCTGCATTTACAATGCCAATATCGGCCAAATCTTGTACTGTTTGTGGATTTATGGCAACAGCATCGGTTGTTGTTAAATAATTAGAGGCTATAAAACCACCAACAATGGAGCCAGCAATAAAAATTAAATTCCAAAGATTCTCTCTCCAGTCAATTTTAAAATAGTCGACAAACTTTCCAGCTCCGCCAATAGAACAAAATGTTTCCAGATTTGATGACACCCCAAATCGTTCACCAAAATAATATAGCAAAAACATGATAAACGAAATTACGGGTCCGGCAACATACCATTCCCAAGGCTGCATAATAAAATCCATAGTTAAACATTTAAAACGATCAAAATTATCTTAAAAATTAAATTGTTTTGTGATTGTCATCACGCAACTTAAAATTCAAGTATCTCAATCTTATTTCTGTGCAACTTTATTTTTCCTTCGTTTTCTAGTTGTTTTAGCAATCGTGAAATTACAACACGAGAAGTATGCATATCATAGGCAATGTCTTGGTGTGTAGTGTTTAATGAGGTTTCTCGCATAATTTGAGCTTTATCAGTCAAATATTTATAAAGTCGCTCGCTCATATTCATAAAAGCCAAGCTATCAATAGTTTCCATCATTTCATTTAGACGAATATTGTAGCTATCAATTACAAAACTTCTCCAGGATTTATATTTCACCATCCATTCATCTAATTTTTCTTTAGGAAGAAAAATAATTTCAGATTCTTTTTCGGCCATTGCTCTAATACCGCATTTTCCATTTGTGAGCGCGCTTGCAAAAGAGCTGGCGCAAGTATCACCACGTTCTAAAAAGTATAGCAACATTTCATCTCCATTTTTATCTTCCCTCACAATCTTAATTGCTCCTTCCAACAATAAAGGAATACCTTTCATTTTATCGCCTAAATCAACCAATACTTCATTTTCGCGTAACTTTTTATAAACGCCCACTTGAACTATTTCATCAAGCAATTCTTTTTCAAACACAAATGAAAAATATTTTTCGAGCTTTTCTCTCATCTTTCTATATAATTTAAAATTTTTAACGTAGCTCCAGTTTTATCGACTACATATTTTTTGGCGCTTTTCCCCGCTTCTGTCCGCATTTCATTTAACTGAAAAAATTCTCCTAGATGCAAAGATAATTTATTAGAATTACCTACAACAAAACAAGCCTTACTTTTCACCAAATCAACTGCTTCGTTAAATTTATGATAATTTGGCCCAATAATTATTGGAATACCAAAAGTTGCCGGTTCCAAAACGTTGTGAACCCCTGTTTTTGTAAATCCTCCTCCAACATATGCAACTGTGGCATAGCTGTAAATCTTAGTCAAAAGTCCAACGGTATCAATGATAAATACCTGATACTCGGAAAGATTTTTAGCACCTTGAGCCTCGCCAAACGACTTTTCTGAAAACAAAACTGCTTTTTTTGAAATGCTATTTTTTAAATCGTCAATATCTTTTGGATTGATATTGTGCGGAGCAATAATAAATTTTTCATTTTCCGAAGCCTTGTTGTTGATATAATCTACCAACATCATTTCATCCTCTTTCCATGTGCTTCCGGCAACAAGGGTGTATTTATTATCGATAAATTCTTCAATAAAAGCCAGTTTGTTGTTTTGTTGTGTAATTTCATAAACACGGTCGAAACGTGTGTCGCCACTAACAGTTACATTGTTAAAATTGATGCTGCTCAACAATTGTTTTGAATTTTCATCCTGCACAAAAAAATGTGAAAAAGCAGTCAGCGAGTTGCGCATCCAACCGCCGTACGATTTGAAAAACGACTGGTTTTCCCTAAATATACCAGAAATTAGCAGCGTTTCAATATTTCTGATTTTAAGGTGCATTAACAGGTTTGGCCAAAATTCATATTTCACAAAAATGGCCAGACTTGGATGTACCATTTCAAGGAATTTTTTTGCATTATTGGCCGAATCTAAAGGCAAATAACAAACTACATCAGCATATTCATAATTTTTACGCACTTCATATCCCGACGGCGAAAAGAAAGTCAGCACTATTTTTTTTTTCGGAAATTTGAGTTTTAACTTTTCAATAATTGGCCTTCCTTGCTCAAATTCGCCCAAAGAGGCACAGTGCATCCATATTACTTCATCGATTTTTGCAATTTCTTGTTGTAATTTGGTAAAAGTTTGCGCTCTTCCATCAACAAAAAGTTTGATTTTTTTATTGAAAAGCGCCAATATTTTTAAAGCAAAACCGGCAAACAAAATAAGTAAGTTGTATAAAAAGTACATAAACGCAAATGTAGTAAATAGCGCATAAAAAAACGCTCAAACTTTAAGTTTGAGCGTTTAAAATATTTTAACTCTATATGTTATGCTTCTATTGGGTCAATAGAAACAAAAGATTTATTGTCTTTTCTTTTTGAGAATTTCACCAAACCGTCCACTTTAGCGTGTAAAGTATGGTCTTTTCCCATATATACGTTATCACCAGGATGGTGTTGAGTTCCTCTTTGACGAACAATAATGTTCCCTGCAATTGCAGCTTGTCCACCAAATATTTTTACTCCTAGTCGTTTCGATTCCGATTCCCTACCGTTTTTCGAACTACCTACTCCTTTTTTATGTGCCATGACCTTATGGTTTTAAAATTTTGGTTCTTATTTAGTTAATGCCTCGATTAATTCTGCTTTTTTCAAAGAAGTGTATCCTTCAATACCTTTTTCTTTTGCCAAAGCCTTTAATTCAACAACAGTCATTGATTCAAAATCAACAGAAACAGTTTCTTTTACAGCTTCAACTTTAGCTTTAGCTTTAGGAGCTTCTTTTTTAACAGCAGCTTTTTTTGTTGCGCCACTGGCAAAAATACCTTCAACTTGAATTTCAGTTAAAGCTTGGCGATGACCATTCTTTTTTCTGAATCCTTTTCTACGTTTCTTTTTGAAAACGATTACTTTATCACCTTGAAGATGACCTAAAATTTTGGCCGTTACTTCGGCTCCATCTATAGCTGGGGCGCCAACTGTTATTGTACCATTATCGCCTACTAGAAGAACTTTATCAAAAGAAACACTTGCTCCTTCTTCTTCTTGTAAACGGTGTACGTAAACTTTTTGGTCTTTTGCTACTTTAAACTGCTGCCCTGCTATCTCTACAATTGCGTACATAAGCTTTGTTTTTATTCGCTTTATTAATTAAATTGATCGCCTTTTCTACTTAGGCGGGTGCAAATATATGTCTTTTTTCTTATTTCTGCAAAACAAATTCACAGCAAATAAATCGTTCACTTTTAGCTTCTTAAATTGCGTTATTAAAATTAAAGGATAATTTCTAAAATAGCAAAAAATCAATAAAAGAATATTTTGGGTCTGCCTGCTTTTTTGCTGGGTGTTCCCCCCACCGAAAAGGCGGGGGTCGTGCTTTTCACTGCAATCTTTTTATCGGTGAAAAACCTCAAAAAAGGATTTTCGTTTCAATCACTAACACATTTAATGAATAATTAAAAATGAATAATAAAGCTATGGCTTCAAACCTAACTGTTTTTGCATTGATAAATTTACTTATAATTTCTTAAATTTTACTTGCCTTTTATTATAGAATACGCAACAAAATTTAATAAAGAATATGAATTACTTCAGATTGAGAATTAATTTTCTTCGTTTTCAAAAAATAAATCGTTAAATTTGAAACTCAATTTGCTATGAAATAACCACAAAATGAATTCACTATTTCCTCTTTTAAATTGTAACACCTGAGTATTAAATGCGTCCAATACGCAACATTAATTAAATTAAACCATAAATACCTATGAGAAAAATTAGCTATTTAAGCTCTTTGGCGCTTTTTTTAAGCGTGAACATGTTTGCCCAACAAGTAGCATTTGAAGAGTATGATTTAAGTAACGGCCTGCACGTTATATTACACAAAGACAATTCAGCACCTATCATTAGCACCTCTGTGATGTACCACGTTGGTGCCAAAGACGAAGTAGCTGGACGCACGGGATTCGCACACTTTTTTGAACATTTATTGTTTGAAGGAACCGAGAATATTCCTAAAGGAGAATTTTTTAAAATTGTATCTGCCAATGGTGGAGCAAATAATGCGAATACAACCCAAGACCGTACTTTTTATTATGAAACATTTCCTTCCAATAATTTGGAATTGGGTTTGTGGCTAGAATCTGAACGGATGTTGCACCCAGTAATTAACCAAGTTGGTGTTGATACGCAAAACGAAGTGATAAAAGAAGAAAAACGCGCTAGAATCGATAACGCACCTTATGGAAAAATTATGTATCGCACCGGAATTAATCAGCATATCTTTAAAAATCATCCTTACAAAAATTCTGTAATCGGAAGCATGGAAGATTTAGATGCCGCCAAATTGCAAGAGTTTTTAGATTTTCATAAAAAATTCTACGCGCCTAACAATGCTGTTTTAGTGGTAGCTGGCGATTTTGAAACCGAGGCCACAAAAAAAATGATTGAAAATTATTTTGGCGATATTCCAAAAGGAGAAAATGTTGAAAGAGTAACTGCCAAAGAAACTCCTATAACTGAAAGCATTAAGGTTACCGAATACGATTCAAACATTCAAATTCCCGTTAAACTGTTTATTTATAGAACGCCATCAAATAAAGACAAAGATTCTTATACTTTAGATATGGTCTCTTCTATTTTAACCAGTGGAAAAAGCGCCAGATTATACAAAACATTGGTTGAAGAGAAAAAAGCTTTACAGGTTTTGGCATTTAATGATTCACAAGAAGATTATGGTGTTTATATTATGGGCGCACTGCCAATGGGCACAACTACTTTAGATGATTTGGGCGCTGAAATGGATGCTGAAATCACCAAACTTCAAACTGAATTAATCTCGGAAAAAGAATTTCAGAAACTGCAAAATCAATTTGAAAACAATTTTGTGAATTCAAACTCCGGAGTGCAAAATATTGCCAATACTTTAGCGGCAAACTACATGCTTAAAGGCAGCACAAACCTAATTAACGACGAAATCAACATTTATCGCTCCATAACCAGAGAAGACATTAAGCGTGTAGCAAATGACTACTTAAACAAAAACAGTCGCGTTGAAATGGATTATCTAAAAAAGGAAATTGAATAATACAAAGAATAAAAATAATATGAGAACTAAAATAACTACAATAATTGCATTATTTCTTATTTCTTTAGGAGTAAACGCACAAATAGACAGGTCGCAACAACCAAAAGCAGGGCCTGCACCAGTCATAAATTTAGGCAAACCACAAACTTTTGAGCTTAAAAACGGGTTAAAAGTAATGGTCGTTGAAAATCACAAATTACCAAAAGTTTCCGCAACTTTAATTCTGGACAACGGCCCTATTTTTGAAGGAGAAAAAGCTGGCTTAACAAGTATTGCAGGAGGAATGATGGGAAATGGAACCAAAACAATATCAAAAGACGCCTTTAATGAAGAAATCGATTTTTTAGGCGCTGACTTAAATATTGGTAGCCAAAGTGCAAGCTTCAATACCTTGTCTAAATTCTTCCCAAGAGTTTTGGAATTAACGGCTGATGCTGTTCAAAATCCACTATTTACACAAGAAGAATTCGAAAAAGAACAAGCAAAACTTCTTGAAAATATTAAATCGGGTGAAAATAGTGTAGCCGCAATTGCCTCGAAAGCGCAAAGTGCCTTGGTTTACGGAAAAAATCATCCTTATGGAGAATTTGAAACAGAAACTACTGCCAAAAATGTAACATTGGCCGATGTTCAAAATTTTTATGCCACTTATTTCAAACCAAACAATGCCTATTTGGTAATTGTTGGTGATGTTACTTTTAAAGATGTAAAAGCTCAGGTAACCAAACATTTCAACAATTGGAAAAAAGGAACAATTCCTGCCTATGAAATGCCTAAAGTAGCTAATGTTGCCAAAACCGAAATCAATTTTATTGATATGCCTAATGCGGTGCAATCTGATATTGCAATCATAAATACAGTAGAATTAAAAATGAGTAATCCTGATTATTTTGCGGCTTTATTGGCTAATAAAATTTTCGGCGGTGGCGGTGAAGGTCGATTATTCTTAAATTTACGTGAAGACAAAGGCTATACTTATGGCGCTTATTCCAGAATTGGAAATGACGAAAGAACCTCGGCTACCTTTAAATCAGCTGCATCCGTAAGAAATGTGGTGACAGACAGTTCAGTGGTTGAATTTATGAAAGAAATCAAAACTTTTAGAGATACCAAAGTAACTGATGAAGAATTAAAAAATGCAAAAGCCGCTTATATCGGAAGCTTTGTAATGGCGCTTGAAAATCCTGCTACAGTAGCCAGCTACGCCCTAAATATTGTCACTAAAAAATTACCTGAAAATTTTTACCAAACCTATCTGCAAAAAATAAATGCAGTAACGGTTGATGATGTTCAACGCGTTGCTCAAAAATATTTTAGTGAAGACAATGCCAGAATTGTAATTGTTGGTAAAGCATTGGATGTTTTGCCCAATCTTGAAAAATTACCTTATACCATCAATTATTTTGATAAGGAATCAAATGCCACTTCAAAACCGGAAATGTCTAAACCACTTCCAAATGGTGTAACCAAATTAACAGTTTTAGATAATTTCTTTAATGCTATTGGTGGAGCCGCTAAAGTAAAAGCCTTAAAAAGCACTTTGGCTTCCTATGAGGCAAACGCGATGGGAAGCGTGATTGTATCCACAGAAAAAAGAACATCAGAAAAATATGCCAATGAAACCAGTATGGGTGGAAATGTGTTGGCAAAAATTGTAATGACCAAAGAAGGTGTGTTTATTAACAAACAACCATTACCTCCACAAATGGCTGGCGAAATGACTTACACTTTAGGCACCTTTTTGGAAATGGGATTGCTAAACAACGAAAATTCTAAGCTTACAGGTATAGAAATGGTTGACGGAAAAGATGCTTATGTAATTTCAACAAAAGGTGAAATTGTGTCATCGTCAGTTTATTTTGATATTGAAAGCGGATTAAAAGTCAAGGAACTGCAAGTGATTACTATGCAAGGCCAAACCCAAAATCAGGAAGCAACTTTCAGCAATTACCAAGAATTTAACGGAATTAAATTTCCAGGCACAAAAAAAGGAAGTCTAGGACCTCAAACAGTTGAATTTAAATTAATTAGTGCAAAAGTAAATGAAGGTGTTTCTGATGCCGATTTTCAATAGATAAAATGTTGAATTGATTTTAAAAACGGCTCGAGAAATTGAGTCGTTTTTTATTTGGCTTTATTTGCCAAATAGACGCCAGCCAAAATCACAAAACCCGAAAAGAATTGCAAAAATGAAATTTTCTCTCCATCCAAAATCCCCCAAGTAATGGCAACAACAGGAATTAAATAAGTGACAGAAGATGAAAATACCGGCGTTGACAATTGAATTAGACGGTTAAACATTATAGTGGCGATACCCGTGCCGACTACCGCCAATATTGATACATAAACCAATGAAGATGCTGTAACTTCATTTATTTCAATAGTTTGAAAAAAACCGGATAACCACAGCACCATCAATATAGGAACAATTAAAAATGCAAAAACCCCTACGGTGATGCTTAAAGCGTCTATATCATGTAAATATTTTTTGATGAGATTCACATTAAAGGCATAACCAACAGAAGCGATGATCACAAATCCCATATACAAGTATTCTTGCTCTTGATGAATTTTAGCCCCCTCTAAAATGAGTATTGCAGTTCCAACAAACCCAATTAAAACGCCTATAAACTGTCTTCGCTTAAATGAAAACCCAAATACCATTGCCCCAAAAATTAAGGTGTTTAAAGGGGTTAAAGCGTTTAAAATGGAAGCAATTGAGCTGTCAATTTTTTGAAGCGCAAAAGAAAATAAAAATACCGGAAAAAATGAGCCCAACATTGCATTTAGGGCTAAATACTTCCAATGCCTCTTTTCTATTTTAAGCAATCGGTTAAACCCAATAAGCAATAAAAAAATTGCGGTGATTAAAATCCTCAATGCTCCTACTTGGATAGGTGTCAATCCAATCAAAGCTTTTTTCATTAAAATAAAGGAACTCCCCCAAATTAATGAAAGAATTATTAAGTAAATCCAGCGTAATTTTTTGTTTTCCATTCAATAAATAAAATGCAAAAATCGCATAATTATTCGGATTTAAATTTATTAGTTTTAACTTAGCAAAATCAATTTAAAGAAACGAATTATGAAAAAAGCAATGTATATTCTATCAATTGCTCTTGTATTATTTTCCTGCAATGACACAAAAAAAGAAGTTTCTGGAGTAAAATCAGAAGTTAAAAAACAAGAAGTTGCCGCCAATTATAAAACCATAGAAGTTGAAATTGAAGGAATGACTTGTGAGATTGGCTGTGCCAGAACAATTGAGTCTAAATTATCTAAAACTAAAGGCGTTACCTACTCAAAAGTAAGTTTTAAAGACAAAATAGGACAATTCACGTATGATGAAAATAAAATTAGTAAAGAAGATATTGCCAAAAAGATAGCTAAAATTGGCGGAGGCGCTTTATATAAAGCAACTAAAATCACTGAAATTGAAGAAATTAAAGCAATTCCAGTAAATAAATAATATTTTTTTTTATTATTAACAAATTTGTTGTTAATTTGCACTAACAATAAAAATCATATCAAAAAATGAAACAATTTAAATTTTTTATAGCAATTGCACTTTTTGTAAGCGTTTTTGCTGTTTCTTGTAAAGAAACACCTAAAGAAGAAGCACCTGCAGTTGAAGTAACTGTAGAAGAAGCTCCAGTTGTAGAAGAAGCTCCAGCTGTAGAAGTTGACTCTCTTGCTGTTACAGCTGAAGAAGCTCCAGCTGCTGAGTAATACTTTTTTCTTTTAAGAAAATAAAAGCTTCAGACTACTGAAGCTTTTTTTATGCCTTTTGTTTTCTTAATGAGTCATATAAAAATAACAAACCCATAAAATATAGCAACCCTATCAATTGGTGGCTTACACCAAAAAACAGCGGAATTTTACCTTCAACATTTAAAACGGTCAAAATTCCCAATACAATTTGAACCCAAACTAAAACGGAAGTGCTGTATAGCCATTTTTTAGAAGATCCTTCTACCTTTTTCCTTAATTTAAAAACCATATAAATAGTTGCAGTAGCCAATATATAAGCAAGCATTCTGTGGGTAAATTGTATTAATGCAGGCGCAAATAAGTATGAGTCGTAATTAATCATATTGTGCCAATCCCAATTTGCTGAATTCGACAGAACGCTGGGAACAAATGCTCCATTCATATCGGGCCAAGTGGGATAATACAATCCCGCTTTCATTCCTGCCATAATACCTGCAACAATCAATTGTACAAATGCGAGACCTACAACATAAGAAACAATTTTTTTTGAAGGAATCAATTCTTTACTTCCAAGTAAATAAACATCCGAAACAGTTTTAACCATCGCCCAAATCACCAGTACAGCTAGTGTAAAATGAATTGTCAATTTATAGGCGTTTACCCAAGGCCTATTTACCAAGCCACTCTGAACCATAATCCAGCCTGCAGAAGCAGTTAATACGGTCAGCAAAATTACAATGCCTAACCGCTTAATTAAGTATAAATCGAATTGCTTTTTAAGGGCAAAAATTACAAATGGAATTAAAAAAATAAATCCGAGCGAACGCACCCAAAGCCGGTGAAAATACTCCCAGAAATAAATAAATTTAAACTCTCGTATCGTAAATGTTGAATTTATTTTATGGAATTGTGGCGTTTCTTTATATAGCTCAAATTCATTCACCCAATCCGTATCATTTAGGGGCGGAATAACTCCGGTTATAATATCCCATTTTGTGATAGAAAGTCCAGATCCAGTAAGGCGGGTGATCCCTCCAATCACAACTTGACCAATTAACATAATCAAACCAATAATAAGCCAAATTCTTATTGTTTTTGTATATCTAAATCTTTTGGTTGTCACTCTTTCCATTCCAGTGTTTCAATTAAATGAATGATGTCCTTTTCAACATATTTTATTGCAGGCACAATAGAATCGTAGTTTGGTCGAACATAAAAATATAAGGCTCCAGAAAGCACGTGTTTCACGCTGTCGGTTGCTCTAAATTGTATATTTGTGGCGACACTTCCTTCAATATTATACAGTTTCGCAAAAACTCTTTTTTTAAGATTTTCATAGGGAATTGCGTTAATGGCATCGGCTTTTATTGTATGTTCAAAAGTTAATTTTTCAACTTCCTTTAAAATTTGTTCTAAATCATTATTTACAGGCCTATAAGTAAGATGAATTGTAGCCTTTAACTGTGGATATTCAATTCTTGCCCAATACTTATTTTTGAAGTTGATTTTGGCGAGATTCGATATTTCAAAAGTGAAAGGACCGCTAGATTCAATCTTTTTATATGTTGCTTCCGGATATTGAAGCTTTAAGTAAGGCGCAGGTTTCGGTAACGTATCTTTTCTGCAGGAAACCAATATAAATGCCAAAAAAAATATTGCGTAAAAATTTCTCATTTACTCTTTTACAAATGCTCGGTCAATTGTTAACTTTACCTGTTTTATTCTTTTTTTATCCATGATTTCTACTTTAAATGAATATTCAAAAAAAGCAATAGTTTCTTGCTTTCTAGGAAATCTACCGTAAATTTCTAATATAAATCCTGCCAATGTTTCAGACTCCCCCTTATTTTCCTCAAATAAATAGGCGTCTTCTAATTCTAAAATTTTATAGAAGTCTTTTAAATTAATTTTCCCGTCAAACAAAAAATTATTTTCATCAATCTTAGAATAAGGCACATCATCGTGGTCGTATTCATCGCTAATATCGCCAACAATTTCTTCAATCACATCTTCCAGCGTAACAATACCGCAGGTTCCACCATATTCATCAACAACTATGGCCAAATGATTTTTCTTTTCCTGAAATTCTTTCAGCAAATCATCCAGTTTTTTATTTTCAGGAACAAAATAAGGTACTCTAATAAGTTTTTGCCACTCAAAATTCTTTACATCTATATATGGCAATAAATCCTTGGCATACAGAACACCAATTATTTCATCAATATTTTCATCATATACAGGATTTCTTGAAAATCCTTCATTCACAATTTTTGCAACTACATTTTCATAGGATTCTTCCTTTGAAAGCGCAAAAATATCAATACGTGGCGTCATGATTTGTCCGGTTTCCGTATTGCCGAAACTTACGATTCCTTGCAATATCTTTTGGTCGTCTTTGGTGGTGGTTTCGTTGGAAGTAAGACCGAGCGCCTGTGATAATTTTTCAACCGACAAGCTCGATTTCTGTCTTCCTAAATTATTTTCAATAATATTGGTTAAACCCAACAAAGGAAAACTAATAAATGAAAGTAACGACACCAAAACTTTAAGAGGATAAACCATAATTGCCGCAAACTTCATAGAATTTCTTGAGGCATACAATTTTGGTAAAACTTCTCCAAAAAGTAAAATTAAAAAGGTAATTAAAACAACTTCAATTAAAAATTTCAATAAACCTGAAGCAATTTTGGCAAACAAAAAATCGCCTATATAAGCAAAAATCAACACAATTAGAATGTTGATGAAATTATTTGAAACTAAAATAGTAGCCAACAATCTTTTCGGTCTCTCAAGTAATGAAACAACTGCTTTTTCTTTGCTTGATTTTGATTCGGCAGCTCTATTCAAATCCGTTTGGGAAAGTGAAAAAAAAGCAACTTCAGCGCCAGAAATTAACGCGGATAGTATGAGCAATAAAAAGAGTATAGAAACACTCAGCGCTTTTGATAATACTTCGGCTGATAAAAGAATAGATAAAATCGTGGGTTCAGGATCCAACTTAAAAACAAATTTAATTAAACTTTAGAATGGTAAATCATCCTCTTCTTGTTCGTTTTTGGCGCTACTTTGTGCGGGCTCCTCTGGTTTTGTATCCATTTGCGGAGATGGTGTATTCAATTCTTTTTTGGTGGTTAAAAAGGTCATATCAACCACATGAATTTCTGTGGTATATCTTTTTACTCCATCTTCACCTTCCCATTGTCTTGTTTTTATGCGCCCTTCAACATATACTTTATCACCTTTGGACAAATATTTTTCGCAAATTTCAGCCAATTTGTTCCTAACTACAATATTATGCCATTCTGTAGTGGTAACTTTTTCTCCAGTTTGTTTGTTTGTATAGGTTTCATTTGTTGCAATTGGGAACCTCCCAATAGCGTTTCCACCCTCAAAATAATGCATTTTCACCTCATCACCTAAATGTCCTATCAGTATTACTTTATTTATTGTCCCAGCCATTTTTTTAAGTATCGATTAAGTAACAAAAGTACTAAAAAATTTAGTCGTATTTATACCGATTTAAAAAATTATCAATCAATGCCGATACCGGATATTTTTTTATTGTTTTCCAAGGGATTGAAAAATGGCCTGATGCTGTGGTGGTTACCATCCAAAATTTTGTATGAATGTGTTGGTGCGTTAATTTGTGCACAAGCACCTCTTTGTCAAAAAGCTTAACTTTAACCGATAAACCATAAAATAGTTCCTTAAATATGGAATGTTCCATAAGCGCCTCAATGTCAATAACATCATCAGATTCTATCAATGGAAACTCATAAAGATTTTGCCATATTCCAGTTTCCCGCTTCGCAATTATCGTTTTATGGTCGCTTGAATGAATTACCAAATAATTAAAATGCCTTATTTTTATTTTGGCTTTCTTTTCTTTTACAGGAAGGTCTTTAACACAATTTTTGGACAAGGCGAAACAACTGCTGTTTAAGGGACAACTTCCACAGTCCGGATTGCTGGGTTTGCACATCAGTGCACCAAATTCCATCAAAGCCTGGTTGTGTGTTCCAGGATTTTTTTCATCAATTAACTGCTGGGCCAATTGTTTAAATATTTTAATTCCTGCGGAAGAATTTATGGCGGTATCTATGCCAAAATATCTGGCCAAAACCCGATATACATTTCCATCAACTACCGCGGTTGCTTCATTAAAACAAATGGATGCAATTGCAGAAGCCGTATAATCGCCAACACCTTTAAGCTTTAATAGTTCTTTAAAGGTAGAGGGAAAATTCCCATTTAGTTCATTTACAATATATTTCGCTGAAAAATGCAAGTTTCTTGCGCGGGAATAATATCCCAAACCTTGCCAAAGTTTTAACACTTGCTCTTCTGATGCAGCTGCCAAATCAAAAACAGTCGGAAATTTTTTTATAAATTGAAAATAATACGATATTCCTTGGTCAACCCGCGTTTGCTGCAAAATAATTTCTGACAGCCAAACGGCGTAAGGATTATTAGTATCACGCCAAGGCAGATTTCTTTTGTTATATAAATACCAGTATATTAATTGTTTAGCGAAAATCATTCCTTTTTTTATAAAATGCAATGATACATCTTTTAATTAATTAAATTTTAGTGAATTAACTTTTTGAATTTCATTATTATATCATATATTTGCCGTCTTAATTTTATAATAACATATAACCCATATTAAAAATGACGAAAGCAGAAATCGTATCAAATATTGCAGACAAATCTGGAATAGAAAAAGCAGATGTTTTAGCAACTGTTGAAGCGTTCATGGAAGAGGTAAAAAATTCCTTAGAAAAAGGAGATAATGTTTATCTAAGAGGTTTTGGTAGTTTTATCATTAAAACAAGAGCTGAAAAAACTGGAAGAAACATTTCTAAAAACACCACAATTAAAATTCCGGCACACAACATCCCATCATTTAAGCCAGCAAAAGTATTTGTAGAAGCTGTAAAAAGTAAGGTTACCGTATAACCAACTTCAAAGTAGTATAAAAATATTTATTAATTAAACAACAACTTTTGATTATGCCAAGTGGTAAAAAAAGAAAAAGAGCGAAGATTTCGACTCACAAACGTAAAAAAAGAGCTAGAGCAAACAGACATAAAAAGAAAAAGTAAGCTTGCTTACTTTTTCTTTTCAATTTTAAAAGTTCATTGAAATAAATATTTGCATAAACTGCAAATATTGTTGGGTATAATACCCTGTATAACTTAATATAAATCGTTTAAATATTTATTTATTTAAACACAAAACAATTCAGAGTGAAAACAGAATTAATAATTAGGTCAAACTTCTCTGATATTGATTTTGCCTTATTAAAAGATGGCAGATTAACAGCACTAAACAACGAATCCAATAGCAATAAATTCTCCGTCGGAGATATTTTTTTAGCTAGAATTGGCAAAGTTCTATCTGGTTTAAATGCATCATTTGTTGATGTAGGTTATGAAAAAGATGGTTTTTTGCATTATCACGATTTAGGTGCACAAATGCTCTCCTTAAATAAATTTATAAAAGGTATCACTACAGGTAAAATAAAAGATTTCACTTTAAAGAATTTTCAACTAGAAAAGGATATCGACAAAAACGGAAGTATTGTTGACGTTCTAAAAACAGGTCAAAATTTATTAGTACAAATTGTAAAAGAACCCATATCTACCAAAGGTCCGCGAATGAGTTCAGAGATTTCTATTGCGGGTAGATATTTGGTATTGGTTCCTTTTTCCGACAGGGTTTCAGTTTCTCAAAAAATAAATGATCCCGAGGAAAAAGAACGATTAAAAAGACTGATCAAAAGCATTAAACCTAAAGGTTTTGGCGTAATTATCAGAACTGTAGCCGAAAATAAAAAAGTTGCAGAATTGGATAAAGATCTTCAAAACTCTTTAGAACGATGGATTGCCATGTGCAAACAAATTATTACTGTAAAAGCACAGCAAGCACCCGTTAAAGTTTTAAGTGAATTAAACAGAGCCTCCTCAATTTTAAGAGATTTGTTTAATGATTCGTTTACAAGTATTGTAACAAATGACGAAATTCTATATTTAGAAATTAAAGAGTATTTACAAGAAATTGCGCCTAAAAAAGAGTCTATCGTACAACTATATAAGTCGCAAGTTCCAATTTTTGAAAAACATGGAATTGAACGCCAAATAAAAACATCATTTGGCCGAACAGTTTCTATGAGCAAAGGAGCTTATTTGGTTATTGAACATACCGAAGCACTTCATGTAATTGACGTAAACAGTGGCAATCGTTCAAACAAAGCCAACACACAAGCCGACACGGCACTTGAGGTTAATTTAATTGCAGCTTCAGAGATTGCAAGACAATTACAATTACGTGATATGGGAGGCATTATTGTGGTTGATTTTATTGACATGAACACTGCTGAGCACAGACAAAAACTATTCGACCATTTGAAGGCTGAAATGGAGTTTGACAAAACAAAACATAAAATATTGCCTCCAAGTAAATTTGGATTGATTCAAATTACCAGACAACGCATAAGACCAGAGATGGTAATAAAAACACAAGAACCTAACCCAAGCGGTGTTGGCGAAGTGGAATCTCCAATTATTTTATTGGACAAAATTGAATCAGAACTTGAAAGACTTGTCAGCTCGAAGGCGCCTGTAAATATTACTTTAAATACGCACCCTTTTATTGTTGCGTATTTAAAAAAGGGATTTCCATCAATACATTTACGATGGTGTCTAAAATATAAAAAGTGGATTAAAATTTTACCTAGAATTACCTACCAATATTTAAGATTTGACTTTACCGACAATGAAGGTAAAATAATTGATTAAATAAGGCTTCAATATCTAAAAAGTCCTGTAAAATTTTACAGGACTTTTTTTTAAAACCAGTACCCAACGTTAAAATACCAATAATTCTCCTTATGATCTGGTGACCAAGTGTAATTAACTTCAATGGGACCTAGAAAAGTATCCAATCCGTAGCCTAACATATAGCCGGACTTCGTGTTTTCAAAAAGTCTGCCTTCATTAAACAAATCACTTCCTACTCTCGCATAATTTGCCGTTGCCTGAAAATAGTTTTTTGGCAAAAACTCATACCTAAACGTAAGAGCAGACCGCAAAAAAGAATCCCCATTTAAAGAGGCATAATCATAACCAAAAAAAGGAATAAAAGTGTTTATAAAATTTCCTCCATAACCACCAACATTATAATCTAATGATCTATTAAAATTTTCACCTATGGTTAATCCTGCCTCAGAAACTATGTGTGTGGTAAATTTGTCAAAAAAAGTATGTGCCAATCCAATTTTTCCTTTTAGTTGAGAAATGGTAACAAAATTATCATTGAAGTCTGAAGACCCTATATACCACCTAAAATCAACATCTATATAAGCACCTTCCTTTTGAAAATATTTTTTGTCATAAGTGTCAATTTTTAAATAAGCTATTAAATTTAAATAATTTGACTTATCAAAATACAATCTTCCATTACCCGTTTCGCTATTAATATCTAAAGAGGTGATTGTTTCAGAATATATTTTAAGTCTTTTGAATTCACCTCCAACACCAATCGCAAATTTTCTTCCAAATACTGTTTGGAGATAGATTTGATTGGTAAAGTCTTCATAATTTATATTTATTTTATTGGCGTTTGTCAAATCAAATTTAATATTTGAATTAAAATTATTATACCTTGATTTTATTCCAAAGCTCCAATAAAATCCATTGTCAATAAAATAATTAAAATTATACCGCAAATTATCTCCCAAAACAACATCTGCCGAAAGCATATCGTTATTGGTTAATAAGTGTTTTGAGGTAAGGTTCAATAGAATTCCGGTTTTGTATAAATCATCAAAATGCACTCCTAGTTGCAAAAAATTCGATACGGGATGTTCTTTTAACTTAAGGTTTAAAATACAGCCATCATCTTCATGAACTATTTGATACTGTACATTTTCAAAATTGCCGGTGGCCGATAAATTATTAACACTTTCAACTACCTTTTCATAATTTGTGGTTTCCGCATTCTTAAAATTAAGTTTCCCTAAAACATAAGCACGCGTATAATAATCATTCCCGTCTATTTTAATTTGTTTTATGCTGAATCTCTCTATTTGATTCACATCAACATATTGTTTATCTAAATGAATTTGCCTATCTGCAATTGCCTTTAATTCACTAAATTTCTCACGTACCGCCTTATCGCCTTCCTCCATAATATCCTTTACTTTATCAAAAGAAACCACATTAAACAATTTCATGTCTGGTTTTATCACCAAATCCAAACTGTCATATTTGTGTTCCATCGATTTATACATCTGAAAACCAACTATCTGATTTAATATTTTTACGGCTGAATTTAAATCTTCCTTGTTTTCCAATCCGCTTTGTATATCAACACCAATAATTACATCGGCTCCCATGGCCTTAACCTCTTCCACAGGAAAATTATTTGTTATTCCGCCATCCGTCAGCAACTTCCCATTAATCTCAACCGGAGCCAACAATGTTGGAAATGCGCCACTTGCCAAAATTGCTTGAGGTAAAAATCCGTTTTTTAGAACTTCTTGTTTCCCGGTTTCTAAATTGGTGGCAACGCAAACAAAAGGGATTGGTAACTTACTAAAATCACTAATATAATTTACATTCTGAGTTAATTCGGTTAACAAATTTAGCACATTTTGCCCGTTTGAGAGTGCAGTGGGCATTCCCAATTTTCCCTTTTTAATAGGTATGGTAAGTATATATTTTTCACCATTTTCTTTTTCATAAAACGGCTTTGATTTGCGAGGTAACCTATCAGTTAAAATCCGATTGAAATTTATGGATTTAATAATGGAATCGAGCTGATTTGCGCTATAGCCTGAAGCATACAAGCCACCAACAATGGCTCCCATACTAGTTCCTCCAATATAATCTATTCGCACGCCGGCTTCCTCCAAAACTTTTAAAACTGCCACATGGGCAAATCCTTTTGCGCCACCGCCGCTAAGTACAAGACCAACTTTTATATCTTCTTTTTTATCAACTTCCTGCGAAAAAGAAAGTGTTATTGAAAATATAAAAGCAAGTAAAAAAATTCTTTTCATTAACTTTTATCTTTTTGAAAATAGTTATAAATAATAATGGCTTTCGATTTTCCGACAACTTGTTCCAATTCTTCAACTGAAGCAAGTGCCGTTCTTTTTACCGATTTAAATTGCTTCAATAAAGATACAATAGTTTGCTTACCAATTCCCGGAATTTGTTCCAATTCATTAACCAACACATTTTTGCTTCTCTTATTTCGATGGTGTGTTATTCCAAATCTATGCGCTTCGTTGCGTAATTGCTGAATAATTTTTAAGGTTTCAGAAGTTTTGTTTAAATATAAAGGCACTGAATCATTCGGATAATAGATTTCCTCCAATCGTTTGGCAATTCCAATAATGGCAATTTTATGTCGCAACCCTAAAATGTCAAGACTTTTTAAGGCTGAAGTCAACTGTCCTTTTCCACCATCAATAACAATTAACTGAGGCAATTCCTGACCTTCATCCTGCAACCTTTTATACCTTCTAAAAACAACTTCTTCCATAGATGCAAAATCATCGGGACCTTCAACGGTTTTTATATTGAAATGCCTATAATCTTTTTTACTTGGCTTTCCGTTTTTAAAAACCACACAGGCCGCTACCGGATTGGTTCCTTGAATATTCGAATTGTCAAAACACTCAATATATCTCGGCTCCGCTGTTAAGCGCAAATCCTTTTGCATTTGAGCCATAATTCTTTTTACATGCTTATCTGGATCTACAATTTTTAACTGTTTAAACTGCTCTTGCCTATAATATTTAGCATTCCGCAAGCTCAAATCTACGATACGTTTCTTATCCCCCAATTTGGGAACTGTCACTTTTATATTTTCTCCCAAATCAACCTCAAAAGGAACATAAACCTCGGTGGATTGTGAATTAAACCGTTGTCTAATTTCAATAATGGCAAGTTCCAATAATTCTCTGTCTGTTTCGCCTAATTTCTTTTTAATTTCAACAGTATGCGACTGGATTATTGCGCCATTAATTATTTTGAAGAAGTTCACATAGCTGTAACTTTCATCCGAAATAATAGAAAAAACATCCACATTGGTAATGGAGGGATTTACAACGGTAGATTTTGCCTGATATTTATCTAAAGTCGCTATTTTTTCCTTTATTTTTTGAGCCTCTTCAAACTCTAATTCATCAGCATAATACGTCATTAGACCATAAAACTGCTGCAGGGATTCCTTAAAGTTTCCTTTCACAATGTTCCTAATTGCCTGAATGTCTTTCTGATAATCTTCTTCTGATTGAAGACCCTCACAAGGCCCTTTACAGTTTCCTATATGAAAATCAAGACAAACAGAATATTTTCTAAGTTTAATGTTTTTTTCGGTCAAATCGTAGCTGCATGAACGCAATTGGTACAATTCCTTTATTAAATCCAACAGGGCTTTCGCCATTTTAACAGAAGGATAAGGACCATAATACTCCGATCCGTCTTTAACAACGTTCCTTGTTAAAAAAACACGCGGGAACCGTTCTTTTTTAATGCAAATCCAAGGATAGGTTTTGTCATCTTTCAGCATCACATTATAACGCGGCTGATATTTTTTAATCAGATTATTTTCCAACAGCAAGGCGTCGGTTTCCGTATCCACAACGATATGCTCAATGGCAGCAATTTTTTTTACCAGCACATTGGTTTTCCCGTTTTCATGATTTTTATTGAAATAGGATGAAACCCTTTTCTTTAGGTTTTTTGCTTTTCCAACATACAAAATAGTGCCATTTTTATCATAATATTGATAAACTCCGGGTAGCGATGGTAACGTTTTTATTTGAATTTCTAATTCCAAAAAGTACTTTGATTTAAAATAATAAAATTACAGATTTTTATTGAACTTTTGATTTTCTTTTATGAAGTTAAAATTCAATAATTTTTAATCCTTAAAATGTGTATTTTTGCGAAAAATATAATAAATGACCTCTAAAAAAGGTTTTCTTTAATAATTATTAAGTATTTAGACGCATGAAGCACTGGAAAAAATATTCAAGAAAGCAGTTAATAAAACGAATTGATGTGGCCTTAAAATCGACCATCAATTTTCAAAACAGTAAATATTTAGGCTATCCCGTTTCTAAATTGGATGAAAGTGTGTTTAATGCGGGTGGCGCTATTTTAGAAAATTCGCCTTTATTAAAAGCATACATTGCAAATCCTAATAATATTGGCTGTCACACTTTAGGAAAATCGGAAGAAGCTTTTAAAGGATCCCAAGAACTTGAAAAAGAAGTTATTCAGGTTTTGGCCGTTGATATTTTTAAGGCTAAGGAAAACGACTATGACGGTTATATTGCTACTGGAGGCACCGAAGCGAATATGCAGGCGCTTTGGATTTATAGAAATCTTTTCAAAAAGAAATATCAGGCGACCTTAAATGAGATGGTGATTTTATCTTCTGAAGACACGCATTACTCCGTAAATAAAGGATCTGATATTTTAGGTGTCGAAAACGTGAGTATTCCAGTCGATTTTAACTCGAGAGAAATTAATACTGAAGCACTTAACACTATCGTAAAAAAATTAATTGACCAAGGCAAAAAATACTTCATGGTCATTTCAAATATGGCAACAACCATGTTTGGCTCAGTTGACAACCCTGATATTTATGCTGAAATATTAACAAACTATAACGTGCCATTTAAAATTCATGTGGATGGTGCCTTTGGCGGATTTATTTATCCGATTACCAACAAACAATCAACCATTAATTTTGAAAATCATAATGTATCTTCCATCACCATTGATGCCCATAAAATGTTACAAGCTCCATACGGAACGGGTGTGTTTTTGTGCAGAAAGGGCTTAATTGAAAATGTGCTGACCAAAGAAGCGCAATATGTTGACGGAATGGATTTAACTATGGTTGGCAGCAGGTCAGGCGCAAACGCCATTGCCGTTTGGATGATTTTATTTAGTTATGGTTATTATGGATGGTTTGAAAAAATAAGCACGCTTTTGATGCGTACTGAATGGTTTTGTGAGCAATTAGATGAATTAAATATCGGCTACTACAGAAACCCGTTTATGAACATTGTCACCATAAAATCAGAATTTGTACCTGAAAACATCGCACATAAATTCGGATTGGTTCCAGATACTCATGAGGGAAATAACAAATGGTATAAAGTAATTATGATGAGTCATGTGGAAATTGAAGATTTGTCAAAATTTATAGAGAAATTAAAAAAGGCTCCGCTAGCACAATGTCATTAAGTTAAGCGATAAAAAGACTACAAAATAGTTTTCAAATATTAAAGGAAATAATTATAGCAACTAAACCTATAAAAAACGAAAATTGACTTTATAAAAGAATAGAATAATACGTGATTTTTTATTCTACCAGATGTTTTAGAACAAGAATATCTAGTAAAATAAAATTTCTGACTTCTAGCTTTCAACTGCAATATCCTTTAGTAAAAGTTGCAATGTTTTATAGCCATTCCATTCATTTTCATCGATACAAAAAGCCGCTTTAAACGCATTTTTATTTTGTGTAATCTCATGTTTATCGCCCATGCCAAAACCGATGGCGTTGTAGGTTGTTTGGTTGGTGCCTTCAAAAATATTCAATTTTAAATGTGTTTCATCAGAACCTACTTTTTTGCCGTAGCCGTTGTCGCGCAAACCACCACACATAAAAATGGGTTTCATGTTTTGAGGGCCAAAAGGCGACAATTGATTCATGATTCTGTAGAATTTTGGTGTAATTTCTGAAAGGCTTATTTCCGCATCAATAGCAATTTCAGGTATTCGTAATTCCTCAGGCAAAGTTGCTGCAACAACCTCTTCAAACTTATTCTTGAAATTTTGATAATTTTCTTCTTTTAAGGTAAGTCCGGCCGCATATTTATGTCCGCCAAACTGTTCAATAAATTCCGAACATTGCTCCAGCGCTTCATATACATCATATCCTTTAACAGAACGCGCCGATGCCGCCAGCTTATCACCGCTTTTTGTAAAAACCAAGGTTGGTTTGTAATAAGTTTCTATGAGCCTGGAAGCCACAATGCCAATAACGCCTTTGTGCCAATTTTCGGCATAAACCACTGTTGAATAATTATCCTGTTCCTTATTTGCTTCGATTTGGAGCAAAGCTTCACTAGTGATTAATTTATCCAAATCTTTCCTGTCATTATTGTTTTGTTCTATTTCCAAAGCAAATTTAACCGCCGAATCAAAATCAAGTTCTGTTAACAACTCAACGGCGTAATTTCCATGTTTAATTCTTCCAGCGGCATTAATTCTTGGTGCGATAATAAACACCACATCGGTAATGTTTAATTCTTTCTTTTTGAGTTGGTGAATCATCGCTTTTATGCCGTTTCTCGGATTGGAATTAATCACCTTCAACCCAAAATAGGCCAATATTCTGTTTTCTCCGGTGATTGGAACAATATCTGCGGCAATGGCTGTAGCCACCAAATCGAGATAAGGAACCAAGTCGTCAATAGTTTGGTTTCTTGTGCTTGCCAAAGCCTGAATTAATTTGAATCCGACTCCGCAACCGCACAATTCTTTATAAGGATATTCACAATCAACACGTTTTGGGTCTAAAACAGCCACAGCATCCGGAATTTCATTTCCCGGACGGTGGTGGTCGCAAATGATAAAATCGATGTCTTTTTCTTTGGCATAATTTACTTTATCAATGGCTTTTATGCCACAATCCAATGCAATAATTAAAGAGAAATTATTGTCGTGCGCAAAATCGATTCCAAGATAAGAAACGCCATAACCTTCGGCATATCTATCCGGAATATAAGTCGCTATATTTGGATAAAATGTTTTTAGATAAGCGGAAAGCATGGAAACGGAGGTGGTGCCATCCACATCATAATCGCCATAAATTAAAATATTTTCATTTTCAGCAATTGCTTCTTCAATGCGCGCAAGCGCTTTATCCATATCCTTCATCAAAAAAGGATTGTGGAGGTCTTTTAAATTGGGGCGAAAAAAGGCTTTTGCTTGGTCATAAGTTTCTATATTTCGTTGAACCAGCAGTTTTGCCAAGGTATATTCTATTCCTAAATCCTTGGCTAATTTTGAAGTGATTTCCTTATTTGTTTCAGACTTTAATTTCCATCGCATAGCATTGCTTTTTCTTCAAAAGTAAACAAATTTTAGATTGTTGTTATTTTAATGTTTTGGTTTCCTTTAAATAATAATCCAGATAGGCAGAACCTGCTCCTACTTTGGCTTTTCAACAATAATTCCCCTCGGGAGTTAGGGGGCTTTATTGCTCTATATATTGAATTTCGTGCGAAATATCAGAAAATTTACGAAACATTGCAAAAACGCCGCAGTAGCGTTCAACAGAAAGGTTTACCGATTTTTCAATTTTGTCTTTTTGAAAGCTCTTGTCATAAAATTTGTAGATAACTTTTACCTTATCATAGTATTTAGGGTTTTCATCAGTAAGATTTGCTTCAACTTCAATTTTAAAATCGGCTACTTCAGCACGCATTTTTTTCAATAATGAAGCTACGTCCATTGCTGTACAACCCGCCAAAGAAGTTAACATCATCGCTTTTGGGCGCAATCCTTTCCCTTGTCCGCCAACATCTTCAGCGGCATCAATCATTACATTGCCTTCTGGAGCTACCGATTCAAAAAGCATTTCACCTTTCCAATTTACTTCAATTTTATTGATCATAATTATTTTATAATTTATTTGCAAATTTACATGAAAAATAGACTTTTATAGGCAATACCCTCTATAATAATTTTTAGAAGTTGTTAAGGTGTCACAAAAATTTAAAGGTTTGGCTAATAAAAAGTATAGGGCAACAAATCTTTAACGAATTTTTTATTCTTTTTATAAATTTGATGCATAAGAACCATAAAAAAATTTAAAACACATTTAAAAAATTTATGTACTTTTGCGCCATTCGATTTAAAGTATTGCTTTTGCATATTTTATATTGAAGTTTCAGACCGAAGGCCACCGGCTGAAAAATTAAAAAATTGGGGATGTAGCTCAGTTGGCTAGAGCGCTTGGCTGGCAGCCAAGAGGTCGTCGGTTCGAGCCCGATCTTCTCCACATAATTGTATATCGAATTTTAGTGGGGCGAGAAGTTTATCCCGAGCCATTGAATAAAGATCAAGATAAGCGTGTCGAGGGAAGCCCGATCTTCTCCATAAAAATATATTTTTTACTCGATGGTTGGGACGATATATTTATCCTTAATGAATTTGCTTTTTTCTACAGCAAAACAATTTAAGAACCCTAAAATAAACATTGATATATTGAAATTAATTATCTTACACTTTTAAATATACCTCTAAAAAATTAAATATTTTGAACAATATTGGCTGTTGATTTATTTTTTAAACAAGGGCTAAAAATCCAATACTCAAATATGAAAAAAATAGAAAATATAGAAAATATAGAGTTACTCTTTTTAAAACCTGAAGATTATCCAGCTTTTAAAGAAGCCATGACCGCCGCTTATGTTACCATGCCAGATTCCATTTGGGAAAAGGAGCAAATTGAAAAACTTATCAAAATTTTTCCTGAGGGTCAGGTGGTGATAAAAATTAACAATGAATTTGTAGGTTGCGCATTGTCCATTATTGTTGATTATGCTGAATTTGACCACCATAGCACCTATTCAGAATTAACCGGGAATTATACATTTAGTACGCATTCCGAGGATGGAGACGTTCTTTACGGAATTGATGTTTTTTTAAGACCCGAATATCGTGGATTGCGTTTGGGAAGAAGGTTATATGATTACAGAAAAGAACTTTGTGAACGGCTAAACCTTAGGGGAATTGCATTTGGGGGAAGAATTCCCAACTACTTTAAATATTCCGATCAATTAACTCCAAAAGAATACATTGAAAAAGTAAAGATTAAAGAAATTCATGACCCTGTTTTAAATTTTCAAATCTCTAATGATTTTCACCCAACTAAGGTTATAAAAGGATATTTGAAAGGTGACAAATCTTCAAATGAGTTCGCTGTACTGTTGGAATGGGATAATATTTATTACCAAAAACCAACAAAAAAAGCACTTGTAAAGAAGGATATTGTAAGGTTAGGCTTGGTGCAATGGCAAATGCGTCCTTATAAAGATTTTGATGAAATGATGAACCAAGTGGAATTTTTTGTAGAATCCCTTTCTGGATATCGATCAGATTTCGCTTTGTTCCCCGAGTATTTTAATGCGCCGTTGATGGCTGAAAGCAACCACTTGTCGGAAGCAGAAGCCATTAGGGAACTTGCCAAATATACGACTCCGATTATTGAAAAACTTTCTCAATTGGCTATATCCTATAATATCAATATCATTTCGGGAAGTATGCCCGAAGTAGTTGACGGACATCTGTATAATGCCGGTTATTTATGCAGAAGAGATGGTACTACAGAGCGCTATGAAAAACTTCATATAACCCCAAATGAAGTGAAGGTTTGGGGATTACAAGGCGGAAGCCAACTTAAAGCATTTGATACCGACTGCGGTAAAATTGGGATTTTAATTTGTTATGATTCTGAATTCCCTGAATTGAGCAGAATTTTAGCTGATGAAGGCATGAATATCTTATTTGTTCCCTTTTTAACCGATACACAAAACGGCTATTCAAGAGTTAGAAACTGCTGTATGGCAAGAGCTATTGAAAACGAATGTTATGTTGCAATTGCTGGAAGCGTAGGCAACTTACCAAAGGTTCAAAACATGGATATTCAATATGCGCAATCCATGGTTTTTACCCCTTGTGATTTTGCGTTTCCGTCTAACGGAGTGAAAGCGGAAGCAACGCCAAATACTGAAATGATCCTAATTGCCGATGTAGATATTAATATGCTTCGCGAACTAAATCAGTTTGGAAGTGTGCGTAATTTGAAAGACAGACGCAATGATTTATATGAGTTAACTAAAAAAACGGTTGCCCCAAAATAATTTTTTTTAACATCTAAGAAAAGCCTTTAAATTAAAATCACTAATTTTAAATGCTTTCTTTTTTTGAAAGCCTAAGAAATTTCAACTTATAGTTAAGTGAATGATATCCTTTAAGATTCATTGGATATTCGCTTGATATTAAAATTGTTATTTTCTAGAGCAATACTAAAATCGCATACTATGGCAAGATATTTAAAATCAAAAAAAGAGCATATAGGATTGTCTCCACATGCAATTCAATTTAGAGGAGAGCAAAAAAGTGATGTTGTTTTGTTGGAAGTGATTGATTACGATTCTGAAAATCTTGATGAATTTAAGGCAAAAGACGTAAGTGAAGTTGTGAAATTTAATAAAACTGCAACAACTACCTGGCTCAATATTTATGGTTTGCATGATGTAAAAATAATGGATGAGATTGCGACACAGTTTGAGTTGGATTCCTTGATTCTTGCCGATGTTATGAATACACATGCCCGCCCAAAAATTCAGGAATATGATAATTGTATTTATATTTCTTTTAAAATGTTGCAGTTTGATGAAAAACGAAACTATATTTCTTCAGAAAATATCGTAATTATAGTTAAAGAGCATATTCTACTTTTATTCCAAGAAAAAATAGGCGACGTTTTTGATCCAGTAAGAGAACGAATGCGAAAAAACAAAAGAAGAATTCGTAATTCCCAAACCGATTATCTGACTTTTGCACTTATGGATATTGTTTTTGATAATTACAATTATATCATCAGTCAAATTGGTGAAAAAATTGAATCTTTGGAGATACATTTACTGAATAATTCACACGAAAATATCTTGGAAGAAATAAATAATTTTAAAAAAGAAATTATTTATTTGCACAAATCCATTAAACCATGCCGGGAAATTGTCATGGAATTATTAAAATTAGATTCAGATTTATTTGAAGATAACGTGTCAGTTCATTTCGAAGATTTAAAAAACAACCTCAATCAAGCACTTGAATCGTTAGAAAGTTATCGTGAAATTTTATCCGATCAACTTATGATATATCACACAACCATCAGTAGTAAATTAAATGACATCATTAAATTTTTAACAGTTTTCTCCGTAATTTTTATTCCGCTAACATTTATTGCAGGTGTTTACGGAACCAATTTCGACAATCTTCCTGAGCTTCATTATGAAAATAGTTATTTTATTATGTTGGGCTTTATGTTGGTTTTAGCCATTTCAATGGTTTTCTATTTTAAAAAGAAAAAGTGGCTTTAGCAAAAAGGTGACTCATCAATCTTGGAATGCAAAATATTCTAAAAATTTGAAGCACCCAAATCTAATTGATTTTGAAAATTATTTAAATCCACTAACCAACCAACGCCCTAATTTGTTAATTGACAAAACCGATTATTTAAAGCAACGTGGGGATTCATAATTCACCCGTTCTGTTTTACCTAAAAAGACAGTTTTAGTGTATTGCCTGAATTCCACTTGGAATTAACGTGTTTTTAAGCGGTAAAAATTAGGTGGAAAAATTACTAACTAAGACTTCTACACCACTGAACTTTAATAATTTATTAGGAATTAATTCAATTTTTTAAATCTAAATACACCTTCTCAATAAAACATTTGCTTATTTTTGTGTTTTAATAAAGAAGCCCCATCCTGAATGTATTTCAAAAAGCACCTCATCTTATTTTTTTCTTTGTTGATGTTATTGCTAACGAATCACAGCTGGTCAGAAAATATTGCTCCAACTATTACAGCAACTGGAGATCAAATTTATTGTCCGTTAAGCCAAATGAAGGTGGTTACTTCTTTTGATATTACAGATCCTGATGATGCCACTGTTGATGCTTTCTACATTCAGATATCTGAAGGATATAAAAACGGCGAAGACAAACTAACCCTTCCTTTGGGGTTACATCCAAATATCACAACATCTTGGAGTGCTTCTGAAGGAAAATTAACCCTAAAAAATTCAGGTTCTGGGTCCGCAACTTATGTTGATATTATTTCAGCTGTTAAGGATGTTATTTTTGAAAGCAGTTCTTTGTTGGTGTCGGGCGAAAAATCTTTTTCCTTTACAATTGGAGATGCCAATTATTTGCCGTCAACAGGTCATTTTTACGAATATGTTGCAGCAATAGGAATTACCTGGAAAAGCGCAAAGACCGCAGCCGAAGCAAGAACTTATTTTGGATTAAAAGGCTATTTAGCAACCATCACCACTTCCGATGAGGCAAAACTTTCTGGCGAACAGGCTCAAGGTGCCGGGTGGATTGGCGGCAGCGACGCAGAAACTGAAGGTGTTTGGAAATGGGTAACCGGGCCTGAAAATGGTATTGTTTTTTGGAATGGAAAGGCTAATGGCTCAACACCTAATTTTGCCTTTTGGAATACTGGTGAACCAAATAATTTGGATGATGAAGATTATGCGCATGTAACTGCTCCAGGCGTTGGCATTTTAGGCTCATGGAATGATTTAAGCAATACTGGCGGAGCATCTGGTGATTATCAACCAAAGGGCTATGTTGTTGAATATGGCGGAATGCTTGGTGACCCTGTTTTAAATCTTTCTGCAAGCACAAAAATTTCTGTGGCTGCTATTAGCACTACAGTAAGTGATTCAAGATGTGGTAACGGAACCCTTAACTTATCGGCAACTGCCACCTTGGGAGCAACAGTTTTGTGGTTTGACTCTTCAACCAACACAACACCAATATATTCAGAACCTAATTTTAAAACACCAGTGCTTTCAACAACCACAACCTATTATGTTTTGGCATCGGTGAACGGGTGTTTATCGGGAAAAAGAACACCCATAACTGCAACTGTTTATGCTGTTCCATTCATAATTTCAGCGCCAGATGTTACCATTTGTGAAGGAAATTCAAGAACATTAAACGCAACGGCATCATCAACAACGGCAACAATTAATTGGTACACCACACAAAGTGGAGGAATTCCTGTTGAAACAGGAAGCCCTATCACAATAACACCAACAACCAACATAACAACATACTATGTTGACGCAACGGAAAATGGCTGCTCATCGCCAACCAGAAAGGAGGTGAAATTTGAAGTCTTGGGAAATACTATATCTCCAATTTCTCCAATAAATTTGAATGACATTAGCATTGTAGATGATTCTGACAACAACACGATAACGATTAATAATAGTCTGGAAATTGCCAATTATGAATTTAGCCTTGATAGTTTTGAGGAATTTGGGGACGAAACTTATTTTGAACACTTAGAGCCAGGAATACATTCGTTGTATTTACGCAATAAAACCAACTGCAGCATTTCTAAATTAGCTATTGCCATATTGGGATTTCCCAAATTTTTTACGCCCAATGGCGATGGTCATAACGACACATGGAAAATTCTTGGAAACGATTTTATTAATGTTCAAATATCAGCTATCTATATTTTTGATCGTTTTGGTAAATTGGTTGCTGATGTTGATTTAACAGGTGATGGCTGGGATGGGTTTTATAATAACAAAATGTTGCCCTCATCGGATTACTGGTACCTGGTGAAGTATACTGACCAATATGGGAATTATAGTGAAAAACGAGGTCATTTTAGCCTGATAAGTAGGTAATTTGGAACTATTTTAAGATAAATGAACCAAGTACTCGTTCAATAATTATTGATTTAATTTGTGTATTCTATGATAAAAAGCAAGAAAAAATTATAAAAAACGCTGAACCAAAAAATTTTTTAACCACAAATAAAAACAGTAAAGTGGGCTAAAAAAGTTTTAAGTTTTTTAAATTCTAATATCATAAATCATCTAGTATTAGGGATTACTTCACTTATTTCTATTTAGTTTTAGAGTTCAGTGAATCTTGTTTGAAGTGGAAATCACCGATTTTCGAGCTTGTTTGTTGTTGCCCTGAACGGTCTTGATTATCAGTGGATTAAAATGAAAATCCCGACTGTTTTTTCAGCGGTAAC
The DNA here is from genome assembly GCA_027449025.1 of Lutibacter sp. GTDB lineage: Bacteria > Bacteroidota > Bacteroidia > Flavobacteriales > Flavobacteriaceae > Lutibacter. The sequence continues at coordinate 24,125 of DAIDMK010000002.1, read as the reverse complement.
ACCCAAAATAAATATCATTTTAAGGATTTGTTAGTGGCGTTTTCTATTGTAGATTGGAATCAACAAAAAGGAGAGTCCTCCAAAAATAATTACCATTAATGTTTGGGCTGTCCACATAATCCAACCGAAAGCGCGAGCAGGATTGTCGTCAATATGATATAAAATAAGGGCGCTTGCAACAAAAACGGGGTAAGTTCCCAAGCCGCCATTTGTGAGTGCCATGCTAAAACCACCAACCACAAAAGCCACAATAATGGCTGCAAAAGGCAGGTTTGTTGTTTCGGGCAGGGCAAAAGTTACCGTGTAAAACATTAGCACGTACATAAACCATATAAAAACAGTGTGAAAAATAAATGCCCATTTCTTTTTCATGGTAATAATGCTTTTTACACCATCAATTAAGCCTTTAATGAACTTAAATATTTTTTGTATAAAAGGATTTCTGGATTTTTTGAGAAAATAATAAGTCACAATTCCTAAAAGTGGAAACAGCACCAAAAACGTAATTTTAAGATAAATACTGCTTTCCTCGTTTTCTTTAAACAGGTAACTTCCCAACAACTCGGTTTGTAAAAAAAAGGCAATTCCGGTTATTGAAAGCAGCATAATTACATCGGCAACGCGCTCTGCAACTATGGTTCCTATGGCAGTTTCAAACGGAATTTTTTCGTACTTTTTGATGCTTACGGCACGTGCAATTTCTCCTGAACGCGGAATCAACAGGTTGAGTAAATAGGCAATTAAAACAGTCATAACGCTATTGGCGAACCTTGGCCTGTAACCCAATGGTTCCAATAAAAATTGCCAACGATAGGCGCGCGACAAGTGACTTAAAACGCCGAAAAACAAAGACAAAACCACCCACCAATAATTGGCAGTTGCAAACGATGTTTTAATTGATTGGATGTCGGATGGTGTAAATTTTGAAACGGAATACCAAATTAAAAAAACTCCCAAGGCTATTGGGAGGGTGATAAAACTAATTTTTTTTAATTTTTTAATCAATTTATGTTAACGTATTGTCATTTTCGTTAGGGAAAATTAATGTCGGTTTAAACATTTTTGCTTTTTCAAAATCCATAATGCCATATGAAATAATGATAATAATATCACCTTTGGCAACTTTTCGGGCTGCAGGACCATTTAGGGTAATTTCCCCACTTTTTCTAGGACCAGGGATTACATAAGTTTCAAGTCGTTCGCCATTGTTAATATTTACAATATGCACTTTTTCTCCTTGAATAATGTTAGCTGCATCCATTAAATCTTCATCAATAGTAATGCTACCAATATAATTTAAATCGGCGCCGGTTACTTTAACCCTGTGAATTTTCGATTTTACGACTTGTATTTGCATAATGCAAAATTAATGATTTTGTGTTAATCTATTATATTTATAAACTTATATTATCTATCAGTCTAACATTTCCAGCAAAAACAGCTATAAATGCGCGATATTTTTTTGTTGGATTTTTGGTTTCAACTGGCAATAATGTATTTTCATCTGCAATTTCAACATATTCTAATCGAAATATTGGATGATTTTTGAATTCATTTTCAACCCATTTTACCACCTCTGAAGCATTTTTTGTGCCAAATTGAATCTTGGCTTTTTTTAATGTCTTATAAATAAATGGTGCAGCGTCCCGGTGTTCTTTTGTAAGCCTTATATTTCTTGAACTCATGGCCAAACCGTCTTTTTCGCGGTGAATGGGGCAGGCAATAATTTGAACTGAAAGTTTCTTTTTCGCCACCATTTTGCGAACGATTTGGAATTGCTGATAGTCTTTTTCCCCAAAATAAGCTTTATGAGGTTTCACAATCTCAAACAATCGCTCCACTATGGTACCAACACCATCAAAATGACCAACCCTGAATTTTCCTTCCATCTGAAATTCCAATCCATCAAAATCAAAGACCTCCGACTTGATATCATCAGCATAAATTTCTTCGGGAGTTGGGGTGAAAACGATGTCGCAATTGAAAGATTTCAAAAGTGATAAATCTTTTTCAATTGTCTTTGGATAATTTTTCAAATCATCGGCATTATCGAACTGAGTTGGGTTCACAAAAATGCTTACCACCACAATATCATTTTCTTTTTTTGCCTTTTCCACGAGCGATAAATGCCCCTCATGAAGTGCCCCCATGGTTGGTACAAACCCAATGGTAGTGCCGTTTTTAAGCGACTTTATTTTTTGTTGTAGCGATTTTATTTTAGTAAAAATCAACATAACGTATTTGTTAATTAACGTTAAAAGCGTGCAAACTTACATTTTTCAAGCTAAATTCTACATAAATTTTCGTAATTTTGCATATATTTTAAAAAATAAGAGCTGGTTTTATGAAAGATAAGAGAGTATTGATTGTTTCTTCAGAAGTTGTTCCCTATTTACCTGAGAATGAATTGTCAACGACCTCATTTGAAACAGCAAAAATGATCCATAGCAACGGTGGGCAAACAAGAATATTTATGCCACGTTACGGATTGATAAACGAAAGAAGACATCAACTCCATGAAGTGATTCGTTTATCGGGTATGAACCTGGTAATCAACGATATGGATATGCCTTTAATTATTAAAGTTGCTTCCATTCCAAAGGAAAGAATGCAGGTTTATTTTATTGACAACGATGAATATTTTAAAAGAAAAGCATTATTTTCTGATGAAGACAACAACTTATTTGAAGACAATGACGAACGCGCTATATTTTTTGCAAAAGGCGTAGTGGAAACTGTAAAAAAATTAAATTGGTCACCTGATATTATTCACGTTAATGGCTGGATGGCATCACTTTTACCATTATACATTAAGGAATATTATAAAGACGACCCCTTGTTTTCAAACAGTAAAATAGTGACTTCATTGTACAATACGGGATTTGAAGGCACTTTGAATGAAAAGTTTTTTGATAAAATCAATTTTGATAATATTAACGAATCTAAATTTAAATCAATTTCCAATCCAACATACACAAATCTTTTAATCAATGCTATTGAAAATTCTGATGCGGTTATTAAAGTGAGCGAGCAACTTCCAAGTGATTTGCTCGACTACTTAAAAACTTGCGATAAACCTGTATTGGATTATATTCCAATCAGTGAATTTGACAGTGCCTACACCAATTTTTACTTAAACAAAGTTTTATTATAAAAAAATCCAACATTTATATATGACAATTAAAGTTGTAAATGCTTTAAAATATTTAGGGCTATTCTCAATCGTATTTTTTACTATATTATCGTGCGAAAAAGATATTGAAAATATTGGTGTTAATATTGTTAACACCAATGTTTTTTCTACTGATAAAAAAACAACAGAAGTTATTTCAACCAATGAAAATATTCTAAAAGTACCTTCTAACGGGGCTTCTCAATATTTATTGGGAGTTTATTCCGATAATGAATTTGGCACATTAAAGGCATCAATTGTGTCGCAATTGGGACTGCCTTTTACGGGAGACGCATATACTTACGGAACTAATTACGGTATAGATTCTGTTTTAATGATTATCCCATATCAATCTACCAAATCAGCAGAAAAATACAGCGATGGAAAACCAAAATTTTCTATTGATTCAGTCTTTGGAGACGCGGGTGTTGAATTTAAATTGGGTATTTACGAACTAAAAACCTATTTAAACACCTTAGATCCAAACGACCCTTCAAAACCTGCCATCTATTATTCAGACAAGGAATTTCAAAAAGGAGATACGCCATTTTATTTGGAGAATTTTAAGGTAAATCCAAATGATACAGTGTCTTACATAAAAAGATATATGCCCGACGGTGTCTCAGTTTATAAAATTGACACTGTTAAAGCAACAACTGTAAGTCCAAGCATTAGAATACCTTTAGATGAAAATTTAGTGAAGCAACTTTTTGTAAACAATGCGACCGGAGCCGAGTTTCAATCGCTTGATAATTTTCAGCATTATTTTAGAGGTTTTTATATTGAAGCAGAAGCATTAACCTCCAACAAATCTCATTTAGTTTCATTGGCAATGGTTGATGCTAAAATGATTATTTATTACTCAAAAGATGAAAATGAAGAAGCTACAGAAGATTTAAACGGGAATAATATTAATGGAGAGCAAGGCGTTAGAACCAATCACAATTTTGAATTTGCCTTTGGATCCATAAAATCAAATGTACTTAAAAGAGATTTGGCACCACACCAAAGCGGTGAAGACAGACTATATGTACAAGGTGCAGCTGGTTCAATAGCAACCATCGAGTTGTTTAAAAATGAAAATATAGTTGATTTACAGGAAAATAATTGGCTGATTAATGATGCAAGCTTAATTTTTTATGTGGATCAAAATGCGGCAAGTAACATCGCTCCCGAGCAATTGTTTATTTATAATTATACAGACAATTTACAGCTGACCGATGTAATGACTGAAGGATTGGCAGTAGTTGGCGGATTGTTGGAAAGAGATACCAACGGAAAACCTTACCGTTATGTCTTTAAAATTACGGATTATATTTCGAGATTATTAAAAACGGATGAACCGCTAGACTTAGTTAAAATTGGATTAAAAGTTTATAACCCTTCAGATACTCCAACCTCAATTGGTGATATAAAAAACAAAGATTATAGTTGGACACCAAAAGGCGTTGTTTTGTTTGGCGACAATCCAAGTTTTGGCGACAAAAGAGTAAAACTTGAAATATCTTATACAAAAATAAATAATTAAAAGAAAAAATTGCGATGTGTGGAATTGCAGGCTATTTAGGATTTAGAAAAGCGTACCCAATAGTTATTAATGGATTACAGCGATTAGAATACAGAGGTTATGACAGCGCAGGAGTTGTATTGGTTGATGGCCATGAAATGAGCCTGCATAAAACAAAAGGAAAAGTTTCTGATTTAAAAAAAATCATGAAACAGAAAAACGTTGAGGGCAATTTGGCTTTAGGTCATACGCGTTGGGCAACACATGGTATTCCAAATGATGAAAATTCACATCCTCATCTTTCAAATTCAGGAAATTTAGTGATAGTTCATAACGGAATTATTGAAAACTATGATACCATAAAAAAGGAGCTTATCACCAGAGGATATACTTTTAAAAGTGATACTGATACCGAGGTTTTAATCAACTTAATAGAAGAGGTAAAAATCAAAAACAACTGCAAATTGGGCTATGCCGTACAAATGGCATTAACCAATGTGATTGGTGCTTATGCCATTGCTGTATTTGATGTTTCGAAACCTGACGAAATTATTGTGGCTAAATTGGGAAGTCCAATCGCAATAGGAATTGGAGAAAATAATACAGAGTTTTTTGTCGCTTCAGATGCATCTCCTTTTATAGAATATACTAGAAATGCTATCTATTTAGAAGATGAAGAATTGGCAATCATTAAATTGGGAAGAGATATTAGAATTCGTAAAATTCATGACAATACAGAGGTTGTACCCGATATTCAGCAATTAAAGCTTAATTTAGAGCAAATTGAAAAAGGAGGCTACAATCATTTTATGCTAAAGGAAATACATGAACAGCCTCAATCTATTGTAGATGCTTACAGAGGCCGCCTTTTAGCTTCAAAAGGCATCATAAAAATGGGAAGTGTTGACAATAACATTTCAAAATTTCTAAATGCAAACCGTATTGTAATTGTTGCCTGTGGAACCTCATGGCATGCAGGGTTGGTGGCCGAATATTTGTTTGAAGACTTGGCGCGTATTCCTGTTGAAGTAGAATATGCCTCAGAGTTTAGGTATCGGAATCCAGTGATAAATAAAGATGATATTGTTATTGCCATTTCACAATCTGGAGAAACAGCTGATACGTTGGCAGCTGTAAAATTGGCAAAATCCAAAGGTGCTTTTGTTTTTGGTGTTTGCAACGTGGTAGGGTCTTCCATTGCAAGAGAAACAGATACTGGAGCTTATACACATGCTGGTCCTGAAATTGGCGTAGCTTCAACAAAAGCATTTACCACACAAATTACCGTACTTGCCTTAATTGCACTAAAACTTGGCAATTTAAAAGGAGAACTTTCAAACTCAAGGTACAACCACTATATCCAGGAAATGAGTTTAATTCCGGCAAAAGTGGAAGAGGTTTTGAAAATAGATACAGAAATTGAGAAAATTGCTGCAATTTATAAAGATGCGCCAAATTGTTTATATTTGGGTAGAGGCTTTAATTTTCCTGTTGCATTAGAAGGGGCTTTAAAATTAAAAGAAATTTCTTATATTCATGCTGAAGGCTATCCTGCAGCCGAGATGAAACACGGCCCAATAGCTTTAATTGATGATCGAATGCCGGTTATTATTATTGCACCAAAAAATGGACATTATGACAAAGTTGTCAGCAATATCCAAGAAATTAAAGCGCGCAAAGGCAAAATTATTGCGATTGTCACCAAAGGCGATACCATAGTAAAAGAAATGGCAGACCATGTAATTGAAATTCCAGAAACCGAAGAAGCTTTTACGCCGCTTTTATCAACAATACCATTGCAACTGCTATCATATTATATTGCAGTAATGCGTGGTTGTAATGTAGATCAACCAAGAAATTTAGCAAAATCAGTCACGGTGGAGTAACGACAAGCAAAAATTTTATTTCCTCCAAAAACTACTCGTAGCGTTCTCTGTATCAGTAATTACGACCCATTTATGGAAGTCGTATTATACTGAGTATCAGGAGTACTTATTCAATCGAATTAAGGGTCATTTAGAAGAAAATTTTACCCCTATTGGGTATAGAAAAATCTCCCAAATTCTGAATAATGAGAGGTTACTTACCCCTTATGGAAAAACCTTTAGTAATTCCTCATTTCATTCTATTTATAAAAAAGGAAATATCAGATTAGAAAGAATTAACAGAAAAAGGATATATCGGTTCAAAAAGCGCCAGTGATATCGGTTTGTTAGCGCCCCTTTTGTGGCTCATATAAGCGCATAATGTTTTGATTTGTACCTCCTTAATTCTGTACCCATTGAATAAAAAAAGGCTTCCAATTTCTTGAAAGCCTTTTGTTTACTAGTAGCGGGGACTGGACTCGAACCAGCGACCTTCGGGTTATGAGCTTCAAGTTTATAAACACAATTTTTATTTAAACAATTTAAAATCAATTATTTAAAAAATATTAATATTCATTGATATCAATTGAATTCATTTAAAATCAAATTATTCTGTACCTATTCTGTACCCCTTTTTTTGAATTTTTTAATTATCTTTATCTAAATTACCAACAATAATTCTATTATGGCAGCAATAAAAATTGTTAGACGCAAAAATAAGCAACGGAAAGATGGTACCGCACCCTTGGCATTAAGAATCAGTAAAGATTATAAAACCAACTATTGCTTTACCGGGCAATATATTTTGGAAAAAGATTGGGATGAGGAACATGGAAAAGTTAAACGAACGCATCCAAATTCACAAAAGATCAATAATTATTTAATGAAGAAATTGACTGAAGCCAATGATATATCCTTTGAGGCTAATGATAGAATTTCCAGTAAAGGAATGAAAAAGAAGATTGTGGGTCCAGGTGGCCAGAAATCGTTTTTCTTAGTTGCTGCGGAACGCATAGAAACTAAATACAATCGCGGAACTTTCTCTGTTACAAAGGCAGAACTGTCAATCCTACATAACATAGAGGAGTTCATTAATTTGAAAAGCTCTATGAACAAATCAGAAGTAGCCATTGGCATAAAGAAACGCAGAAAAGAACGTATAAGTAAAGGGAGAAAGCATGAATTTTCCATTATGGATACTATAGCGTACTTTAAGAAAAATAAAAAACTTAATTTCCAAGATATAGATGAGACTTTCATTAAAAAGTATAAAACATTTTGTGTTGTATTTCTTGAACATAAAACACGAACAATAACAAATCAACTTATCTTTATCCGTACCCTTTTCAATATTGCCATAAAAGAAGGTGTCATTGATATTAAGTATTATCCTTTTGCCAATGAAAAAGAAAAAATTCGCATTGGTTCCGGCCATAAAATTGGATTGTCTGTAGAGGAAATAGGACGTATTGAAGCCTTGGATTTAGAAAAATGGTCTTCTATTTGGCATACGCATAATGTATGGCTTGTCGCGTTCTATTTTGCAGGCATACGCATTTCAGACATCGTCCAATTAAAATGGTCTAATTTTAAGGATAATCGTTTGTTATACATAATGAATAAGAATGAAAAACCCTTAAGTTTAAAAATTCCGGATAAAGCAGCTGTTATTTTAAAGGTTTATGAGAAGTACAGTAAACAAAACAACGGCTATGTATTTCCATTCTTGCAAAATGCTGACTCCAAAAATGCAGAAGACATTTTTATAAAAACAAGAAACGCCACAAAGTTGTTCAATAAATACTTAAAGTTTATTGCTATAAAATGCGGCATCGAAAAAAACCTATCAAACCATATTGCAAGACATAGTTTTGGCAATATTGCGGGTGACAGGATACATCCTTTAATGTTGCAGAAACTATATCGCCACAGTGATTTAAAGACAACTTTAAATTATCAGGCTAATTTTATTCATAGAGATGCCGACGAAGCTTTAGATAGCGTCCTTAATTTTTAGAGATCAACTAAAGATTTATGACATCTCTTATTTTGAAAAACGAGTTCATCTTTACCTTAAAACCATGCCAAATGATGTATTGGACAATTATAACAAAAATTTAGTTGAAATATTCTTCGAAGCAACACTATGCTAAAATTTAAACAGGAAGTTGAGTGCGGATATGAATATTCTTAGGGATTAATTAAATCTTAAAGCAACAAATTCATTTTACAAAGACTCAAGTCAGGTTTAGTATTATAACTAACACCTATAAAAGACTTCAAAATAATAAATATCAATAATTAGCATATTTTATAAACCACAAATTGTTTATAGCAACAAATCTACGGTTTAACCGTAATAATGTTCCCAAAAGTTAGAATACTTTTAAAGAGTTCTAATAACTGATGATAACAAGTGGTTTATTCTTCCAAAAAATACAAGTATGTTATTGTAGATTCACAATTGGATGATATAAGCGACCTACAACAACTACTGGGTGAGTATACCAATTATGTCTGCGTTGGAGTTGCAAGAAACAAAAATGAAGCAATTAATATAATTCTGGACCAATTACCTCATTTGGTGTTTTTCGATACAGAATTAGTTGATGGTATTGCGAAAACACCAACCTTCTGTATAATACCTGAGGTGTACCAGCTTTTGCATAGTTTACCTAAGTTCATTGCAATGAGCTCGTCAACATTACATTCTTATGAGGCTATTAAAAGTGGTGTCTTTGATTATATTCTAAAACCACTCAATTATTATGATTTGAAAAAAGTTTTATTGCGTTTTGAAAATATACAACCAGATATCTCCTCAATATGTATAAAATCATTTACTGAATTTAAGTTTTTACAAATAAATGATATTGTTTACTTAAAAGCAGATAATAATACAACTGATTTTTTTTTAAAAGATGGTTCAATGGTAACCTCCTACAAAACATTAAAAAACTTTGAAACAGAACTTCCAAATATTTTTGCACGTATACATAAGAGTTATATGGTGAATGTTAACTACATCAATAAAATTCACTTCAGTAAATTTCATTGTTCACTTAAATACACAAAAACCTTAATACCATTTTCGAAATCGCTAAAATTCAAAATGATGGAAATTAAAGATTTATGGATGAATGGAACTTTTGATGGATTTGAGCAACAGATAAATCTGATATAATAATCTACATAAAAATCCACTCACCATTCAAATTAACCTTTTCACTTATCCCGTAATAACATTTACAAAACACCCTATTAATTAGTATCCCACTACAAGTCTTCTCGGTATTTTTGGCCTGTACAAATCGATTAATCAATCATTTCGATCGAATAAACAAAGCTTAGCTGAATCAGAATAGAGAAGTAAATCCAGATAGGGAAAACTAGACTGCATCTCAATTCTACCCATATCAATGTATTCCCGCATTGATGCCTTCATGTTTTTCCATTGTGTTTTAGCAACCAACTTAATTGTTGGCAGGGAAGACTATTGTCTAATTTCTAAAAAACAAATAATGAAATCAATAAAAATTTTTGCAGCCATAATACTTTTTACACCAATATTTTTATCCTGTTCAAACTCTGAAACAGACGAAGAATTACAAATATTGATTAACAATCAAAAAACCTTTGCTGAAGATACTGGGACTTATCCCGTACCTCCAACCCCACCGGTAGATCCCGAATAAAAATAATCAAAATATCAACAAACATCAATGCAACATGTTGTTGTTTGTTGATAAAATTTAAAATTTGTATATATTATAATTTCAAAAATTAAGTAATAGTGTTTTAATTATTTTTGTAGTAATTTGCCATTGTAAATTTTGCTATGAAAAAAACTGCACTATTTCTTATTACAATTCTTCTAATATATAGTTGTAACAAAAAAACATCTATTTTTTATCAAAAAGATAATATTTCTAAAAATATAGATTCTTTAATTAAAGCATCTAGAAATATTTCCTTTACGGATTCTTTAAGAAATGAGTATTTATTTAAATCAAATAAAATAACTGAAAAGCTAAATAATGATTCCCTGAAAATTGGATTTTATATTAGGATATCCTATAGTCATCTAGTTTTGGGGAATTTAAATAAATTTGGAGAAATAAGTAAAAAAACATTGTATTTAACCACTCTGAACAATGATACTATAAATAAAGCTCGGGCAAACTCAGATTTAGGTTATTATTATCAATTAAAATTTAAACCTGATAGTGCTTTTTATTTTTATAATGAAGCTCTAAAAATTTACTCATTAATAAAAAATAATTTATTAGTAGGAGATATTCTTTTAAACCTAGCTACAATTCAATCAGTTGAAAAGGACTATATCGGTAGCGAAATAAATACAATTAAAGCAATTTCTATCCTAAAAGGTACCGATAAATATCATTCACTTTTTCTGTGCTATAATAATTTAGCTTTCATTGCAACTCAATTAAAAGATTTCGAAAAATCCATTGAATACAGAAAAGAAGGATTAATATACTTATCTAAGCTAAAAAACATGGAAAATTTAGAGCTGATTTCTAAAAATGGTATAGGAATCGCTTATCAAAATAAAGGAGATTATATTAAATCAATTGAATATTTTAAGAATGCATTAGCTACCAAGAATATTCAAAGTTTTTATCCTGATATTTACGCAGTCTTAATTGATAATTTGGCATATTCTAAATTTAAGAATGAAGATTATTCCGATTTACCGGATCTATTTTATAAATCCCTAAAAATTCGTGATAGTTTGCAAATAATTGATGGTATTATAACCAGCAATCTTCATTTAACAGAATATTTTTTATTAAAAAGTGATAGTTTAATTGCAATGCAACATTGTAAAATAGCTAAAAATTTGGCAAAATCTTCAAATAATAACATAGATTTACTACAATCTTATCTATTACTTTCAAAACTAGAATCTACTGAAAAAGGAAAAGAATACTTACGAAAACACATACACCTTACCGACAGCCTTCAACAACATGAGCGCTCCATCCGTGAAAAATTCACACGCATTGCCTATGAGACTGATGAGATAACTCAAGAAAAGGAAGCGGAAACAAAAAAGAAATGGTGGGTCATATTATTTTCAGGAATTGGGACAGGCTTTGGCATATTATTATTCATTAATATGAAACAAAGTTCTAAAAATAAAGAACTTCTTTTTAATCATAAACAAGAAGAGTCTAACATAGAGATTTATAATCTTATGCTTTCTCAACAGGAAATGTTTCAGAAAGGAAGTGAAAATGAAAAAAACCGTATCTCCGAAGAATTACATGATGGTATTTTAGGTCGTTTATTTGGAACAAGGCTTAGTTTGGATAGTTTAAATGAAGGCAAAACAAAGGCTGATATTAAAGAACGTGAAGAATATATTGAGGAATTACAGCTTATCGAGGAAGATGTTAGAACAATAGCGCACAATCTTAAAACAAGCATTTTTAATTCAGAAACCAATTTTATAAAATTAGTTGAACAATTAGTAGCAAAGCAAAGCAAAATAGGTAAATTTGAATGTGAACCAAATTTTAATAACTTAACAAATTGGGAAGGTATATCAAATAATATCAAAATTAATTGTTATAGAATATTACAGGAGTCCATCCAAAACATAAATAAATATGCGAATGCAAGTAAAGTGCAAATTGATTTTAAAAGAGTGGACAATAATATATTGATAAGTATTCATGATAATGGCGTTGGGTTTAACCCTAAAAAGAAAAATAAAGGGATAGGCTTAAAGAATATGCGCTCTAGGGCAGAAGCTATGAACAGTAAGATTGAGTTTAATTCAAGTCAAGGAAACGGAACTCGAATTACAATTACAATTCCAATATAAAAACTTAAATCAGTTTTGAGATGAAAAAGGAGCTAAATATTTTAATTATTGATGACCATCATTCAATTATAGAAGGCTATAAAAATGTTTTATCAAAGAACAAAGATTACAACCTTCGAATTCTTAAGGCTAATTCTTGTGACCAAGCAATTCAAGCTATAAACAATGCAAAACATACCAACCCTTTTGATGTAGTATTTATAGATATTCAATTGCCGGCTTCTGAAGATGGAACCATAACTTCGGGTGAAGATATTGCATTACTAATTAAAAAGGAATTTCCTCAAACAAAAATTATAATCTCTACAATGTTTGACAACCCGCATTATTTACATAATATTTTGAAAACCTTACCTCATAATGGGATATTAATAAAAAGTGACAGTACGGCTAAAATAATTTTAAAAGCTCTCGAAACCATTTTACAAGGAAACTCCTTTTACAGTAAAACTGTACAAAAATTAATAAATAAAATTATCGTAAACGATGAACATCTTGATGAATATAATAAAAAAATCATCTATTACTTATCACAAGGTGTAAAAACCAAAAATCTTACACAACACATACCATTATCATTAAGTGCTATAGAAAAACGAAAAAATCACATCAAGCAGCTATTTAATGTTAATGGCGACGATGAACAATTGTTAAGCGAAGCAAAAAAAAGAGGGTTTATTTAACCCTCTTTTGTAAGCATTCATAATATTCTTTTCATTTTAATTTTCCTGCACATTTGTTTTACAAAGTAATTGAATAAATTAAATTAATTTTTACGGTTTTACCGTAAAAATCCTTTAAATATTTGGATATCTTCGAAAAATTTAAAAAATCACAGTTCAAGTAAAAAGGGCGTCAAATGACACCCTTAATATTGATAATTTATTCTTCAACTTTTCAGTTCAAAAGCCATTAAACCAACAATAAATAATTCCTCTACTGCATGTCCATAAAACTATCTTGAAGGCAATCTAACAAATGTTGAGGGGATCCATAAGATTCAAACACCCCAACATTTTAGGTGCATAATTTCATTAAAATCAAACATTAGATGATAAATTCTCAATTTCTGATTGTCTTTATCCAAATGCTCTGAATGATAACCATAATTAATAGTCATTTTTCTTGCTAAAAATAGCCATTCTTATAAATAAAAAAGTCAAGACTGCAAATGCAAGAATTGGAAAAAATATGTTTATTTCCTTTTTTCCGGTTGTCAAATCATTTAAATTAACAAATAAAAAGATTAACCCAATTAAATAGATGATCTTAAAAAGTTTAGGTTCATTTTTAAAAAATTCCTTCCCATTCATTTTTTTTAATTTAATTATTCAAGCTAGTTTTTAATAGCCCAATTTATGAAAGCTATTTTTTACCTCGCTATGGTAAAACCATAATTCGAATACTTAAAAAATCTTGAGAAAATACTTTTAGAAGACCTATTTAGAAAGAACAGGTATATAATTTGTGCGACATAAAAATCTGAGATTTTTCCGCCGAAGCCATATTTTTATTGAATGTTTGTCAGTCGCAAATATAGAATTTATTTAATAATAAAAGATTTGAGTTAGTTGAATAAAAATATTATATTTGAAATTCAGAGTTGTCGCTAGGCAACTCATCTTTTTCATAGCAATTTTTTTAACCCACCACGTTTACAGCAATTTTCGAGGTGGGTTTTTTAATTTAAGAAATCAATATTTAAAAGACCTGTAATGTTTAACTTTATAAGAGAATTCAGCTAAAAAAAAACTTGCCCTAATAGCTGTTTGCAAAAAACAACTAAAACAAGCTTTTGCTATTATTGAATTGAGTTATCTTATGATGAAAATTTTGCATAAAATTAAGGTAATAAGACATATTTTTAACTCAGTTGTTCTTAAATTTACAATGTATCTTAATTCGATTTCAGAAAATTTCTAATTTTGTCATAAGCAAGATGTGTAGATTTACTTGCAACCATTTTTCGCACAAGTAATTCTTTCAATAGAATTTTCCCAGTGCGTTGACTGTTCTTTTGTATCAAATCCGCATCCGGTTGTTCCGCCTTTTTGTCCTTTATGAACTTCTCCTGTTGGTAAATGTTTTACTGCCATAATAATTGAATTTTGTTTTAAAATATAATTATTTTTTTTTATTATTAGGTGATTGTGTCAAAGCGGACGCAGCGACTGATTTTACATCTTTAGATGATTTAGGATTACTCAATAATTTAGATGCTTTACTTGCAACTGATTTCGATGTTTTTTCATTTTTTGCCATTTTCTATTTATTTAAAGTTTAAAATCTAAATTTATAAAACTTGTTATTCACTTCATTACGGTTTTACCGTAACAATTTGAAATTGAATTTTCCTATTTTGTAGCAAATTGAATTTTTAAAAAAAATGGATTTTAAAATTTTTTAAAACAAGAATCAATAATTTTTATAGAATGATTGTCAGTTCATTATTTAGTTTAAATGTCAGTATAAATTTTATACAGTCATTGTACACTGTTTTTTTATTCTGATTGATTTGGTACTGCTCCAACAATATCTAATCCAATAGATTCAACGTCTTTATAATTCGCAACATCCAAATTAAATAACGTTTCTTGATTAGGTGGAAATATTTGATAAATTGTATAATCTTTTGTTCCTATAGCAGATTTTGTTTTTGAATAATATGTTATTCTTAAAACTAAATCTTTATAATCCGCTATTGATGCTCGGTTTGTAACTTTTCCTTTCAGTTTAAATTCTGTTCCCCAAAAACTTTCGTTGTAGCTTCCTTCTACACTCAAAAATCTTAATGGGTCAGAATTCTCGGTTTCCTCAATAGTCAGTTTTTGTTCATAATAATTCGAGGGATTTGAATCTGGATTTGAAGAAAAAACTACATTAATTATTGCATAAGCACCAATAACTCCAATAGTAATTAATATTAATCTCAAAACATTTTTTCCTAAACTGCTCTTTTTTGGTGTCAGTTTTGATTGACTTTGTTCTGAAGTTGTTTTTGGTTTAATCGGTGGTGGTTTCATACTAGAAAATAATTCTTTAAGTTCATCAATTTGGTCCGCGTTAATCCAATCAGATAGTCCTTCATACCAAACTTCTGTTTTAGGTATTATTCCTTTACTTTTTAAATCGGTAATGTTAAATGGCCCATCTTGTTCAGATCCGTTATGTATGTAATATTTCTTCATATTTTATTCATTTATTTTATATATAAATCTTGAAAAAGTGTATAACGTTCGGAACTATATGCAGTTGGGGATTGCGGGCTTCTTTCCTGTTGAGCCCTACCGCCGTTGTTGCGGGGTTGCGGACTTTGTTGTCCGCACCGAAACCCTAATTGACAAATAGTTTTTATTAGCGATAGTATTTTTATTTTCTCAACCAATCTTCAATCTTAGTGTAATAACTTATTCCATCATAATCAGGTGGGGTTATCACATAATAACCTTTCTCAAAATAACCACCAATTTTGCGACTAACCGTATTATAATCAACAAATTCAATTCTTGGATATATATCAAGATACTCACTTCCTGAAAAACTACCATAGTCTTCTCGAACAGGAAAGATTGCTATCTTTTCAATATATTTATGAGAATCGCCAAACCCTAATTCCCAATTACACCATTTTGAGTTAATAGCAGCTTCCGTAGCCAAAAAGATAAACTTATTATTCTCAACTATTTTATCTTTTATTCTTTTGGCTGTTTTTCCAGAAGTCGATTTTGGCATGCCTTCATCAAGCCAATCAACATAAACACTTACACCAAAATTTTTTAAGAAAGAAATAGCTGCATCTAATGCATCTCTTTCATCATGTTTATGTGATAGGAAAATGGTCACCTTTCCAGATTTACTTTCACTAGAATAATCGGATAAACTCTCAGTTATCGATTTAGAAAATGACCTATTGGCATTTCTAAACCCAAGTAGTATGGATTTACTTAGAATGCTCATTAGTAGTTATTTCTAATTTCAATTGCTTCTTCAATCCAGCTTTCAATGTTGTTTTTGATATAGTCATAAACACTGGTACTTGTTGAATATGGGGGATTGTAACATTTAACAATTGAAGACATTGATTCATCTCCTATTTTATAAGCATCAAATGGATTGATACCTTTATTTGCTTGATTACCGGCACTGTCTTTAAGATTGTGAACATATATTCCAAAAATACCTCTTCCTTCTTCCCAAGTTTTTTTTATTTCATACTTTATCCATTTTCTACCTGCTGTATTTTCTCCTATAAAAACAATTACACAGGATTTTCCACTCATATTATCATCAATCCATTCTTCTATTGCAGCGTTACCACCATTGGTTACCTCTTCCCATTTATTTGTCGTCGCAACATTATTGCCTTCAAGTTTTCCCATATTCCTAATTTGGGATGCTCTCCAATTGTCTGGTATGTAGTGGAAACTTGTAAATACTTTTCTTGCCATATTTTTATTTTTTTAGTTGTTTTAAAAGCACATCAATAATAGTCAGAGCTTGACTAAAGGATGTATTAATATCTGCCAATTGGGCTAAAACAGGAATTATTATTTCGGGATTTTCGTAATACTTTCCTGGATCATTTGAGATTATATCAAAAATTGTTCTTGCTGCATATTTTGTCAAACCGATTGGCAAACAAATTATTCCTTTATCACTAGAAATTTCGAATTCCCTAATTACGCCATTTGCTTCAACTATTTCCTCAGCAACCTTCTTATTGCCAAAAACAAATATAGAGATACCACAATTGGAAATCATTTTTTGTCTATATTCTTCCCAAAGTACATTTAACTTTTTATCTCCTGTTTCAAATTGAGGGAATGGTTTTAGTATTAATTGACTTTCTGAATACTTGTTGGGATTATTATATATTGCCTCCAATGAGCCATTAATAACCGAACTTCCAATGCCCCATCCAAACCCATTAACTATTCTGAAATCATTTTGAATTAAAGTTTTAGAAAGATTGTGAATAAAGCCAATTGCCTCATTTCTTTCAAATGGTTCATAAATTTCTGCACTACCTGAAATGAATACTGTCTTTTTTTTGTATCTAAATTCGATCTCCTTCAATATTTCAGTTATATCTGAATACTTTTCAACAACTAAAGATTTTATTCCATATCTTTTTAAGTCATTAACGGCAAGTGTTTGTCTGCGTACATTATAGTCAAAAGTGGCTTGGTCTAAATTTTGGTTGTCTCCAAGAATGTTTTTTTTAACAAAACAATAATGCTGTCTTTGAGATTCTCTAAAGCGAAAATTCAGTCTGCTTAATACATAGTCCAAATTAGGGTCTGTAAAACTAAATCCAATAAAGAGGAAAGTCTTTGTTGTCAATTCTCCTGTTAGTGCGTTTATAAAAGGTTCATGAATCTTATGGTACTGTTCGTATTGCTCTTTTGTTAAAATTGCATCATTTGGATGATTAACATCTCCATGCATTTTATAAATAACAATGTCACGTTTAGGTTTGGTAGTTAAAAGTTGCTCGTTTTTATATTTAACATCGACAACTTTGTTCTCTTTTATAAACGTTTTTTCAATTAGTTCGTCATAATTTGTTGTCCATACAGAAGAAACTGGAAGTCTAGCAATAATTCTATGGTTCTCTGTTTCAGTCGTTGCTTCCGTAAATTCTTCTAATATTTTTCTGTTCAATTTGGATCTTGTTCGATTTTCATTAACATGAAATTGTGCTAATGAAACCAAATCTTTTTCTAATTGTATATCAAGACCAAGGTCTTGAGCAATTTCGGTCATTAAATCAGACCAATTAACATATCCAGCTGATATTGAAAGTCCAGCACCAGCAAAAATAGATGCATTACCTTCATTTAGGTCTTTTACATAGTCGTTAATAAAAACCTCAATTTCATTTTCAAATTTCATCTTATATAATGTCTAATTATTATTAACGCTAACTTGCCTATTATAGCCACAAAATGGCTTCTTTTTCGTTTGCACGTAGCAAATCGTTTGTTGAATGTTTGTCGGTTTGTTATTTAGTTTAAATGTGAGCATAAATTTTATAATGTTTTGCAAGTAGTATTTTAATCAGGATTGGAATCCAAAATCACACAATTACATTTTTCCGTTTTAGCAGGTATAGTAATCGGTTTTGACATTGAACTATTTGGCAATAAATCTCTGTCAAATTGTATATTTTTTTGTTTTATAATATCTCCATTGATGTCGTAGGCTGTAAGTCGAACTGTAACGTCTTTATGATTCTTTCCTCCATTATTTGTAACAGTCAATTCTGTTACTGAAGTTAAAACTAAATTCTCAATATTAGAACATTCAGCTATTACATCGTAAGTTTTTGTCTTATTCAAAATTGAATCAATATTATATCCACTTTCTTTAAGAAAATAATACCCTACAGCTATTAACAATCCAATAAATACGATGTTTGTCAGAAATTTTTTCATATTCTTTTTTTTAATTAATTAATCATTTATATTCTTGCAACCTGTTATATCGACACAAAATTCACCAGTTATTAGTTTTATTGTTGGATATCTGAAAGTTCTCATTATTTCCAACAACCCCTAATCATTGGTTACCCCAATTCATTAAACCCCAATTTCATAGCTGCGCTAATTTAAATAAGTAATTCCTTACTTCATTACGGTTTAACCGTAATTAGAATACTCTAAAAACAAATCTCAAGAAAAATTCTTCTAGAATAACTATTTAGAAAAAAGTGCATCTTTGTTTTCACATATAGAAGATTCAGTATCAGACTAACAATGGTTAAAGGACATTTAATTTTCTAAAAAAAGCCCTCATTACTGGCTATTTCGGGGTGACCGTGCCAGTGATATCGGATCAAATTGTGCCACTTTTGAAAGATTAAGCATAAACTACCTTATCGCAAAAAATAAGCGATATAGCTTATACACTTGATCCATTGGGATTATTACCGTTATCATTTTACAATTAGATGGTTTTAGTAACCGTAAAATAAGTTTTACCTTGGGAATTTCCTGCAACGCCGTCAATATATGATGCTCTATGGTCAACGAATATTCTTTTAAAGAATTATTGGCTTTTGACAGTGCCGCTTTAATAGCGCTGTTCCATTTAAAGTCTACTATTTACAACCAACGTTACCAAGAACTGATGCTTTACTTTAAGGGGGTCAGTAGTACTGGAATATCCAATTGGTGAAAAGGGCAATTAAGGTGAGAATTCAAGAACCGCCATATCTGGTGGTGGAAAGTCTGGCGGAGCCGTCTACTCGATTGTGTACAGCTATAGCATTTCATAAAATTTATAATTGGATAAATATCCATATTAGCGCTTATACATAATTGATCGATTATTTTATTTTCCATATCTGCTATACTCTCTACATCTGTTGAGCAAACTACATAAGTGAAAGTTAAATATTTAATTTCTCTATTGAAATATTTTGATTGAATTGCGGCATACATCCAATTTGTATAACTTTCTTTTTCAAAACGCCTTTCGTTTTCGATAATTTCTCTAGTTATTCTTGCATCTCCAAAATATTTGTCACTTTCGTCAAATGTGTATGGAAGGATTACTGGATGCAACTTACTTGAACTTGAATTTAGTGTAATTGAAATGACTGAAGATTCATTTTTTGAAGTTGAAAATAAAATCACGGCATTCACAAATTTGTATTTATAAATTGTGACATTTATATTATTTTCAAAATCCACCGGATATTCATATTTTTCAATTGGTTGGCCGAAATCTTGAATTACTTTTTCAATAGATAAACTACCAGGCTGATAATTGTATAAAAAGTTTTCATCTATAAATTTGCTATCTCTTTTCCCAACTTTATCATTTTCAAATTTGATTTTTTTCTCTTTACGATTTTCTTTGAAAATTTGAATTAAATAAACAACTACACCTCCAATAATTCCACTTATGATATTTTCGATAAAGTTGTTCATAGATACGAATTTATAGTTTTAAGAGGTGAGTTACACACAACGTTTGGCAGCTATAAGAAGTTGGCGATTTCGAAGCACAAAACTGTCAACCTGCACGAAAGTTTGATTGAAAAACTGAACTTCATTAAACCACTGAACCGCCAATTTCTTATAGGTGCTGTTGGGTGCTGGTGTTCTTGTCTACAGTGTTTGTAAACCATTGTCAGTATTGAGTTTCCGTGTCATTGTCGTGGCGGCTGTGCGTTGCGTTTTTATTTTTTTGAAGGTCGGGAATTTTTTAAAAACAATTTTTCTCTGCGTTGTCTTTGCAAGCTCTTTGACAAAGCTTTGGTATATGCGTTGGCTCGTGGGGCTTTGGCAATGTGCTTGCAAATAGCGTGGGCATTAAATCGGTTTCAATCCTAACTCTTCCAAATATTCGTTGTGTTTGTCTGTGTTTGTTTTTATACTTTTATTTATTTCTGTCAATTTAATGTTTACATCTTTCAAGTCAATTTGTATCTCGTCTTCTGAGGTACTCACGTATCTTGAAATGTTCAGATTGTAGTCGTTCTTTTTGATTTCGTCCATTGAAACTCTGCGAGAATAACGCTCTCTTTCATTTCTGAATTTGTAAGTTTCTACGATATTGTCTAAATGCTTTTCAGAAAGTGAATTTTGTCGTTTTCCTTTTTCAAATTGCTCGCTTGCATTGATAAATAATACATCATCTTTCTTTTTGCATCTTTTCAAAATCAAAAGGCAAACGGGAATTCCTGTTGAGTAAAACAAATTGGAAGGCAAACCAATTACGGTGTCAATGTAATTTTCTTTTAAAAGTTTTTCTCTGATTCTTGCTTCTGCACCGCCACGGAATAAAACACCATGAGGCAGAATAATAGCCATAGTTCCTTCTTTAGATAAAAAATGAAAGCCGTGTAACAGAAAAGCAAAGTCTGCTGCTGATTTGGGTGCTAAACCATATCCTTTGAAGCGAAAATCTTCTGCTAAAGTATCATTTGGTTCCCAACGCAAACTAAATGGCGGATTGGCTACAATGGCATCAAACTCAATTTTTTTGCTCGGATTCATTTCATTGAGTAAATCCCATTGATTGAGCAAAGTGTCACCGTGGAATATCTCAAACTCGGTGTCTTTCATACCGTGCAATAGCATATTCATTCGGGCAAGGTTGTAAGTGGTAATATTCTTCTCTTGTCCGAAAATTTTGCCTATGTTTCCTTTAGCTTTCTTTAGTTGCGTTCTTACATTTAAAAGCAAAGAACCCGAGCCACAAGTGAAATCCAAAACTTTGTTCAATTTAGACTTATAGCCAGTTGTTGGGTCGTGGGAATCTAACAGTACAATTCTGGAAAGAATAGTTGAAATTTGTTGGGGTGTATAAAATTCGCCTGCCTTTTTACCTGAACCAGCCGCAAACTTCCCAATCAAATATTCGTAAGCATTTCCTAGCGTGTCAGTATCGGTTGAAAAATCCGCTATGCCTTCGGCTATTTTGGTAATTATCTTGCAGAGTTTATCATTTCTTTCTTTTGGTGTTTTACCCAACTTTTCAGAATTGAGATTGATTTCTGAAAACAAACCTTTAAACGAGCTTTCAAACGAATCGTCTTCTATGTATCGAAATCCTTTTTGGAGTGTTTCTAACAATTCACCCTTTTGAGTTCGGGCTAATTCGGTGATGTTGCTCCACAAAAATTTTGGCTTGATAACATAATGCACTTTTTTACGCATCTGTTCCTCAAACTCATCAATGTCTCCTTTATTTTTTTTGTACCAAAGTTCCAAAGGTGGTGGCACAACAAAGTCTGCCCTTAAATCTTTTGAAGAGCTTGGTGGATAATCTTTACCCAATTCTTTTTTTGCGGCTTCTTCATAGTTGAAGGACAAATATCTGAGGAAGAGAAACGAAAGCATATAATCACGAAAATCATCTGCATTCATTACGCCTCTCAAATCATTGGCAATATCCCAAAGTGTATCACCTAATTTTTTATTTTGTTCTTTTTGTGTCATTGACTTCTATTTTTTATGCGAATATTACAGGCAGTTGGAATTCGTATTTTCCCAAAAAGGCTGTCAATATTCTGTTGAACAACTCTTTATTGTCTTCATTCATTTCCACTGGCTGAT
This sequence comes from Lutibacter sp., assembly GCA_027449025.1. Lineage (GTDB taxonomy): Bacteria > Bacteroidota > Bacteroidia > Flavobacteriales > Flavobacteriaceae > Lutibacter. Next base: position 1,657 of record DAIDMK010000002.1, on the reverse strand, counting down.
AGATTGAATATTTACCGTGACTTAGCAAGTTTAAAGCACGTGAAAAAAGCATTTCATCTTCAACACCATTGATGCAACTTGAAAAATCGTCATACCCAAAGAATGTAGATGTTTTTTCTAAAACCCCTCTCAGCATATTAAAATGATAGGTATTAACCCTACCACTTTCCGAAACTTTTTTCAATTCAGTGAGTAAAGCAACGTGGTGAAAAAATGGTGTTTCATCTGTAGCCCTCAAAACATAACCGTCTGTACCGTTTTTATGTAGGAAGTGGCTTTTGCGCTGAATCTTCTTTAGCTCATTATACATTACATTGTAAAACAATGAATGATGAGAGGAAATAACAACTTTTACTTTGTCCTTCCCTTTTTTCAAAAGTTTAGCTAAATCACTTGCTACTCCAATGGCATTATTGTCGTCAAGTGATGAAATTGGGTCGTCTATGTAAATGTATTTTACCCAGTTATATGGACCATTACCATCATCATCAATGGCAAGTTCGGCTATTGCCAAGAAAATGCACCAGATAAATATATTTTCTTCTCCTCTCGAAACTTTGATATGATTGTTTTCCTCACCCTTATTGAAAGTAATTGTCCAATCGTCATAGTCAATTCTAAAATCAAAATCTGCGTACCGTTCAAGAAAATTAAAAATCTTTCCCTCCAAAGCTAATTCCCTGAATCCTTCAAAAAATCGTGAATTTCTATTGATGATTAAGTGCCTTTGTGTATCGTTTTCAAGGTCGTTGTTCCAATGGAATAGGTCTTCTGTATAGGCGTTATAATAAAGTGTGTCAGTCCTCTCGTCCTAAAATAGGTTGACTAAAAATTAAACACTTTTAGTAACTTATGAATACACAAGAAAATTCAACCTGTCGAAAAGCAGCGTATCAAAAAATTAGTTTTGACCTCAAACTTTCCATCATTGACGAAATTAATAATGGACAAATTTCTGTTAACTACGCATCCAAAAAATATCAAATATCTCGGAGTTCAATTACCTATTGGATGAAAAAATTGAGTAATTTTAAACAAAAATCAACTAATATGGGCAAAAATAACGAACTTAAAAAACTCAGAGAACGTATTGAAGAATTGGAGTTCATCAAAGACTTTCAACAAGATATTATCGCTGATTTTGAAAACATTACAGGAGAAGAGCTTGCAAAAAAGTATTTGCCCGAGGCATTAGCAAAAGAGATAGAGAAAAAGAAACAAAGCCTTTTAAAACAAAATGGCTCTATCAATGCTTCGGAATAAGCAAACAAGCTTATTATCAACGAATAAAGGCAAATTTAATTAAACAAAATCAACATAAAATTGTGCTAAATTTAATCTTAAATATCCGTAAAAGAATGCCCAAAACTGGCACTAAAAAGTTACATAAACATCTAAAAAATGAACTCAAACAAAACAATATCAAAATGGGTAGAGATGCTCTATTCAACTTACTCAGATCTTATGGATTATTGGTAAAGAAAACAAGACGTTTTCATATTACAACCAACTCTAATCATTTCTTTTATAAATCCCCTAACCTACTCAAAGACTTAGAAATAATGCACGCTGAACAAGTTTTTGTAAGTGTGTACTTTCCTGAAATAGGTTGACTAAAAATTAGACAACTTAAACAACGAAAGTATGAATGAACAAA
>DAIDMK010000001.1 GCA_027449025.1 Lutibacter sp. | reverse complement strand
GTTGAATTAGAGTTTGGTTTAATGGCTTTAGGACACAATTTAAGAAAGAAAATTGCTTCTTAATGGCAATTTTTTATCCTTTTTTTAAAAATAAAAGTAATACCCAAAATTGAATAGAAATAAAAAACCGCCTCAAATTTTAATAGTGAGACGGCTTCTTAGCTGTTTTTCTCTTTAATATATTTCCTTAAATCAGAAATTAAAATTTGGTCGAGTTCTTTTTCGTTTCCTAGGCTTGTTTCTACAAATACCATCCCGAAAAACGGATACTCCTTATAATTCACTTTTCTCAATTCCATCGGATTTTCAAATTCAGAAAGAAGCAAATCATAATCGAAAGTGGCAATCTTGCTTTCGGGAATTCCAGAGTTATTGTCCAACAAAATAAGGCTGTATTTTTTGTTTTTTCGTGATTTAAAGAGTTCTTTCCAATTCGGTTTTGTACCGTTTAAAAAATATAGGTATGGATTAAAACCATATGCAAAATATGATAAATCAGCAGTGGTGCACCAACCGCCAAATCGCATAGGGTTAACTTCTATGGGAATGATGGTTCCGTTTTTATCAATCCGTACTTCCACATGAAAAGGGAAGTTTTTCAAATTGACCAGCGGGCCTAGTGTATTTAGAAATTTTTGCATAGCTGGCAGATGCTTTTCAATAATTTCTTCTGAAGTTGTATAAACACGATCATTTACATCTTTTCCTGTTGAAAATCGGTGATGGTAAATAGAGAGAATGACAGGTTTTCCTTCTTGATTAAAATAACAGTCCATGGCATATTCTTCACCTTCAATACATTCTTCTATGATAAAATTGGAAGTATCCACAACTTCATTTGGATAAAAGCGTCTAATTTCGGCAATATCATTGGTGATTTTTTTTAAAACGGCAGACCATTCTTCTAGCTTGTCAACTTTATGGACGCCCAAACTAAAAAAACCAACTGCTGGTTTTATCACAAAGGGAATTTTTATATTTTCCATCGATAAATGCGCCAATTCCTCAAATTTAATTCCTTTAAAAAAGTAATTTGGGAATATATCTTTCAACAATTCCCGAAAAATTATTTTGTTTTTGAAAAGCTGAATTTGGTTCGGTAATTTAGCAGACTCCAAGTTTTTATCAATCCAGCTAATACTGTTTTCGGAGTTGGTGTAAAGCGCACAATTTGGATTGTTATTAATAAATTCCACCGCTTCCTTTTCTGAAATCCAATTTAATGAATCGTCGGAAATCATGGCCTTCGCCGCATTAGTGGAAACAATTTCAAGATGGTTTTCTTTAATGGTTTTAAGCAAAAATGAAGAAATATAGGGTTGGTCAATTAGAATCATTTGGGTGGTAATGTTTTCTTAGTTAAAGGTTAAAGTAAAATAAAATGCGACAATAATAATTTTCTGCACACTTCTTGTTTTGAATTCCTATCAGGTTAATCTTTTTTCTTCTTTTCCTTGTCTTTTTCTGTTTTCTTTTCAGTCTCTTTCTCAATTTCCTTTTCGTCACTTTTTTTTATTTCATCGTCCTTTCTAAACCCAATTAAGTTGCGATACTTGAGCTCGGTTTTTTTGAGATCTTCCTGTAACTTTTTATACCTGGTGATGTCCTTAATGGTTATTACCACAGCAATTACCTGATTTTGCTGATTCATTATTGGTCTTCCACTTAATAAAACCCTTTTCTTTTCCTGCAATTTTTCATTCCAAAGCACTACATCCACATCATCCGTAAGTTCCCCAACAAGAGCGCGTTCCATTGGGAGTTTTTGAATAGGGAATATTGTTTTTCCATCGGGAAAATACATTTCAAAATACTCAGAAAAATTGGCAGAAATCTTAGAATCATCTTGGGTTCCAAACATTTCATTCGCCATATTATTTGCCAAAATCACCTTTTTATCTGAATTTGCAACAATAACGCCATCACTAATATTTTCGAGAATTAAGTTTAATTTTTGCTCATTTTCATATAAATCATTCACAGCTGCCCGTTCTTCTTCTTTCAATTTTAGCCTTTCGGTGATATCACGTGCTATGGCATATAAAGTTCCTGTGACAATGTCAGTAGTTGCTGTCCATGACAACCATTTTATAGTACCATCCTTACATACCCATCGGTTTTCGAAATTTACCATAGGCGTCCCTTGTTGAAGTTCTTCAATGGCTTTTTCTGTTGTCGCAATATCTTCAGAAAACAAATAATTTGTAAACGGTTTGCTTTTTAGCTCCAAATCGCTATAGCCCAAAACCTTGCTTAAAGATGGATTTATTTTTATAAACATTTTTTTTGTGGCGACCACTAAAATATCCAATGACATTTCAAAAAAAGTATCGGCTTCCTTCAAGGATTCTTCCACATTTCTTTTGGCTGTAACATCTCTTGCAACAGCATACAAAAGACCGGTTTTAACGTCGGGATAAGTTGTCCAACTCAGCCATTTTAAAGAGCCATCCTTACATACAAATCGGTTTTCAAAATTCTCGGTGATAGCACCCGACTGGAGTTTTGTCACTTCTGTCAGCGTGGAATCTATGTCTTTGGCATATACAAAGGACATAAATGGTTTTCCCAAAAGCTCTTCTTCGGAATAGCCCAAAATAAATGTTGTTGCCGGATTGACTTTTAAAAAGGTGTTATCTGATGAAATAATCAACATATCTCTGGAAAGGTTAAAGAACGTATTTCCTGCCACCAACATTTTTTGGGAATTAATTCTTTCTGTAATGTCCGTAGCAATGGTTCCCACTGCAAAAACCCTGTTTGAAGCATCAAATAATGGGAATTTAGCGGCTAAATAGGTATGTAATCCGTCCGGTTGTTCAAGAACTTCCTCAACCTGAATTTCCTTTTCTAATTTTACAGCTTCCAAATCTGTGCTTCGGTATCTATCCGCAGTTTCTTTAGGCAAGAAATCGTGGTCTGTTTTTCCTTTGATATCCTCCTTCTTCAACCTATAGAGGTTTTCGTATCGCTTATTAATCAACAAATATTCGCCATTTAATTTTTTGACAGAAATAGCATTTTTGGTGTTATCAATAATGGATTGCAGTAATTTACGATTCTCTAAGGTTTCCATTTCCGCCTGAGTTTTAGCTTTGAGCTGTCTGCGGATAACAACGAAAACCACTGTTAACATCCCCAAAGAAAGCGCAATTAATATCAGAGAAATCCAATCCCACAATAAGGGAGTTTCAGGCAGTATTTGATTCCAATATATGATTCCAAGCACAAATATTACCAATAGGTTAATAATATAACCCATGATAATTTTTATTTTAAAAGGGATTTTCATCAGTTTACATTTTATTTTTTAGCGGTAACAGATGCCGTTCACCATTAATCATTCCTTTAAACATCAAAATTTGTAATGCTCATTTTATTTGGCATTCTTTCTTATTTTTTATTTGTCAAATGGAACGCTTAGAATCTTTCTTTTTTCTGTTTGATTATTTTGTTAAAGGCGTTTCATCTGTTATATTTTTATTTATTTTTTATGGTTAAATTTAATTCGCCAATAAAACTTATTGGTTGATTGGTAAAAATTATTATATCCTGTATAATAAAACTAATTCTAATTTGAAAATAAATAAAAATCCCGATTATGGAGATTTAATGCACTAAATTAACGATTTTAGTTGGATATCTATAAATTTTTCAAATCGATTTTTGTTTTATTATTTTGAATTTTCTTCTGAAAAAAAATTCTATATCCTTCAGTCGATAAATTCAAAATTAACGAATTGCTAATTTTATGTTACAATTTTTTGCTTATATGGTTTTAACGAATTTGTTTGTTATTTTTACATAAAATATAAACTATGAATTATGGCGATTAAAAAACGGTATTTAAAAAACAAATCTAATTGCAAAGTAACTTTCAGCATTGTTGCAGAGGATGCTAACACTGTTTCTGTAATTGGAGATTTTAATGACTGGAATCCGGAAGCTGCCCCCCTAAAAAAATTAAAAAACGGGACTTTTAAGGGAATTGTTGATCTAAAAAAAGGCCAATCGTACGAATTTAGATATTTAATTGACGGAGATTATGTAAACGATGAAGAAGCTGATGCTTATTTATGGAATGATTTTGCAGCAGGTGAAAATGGTGTTTTAAATCTTTAAACACTGCCCCCTAACCCCGTAGGGAGGACAGAACGTTAAGAAAATGTTCTGTGAACATTTTTAGTGAATGTGCCAGCTGGCGCGTTGGACAAAAAATTGAAAAGTTTGAAAGTTCAGTTCATAATTTTTTAAAATCGTAAATCAATTTGCGTAAAGGATGGCCCTTTGGCACCCCTCAGGGTAAAAATGGCCTGTTCGAGTTCTATTTTTGCTGCTTTTCGCAACTAAAAAAAACGAGTAATGGTATTGCCTGACCGCCTTTTCAGGGGAACGCCCTACAAATTATATTTCACCGAAAACATGTACAATTTTGGCTGAATAAAGTACAGGGAAGTTGTGTTGCTATCAGAAATTTCATTGTAACTATCTGTGTTCATCGACGTGTTGTCGGTTAAATTGTTCGCCGAAATTTTAAATTCCCATTTGCTGTCTTTTTGCTGATAATACAAGTTTGCGTTTAAAAATGAATAGGTGTTTTTTACCGTGTTATCGTCATTTTTATAGTTGTAATAGCTATAATCGGCGGTTAATATGAAGTTTTTCATAAAGCCGATTTCCATATTTGCAAACGGTCTGTCGGTGGTGCTTCCTGTTTTAGAATATTCAGAAAATGATTTTTCGTAACCTACCTCAAAATTTGGCGCATTTTTAAATTTACTTGCCACACTTGCCTGGTAACTGTGTGAAAGCGATTTCGACCTAATTTGTTCGTTATTTACTGTATTATTGAAAATTGAATTCGAAAAATTTGCCCTAAAATTCGTTTTAAGTCGGCTGTAGGTTTTGCCATATCTTAAATTTGCAGAAAATGTTTCATCGGCTAAATTTGAATTTATTGGATAGGAAATTCGGTCAACACCAATCAATTCTGTGCTGTTTTTTACGCTGTTTACTTTTTTCTCGTATTTCACAGAAGCATTTAAATTGGTGAATGAAAACATACTGAAACTAAAATAATTTAAGGAATACTTGTGATACAAGGCGTTTTCCAAGAGCCTGTTTCCGCTGGTCAAAGAATTATAATCGGTCAGGATATAGCCTTCCGCAATTTTACTGATGTCGGAAAACTGGGTGGAAATTGAGTAATTAAAACGCAAACTTTCTGACGATTTTAACTGTAAACTCGCATACACATCTGGCAATAATTTTGTTTGATTCTCGCTAATTTCCGTGCCTAATTGGTTGTCTATTGTGATGTATTGATGCAAACTTACACCTGGATTAAAAGTGAATTTTCCCGAAACAACTTTATAATGAAATCCTAAAAACAAATCATAAAAATTATAACTCACCTCATTTTTTAGTTGCTCATCATTAAAATTAAGCACACTGCCATCGCTTATATTTTGCGAAATCCTTGAGGTTAAATTCTGGTCGCTTAAAGTGCTTCCCAAGGTAATGTTGATATTGCTTTTTGGCGTTAACAAATAGTAGTAATCCAACTTCGCATCCAGTTTATTGGTGCTTGTTTTTTTGTTTTGAATAAGGTCGATGATGGCTTCGGCATTGTTTGATGGAATTATTTCAAAGGGCTGTGAGGTTGCCAGCGAATTGAATAAAGGTTCGTCTATTTCATAAAGGTACTGAAATTCTGCAGCGAAAATATTTTTGTCGTCGATGGTGTAATACAGGTTGAAATTTTGGTTTAGGGTTGTCGGTTTTTCTTCTTTGTAAGTAGCTGCATTTCGTTGCGTTGAAATAACATCGAGCATTTCCGTTTGTTCCGATAGTTTACCAAAAATATCATAACTGATGTAAACTTCATTGGAAGGTTTATAGGTGGTACTGAATTTTACCATCCCCAATTTGCTCTCTTGCATGACCGAAGTTTCACTAATTTCTGTAAGATTTAATTTATTGTAAACGGTATTCGATTGCGTGAACATGTCGGTTTTTGAATCGTTAACAATGGCAAATCCATTAATATCGATTGTTTTTTTAGGTGCCATACTAAAATTCAAGGCGCCAAACTTTGAAGTGATCTCTTGTGCGCGGTTATTTTGTGTGGTTAAAAAATCCAATCCGCTCGATGACACGTTATAACTTGTTCCGCTACTGCCCATACCGCTTCGCAAACCACCCGTAAACCTATAATAATCGCGCATAGTAAAAGGCGCTTCGCCTATATTGTTGAAATCGGCCAACAAATTGATGCTTTTTTCGGGGCTGTAATAAAACAGTTTTGGTTTTGCAGTGTATTTTTCGTTATCGCCAACACCAGCACTCGCTTCGCCAAACCAAAATCGTTTTTTTCCCTGTTTCAATTTAATGTTGATAACAATATTGTCCTCATTATTGGTAACACCACGCATTCCTGATACTTCGTTATAATTTTTGAGCACCTGCACTTTATCAATGGCATTAGCGGGAATATTTTGTGTCGCCAGTTTTGAATCGCCGTCGAAAAATTCTTTTCCTTCCACCAACACTTTCTGTACTTTTTTGCCTTCCACTTCCACTTCACCATTGTCATCAATATCAATTCCGGGTAATTTTTTTAGGACATCTTCCAGCTTTTTTTCCTTTCCAGATGTAAATGAATCGGCGTTGTACACAATGGTATCGCCCACAATTTTTACAGGCATTTCATAGGTAATTTGCACCTCATTTAAAAATTCATTGGATTCTTCCATCACAATATCTTCCGAAATATCAGCAGCTGATTTTCCAACAGTAATTTCCACATTTTTGGTATTGAAGCCCAAATAACTCACTTTCAAAGTATAGACTTCATTTTGATCCAAACTTAACCTATAATTTCCTTTTGAATCGGTAATGGAATACGATTGCAATATGTTGGTACCTTTTTTAAAAGCGATGACATTTGCCATTTCCAAAGGGTTGTTTGCTTTGTCTTTAACGCTACCTTCCAGTTTTACGGATTGCGAAAAAATGATAACAGGGAATATTAGTATTACAAGAAAACTTAAGGTTTTTTTCATTTAAAAATAATCTATTGGATGTTGGGTGTTGAATTTTGAATTGTAAATTAATTTCCTCTTCCTTAGCTCGGTAAACAGGTGAGTTTACAAAAGGAAAGGGAGTTTAATTTAACCTATTTAAATACTAGAATTTTTAATTGGCTAATTGCCTCTCATATGCATTCCTGAACCAACGCCGCCACTTTTTTGACGTTCGTTAGAAAAACGTTCTTGCATTTCCTTCATTTTTTCTTTCAACATCACATCATATTCTACTTGGGTCATCACTTTACCTTTGTTAGGTTCTGTGATTTCAGATTTTTCTTTAGGGTTTATTACAATTTTAGTGCACATCATTTGTGTGTTGCCCGCATTGATTTCCAGGATTAAGCCTGGCAATCCCCAATAATCTCCAGGACCATGACTCACAGGAATATCCATGCTGTACCAAGCGATTACAGGAACCAATTCTATTTTTTGTTCTTCTTCTTTTTCTTCTTCTTTGTTGTCGTTATTTCTTCTTCCAAAGGAAAAAGTTCCGGCATTCGCAGGCATTTCAATAATGGTGGTAGCTTTAAAACACAAGTTGTTTCCAATCATTTTTGTTTCTTGCTCCATTTTCCATTCGTAGGTTTTTAAGCTATCTTTTATCAGAAAATTTTTGCCACTGAACTCATTTTCTTTTGCTGATGTTTTTGTTTGGATGTTTTTATAATATTTGCCTGAAGCACCACCACCCATCATCGCAAAACGCATTCCTGGACCGCTGGAAGCTCCTTGGTCCAATTTTACTTCCTCTTTATAAATAGAAGCCGTTTTGTCAAATGTTAAAATATAGGTTTTTTCCATTTGATTTTTCATCATTTCCTCAATCCGCTTAATCCGGTCTGCAGGAATTCCCGAAGCCGCCAAATCCATTTCAACTTTTGTTTTTGTTTGGTAAATCGCGCTTCCCTGAAAATCTTGGGCGTTTAAAACGGTTTGCATCAATAAAAAAACCAACACGATGCTTTTTAAAAGAACATTTAGCATTTTTTTAATTTTAAAATTATTTCTGAACAAATGTAGTTTCTAAAATATTATAATTCCGTTAATTAGTGTTAACGATTGTTAAGCGATTATAATATGCCAATTTATGTAGTTAACTTTGTGATGATGAATAAAAAGAACTACAAATGGGTTGTTTATTTTATTGGGGTAACTATTATTACCACAATTGCGGTTCAGGTATATTGGAATTACCGAGAATACCAGTTAAATAAACAAAATTTAATCAGTAAAGTTCAGCAAAGTTTGGACAATTCTGTGGAAGCCTATTTTGCCAATTTAACCAAATCGGGGATTATTACCTTTACTTCTTCCGACATAAAAAATTCAAAAGAAATTACCGATACCATTGTAGTAAGCACAACTTCCAGGTGGGGTTTGCGAAAAAAAATGGACAGCACGCTTCAAAATATTGCAAAGCTTAAAAATCAGAAACCTTTATTTATCAACAGTCAAAAAAATCATGCCTTTTTTACGCCAAATGATGTAATTCCAAAAAATATAGACAGTTTAATTTCCAAGGTTTTTATTTCTATTTCCAGAGATACTTTAGACCTCGCAAAGCTGGATAAATATTTGTCTGAAGAGCTCAAACGCACCCATATTGGAATTGATTACGGATTGACTTACGATTATTTTCAGTGGATTTCTGATGATAATTTTGATAAAAAAACAATAGACTACAAACTTGAAAATTTCCCCGAAAAGCATTTAATGGTTGTTTCAAAATCAACCTACTTGCCACACAGAAGTCATTTAGAACTTCGGTTTACCAATGAAACTGCCATTTTGCTGAAAAATTCCTTTATCAGCATTTTGCTTTCACTTATTTTATCAATTAGCATTATCGCCAGTTTAATCTATTTGTTAAAAACCATCTACAAACAAAAACAGCTAGCAGAAGTAAAAAACGATTTGATTAACAACATTACGCACGAATTTAAGACTCCTATTGCCACCATTTCAACTGCGCTGGAAGCCATGAAAAATTTTAACGCTTTGGACGATAAAGCAAAGACCGAAAAATATATTTCTATCGCCAACTCTCAAGTGGCTAATTTAAATTTGATGGTCGAAAAAATATTGGAAACCGCTTCCTTAACGAACCAACAACTTGCGCTTAACAAACAACCTATTGTAATTGCCGAACTTATAGAACTTGTAATTGCAAACTATAAAATTTCGGCTCCTGAAAAAACCATCAACTTTAAAAATAATATTGGCAACGCTATTTTAAATATGGATAAATTCCACTTAGGAAATGCCCTTGGAAACATCATTGACAATGCCTTGAAATACGGTGGAAAAATAATTTCCGTTGAGTTATCCTCCTTTGAAAACGCTGTTGAAATTGTGATAAAAGATAGTGGGAACGGGATTCATAAAAGCCAAAAAGAGAAGGTTTTTGAACAATTTTACAGAATCCCAACAGGGAATACCCACAACGTAAAAGGTTTTGGTATTGGTTTGTATTACACCAAAAATATTATTGAAAAACACGGCGGTAGTATTTCCATTGTTTACGATGCAAAAAACGCTACCTTGTTTAAAATTATTTTGCCAAATGCCTAATTCCATAAAAATATTACTAGCAGAAGATGAACCCTCTTTAGGTCAAATTATTAAGGAAAGTTTGGAAACTCGGAATTTTGAAGTGTTGCTTTGTGCCGATGGCGAAATTGCTTACACAACTTACAAACGAGAAAATCCCCTGTTATTAGTGCTGGATGTAATGATGCCAAAAAAAGATGGATTTACCCTTGCCAAAGAAATCAGAAAAGAAAATCCAAATATTCCCATCATATTTTTAACTGCAAAATCGCAGACGGAAGATGTTGTGCATGGCTTTAATTTAGGCGGAAACGACTATTTAAGAAAACCTTTCAGCATGGAAGAATTAATTGTGCGCATCAATTCGCTTTTAAAAAGAGGCGATTACGAAAATGGCAGCGAAGTGATTAAAATTGGCAATTATCTTTTCAATGTTAAAAATCAGACACTTGATTTAAACGGAAAAACAGAAACTTTGACGCACCGAGAATCGGAATTGTTACATCATTTAATTCAGCGTAAAAATCAGGTATTGGACCGTTCTTTTATTCTGAAAAAATTGTGGGGAGACGATGATTTCTTTAATGCCCGCAGCATGGATGTTTTTATCACCAAACTTCGAAAAAAACTAAAAGACGATTCTTCAATCCAAATTATTAACGTTCGTGGGTACGGTTATAAGTTAATTTTTTAAAGCACTTTAAATTTGTGTTGCAAAAGCATAAAAAATTTAAGTAAATTAGCTTTTTTGAAATTCACTAAAAATCTAACTATGCACGTAGCAATTGCCGGTAATATTGGCGCAGGTAAAACCTCTCTCACCAAACTGTTAGCCAAACATTACAAATGGGAACCTCATTACGAATCTGTTGAAGAAAATCCCTATTTAGATGATTTCTACGCCGAAATGGAACGCTGGTCGTTTAATTTGCAGGTTTATTTTTTAAACAGTCGTTTCCGCCAAATATTGGAAATAAGAGAAAGTGGCAAAAACTTGATTCAAGACAGAACCATTTATGAAGATGCCCGAATTTTCGCACCCAACCTCCACGCAATGGGATTGATGACCAATCGCGATTTTCTAAATTACGAATCGCTGTTTGAATTGATGGAGCGCTTGGTTTCGCCACCCGATTTGCTGATTTATTTAAGAGCCTCCATCCCAACCTTGGTTGGCCAAATTCATAAAAGAGGGCGTGATTACGAAAACTCCATTAGCATCGATTATTTGAGCCGACTAAATGAGCGCTACGAAGCCTGGATTACCAAATATACCAATGGGAATTTACTGATTATTGATGTTGACAAACTAAATTTTGTGGACAATCCAGAAGATTTATATTCTATAATCAACAAAATTGACGCCCAAATTAACGGACTTTTTTAATTTAAACTTTTTATAAGCTTAATAGCATCGAGAGAAGAATATAGGTGATTTTAGGTGACAACTTTGTGAAAGCTGATTTTATAAAACGCCAAAAATAAGTAATTTCTAAAAATTAAGTTAGCCTAAAATGGGGAAATATGTAAACGACAATCTGATCAATGATGAACGCGTTGAATTGGAAACCACTTATCACTGGATTATTTTTTTCAGTTTAAGATCACTCTTTACTTTGACTATTGCGCCACTCATCGATAAATATACCGATGAATTTGCCATCACCAACAAACGTGTCATTATCAAAACAGGGTTAATTAGCCGAAAAACTTTTGAAATGAACCACTCTAAAATTGAAAGTGTAAATGTTGACCAAAGTATTATAGGAAGAATTTTGGGTTATGGAACCATAAGAATTGTGGGGTCAGGTGGTACAAAAGAGGTATTTCCCAATATTAGAAAACCTTTGCAATTCAGAAAGAAATTTCAGGAATTGTCCTATTAATGACCAGTACAAATGACATACTCAGTTTGCGAATTCCCACAAAGGAAAACCCTTTAAGAATTTTAATGAGCGCTTGTTTGGCAGGATTAAACTGCGGTTACGATGGAACAGCGAACGGAGAATATCCAAGCGCCCTAAAATTACTGCATTATAAAAACGTAAAAATCATAAAATTTTGTCCGGAAGAATTTTCATTTGGAACACCAAGAGAAATGTGTGATATCCATGGTGGAACTGGCTTTGACGTGCTCAAGGGAAAAGCAAAAGTATTGACCGAAACTGGAAAAGACTGGACCAAGGGAATGATAAAAGCTTCAGAAAAAATGCTCGAAATTGCCATAAATGAAGATGTTGAACTTGCTGTTATGATGGATATCAGCGCCGCCTGTGGAAGTCAAGTTATTTACAGCGGAAACCGATTTGCCGAAAATAAAGTGTATCAAATTGGCGCTGGCGTATGCGCCGCCCAACTGCTGAACAACGGATTTAAAGTAATCAGTCAGCGAGACTTTGCTTCTTTAGAACGCTTGTATTCAAAAATTGACTCAAATCATATCATTTCAGAAAATTTAAAAGACCACCACGAAACGGAATGGTACAAATCCTATTTTAAGAAACAATAAAGCTGAAAAATATTACTCTTAAAAAAGCAAAAAACACTTACTGAACCATTTGGCAAGATTCTTGCTTCTATTCGCGTAGTTTTAAAGATTTATCAGCAACAAAATTGTGCAAACAATTATGTTGATATTTATAAAATCTTTAGTTTAAATTCGCCTCTAAATAGACTTTGATGTATGCAGTTCTTAAAAAAACCTCGTTTTAAAAAATACCTAAAATACTTTTTAATAGCCGTTTCATCGCTCATTTTATTATGCGCACTTTTCGTTTTTGCCATGTACTCTGGCATTTTTGGACCATTACCCAACGATGCGGAATTGGCAGCCATCAGCAATCAGGAAGCATCACAAGTTATTTCTTCCGACAATAAAATCATAGGAAAATATTTTTTAGAAAATCGCACCAATATTTCTTGGGATGAAGTGCCCGATCATCTTAAAAACGCACTAATTGCCACAGAAGACAAGCGTTTCTTTAGCCATAAAGGTTATGATATTCAGAGTTATTTCCGTGTTTTTTTTAAAAGCGTTTTGATGGGCGACAATAAAGGTGGCGGAAGCACACTGACCCAGCAACTTGTTAAAAATTTATACGGTCGTAGTAATTTTAGTTTCTTGAGCCTGCCGGTAAATAAAATGAAAGAAATTATTATTGCCTCACGTATGGAGAATATGTACACCAAAGAAGAACTTTTATTGCTCTATCTTAACTCGGTACCATTTGGCGAAAATCTTTACGGGGTAGAAACTGCTTCCCAAAGGTATTTTAACAAATCAACCAGCAATTTAAAGGTTGAAGAATCGGCTGTTTTGGTGGGATTGTTAAAGGCAAATACCTATTTTAATCCCCGTTTAAATCCTACAAATTCTCTTGAACGCAGAAATATGGTGTTGGATTTAATGGGAAAACAAGGTTATTTGACACTTAAGGAAGCTGACCGTCTGCAAAAATTACCCTTAAAATTGAACTATGAAAACGCTACTTTAAATGCGCCTGCAGGTTATTTTGTGCATCAGGTAAAGAAAAAAAGCTTGGAGTTGTTGGCAGAACTTAAAGACAACAAAGGCAAAAAATATAACCTTGAAACAGACGGTCTTAAAATATACACCACCCTGAACCTGCAAGTTCAAAATTTGGCTACAGAGGGCATCAAAAAACATTTGGGCGAAATGCAAAAAGTGCTGGATAAAGAACTTGAAAACCACAATTTTAAAAAAGCCTGGCTCGCAAAACTAAATGCTGAGCGCAACCCTACAGAAAAAGATAAAGAAAAAAGAAATATTGAAGTATTTGACTGGAAAGGGGTAACAATAAAAAATATGAGTAAATTAGACAGTTTATGGCATTATTATAAAATGTTGAATGCTGCGGTACTCATTACCAATCCAAAAAACGGTGCAATCATTACTTGGATTGGCGGCAACGATTTTAGAAAACTTCCTTTTGATATGGTGCAATCACATCGACAAATTGCTTCGGCTTTTAAACCCATTTTATACGCTACAGCTTTTGAAAATGATTTTGAACCGTGTAATTATTTGGAGAACGAGGAAAAAATATATTCAGAATACAAAAATTGGGCACCTAAAAATTTTGATCATAAATTCACCCAAGACAGTACGGTTGCATTGTGGTATTCGCTAACGCATTCCATGAATTTACCAACTGTTGATTTGTATTTTAAAGTTGGCAGACAAAAACTACTTAACACTTGTAGCAAGCTAAATTTCCCCGAAATAAAAGGTGATGCACCGTCAATGGCCTTGGGTACGCTCGATTTGTCACTTGTTGAAATTGTGAGCGCTTATGGTGCTTTCGCCAATAAAGGGAAAACAACCGAGCCAGTTATGATTGATAAAATTACCGATGCCAACGGAAAAATATTGTACAATAGAGAAGCTGCAAAATTTGAAAGAGTTTTTAGTCTAAAAACCAGTCAAATGATTACCGCCATCTTAGAAAACGCCATCAATAATGGAACGGGAACAAGAATACGAAACCAATATGGCGTTCGGGCTGACCTTGCCGGAAAAACAGGCACGGCACAAAATTATTCCGACGCATGGTTTATTGCCTATACACCCGATTTGGTTATTGGAACTTGGGTAGGAGCAAGCACACCCGATGTTCATTTTTATAGCGGACAAGGTTCTGGAGGCTCCTTGGCATTGCCAATAGCTGGAAATGTACTTCGCGGTATTGAAAGCGATTTTAAATTGAAAAACCAATTCCTAAGCCCATTTTCAATTCCGTATTATATTTATGATGATATGCAATGCGATCCCTACCACCAAAAGGGAATTCGCGGTTTTTTTAGGAGATTGTTTAACTAAAGGTAATGCACTGAAATAACCTATTTACACTGCCAATTTATCAAAAACAACACCCACTAAGAACCTACTGTGCAGAATTTAAAAAATTATACACTTTTCTGCTTGGGCTATTAAATTCCTTCCCATATATGATTTTATTAAGAATCATTATAAATAGCCATTCATGACAATCTCCATTATTTTATTTCCTAAATTAGTGGTCGCTATGAAACACCATTTGGTAAAAATTATGCTGCTATGAAAAAAACGACAAAAATTCTTTTGCTAATTGCCCTGTCTTCAATTTTACTGATTTCCTGTGAAGATAATCCTACAGATGGTCCTAGAGGTTATAAATATAATGAAGGTAACCTGCCTGAATCACCGGTAAATCTAGAAGATTTTAACACAATTTATGATGATTATAATGCTACTGCACCAAGCCTTGGCAAATTAATACCCTTCTGCTTTTCCTCTAACAGGGATAGTTATGGACAAGAGTTTGATGTAATTTATCAGCCTATGAATGTTGATTTTGATAAAACGAGCGGTATTTTAAAAGTTACAAATAAATATGCAAATTGGGATGGTCTTGCAGATAATTTTGAAGTAATTAAGAAAGGAATAGGTGAAATTAATACTGTTGGAAATGAATTTGGACCTTATTTAATAGCAAAATATGATTTCAATGATCTTTATTTTACCTTGCTGTATGCATCTGATTTTACCGGCAATTTTGAAATAAATTTTACATCAAATAAAAACAATCCAGATTTTTCAGCTATGAAACCCGTTGAATTTCTGAATTCGAAATTTGATGATTTATACCCATCTTTTAATTCTGATAAAAGTAAAATTTATTTTTGTTCAAATAGAGATGATGGAAATTTTAACATTTATTATGCAAATATTCCAAATCCGGAAAATGATTATGAAGCGATACTTTCTAACACCAATTATCATAGTATAGTTAAAGAATCCAATATTTCGAGCATTGCAGATGATAAATGTCCTTTTGTGTATAATAACATCTTAGTATTCACATCAAATAGAGCAGGAGGATTTGGAGGATTTGATTTATATTACTGTAAGTTTGAAAATAATAATTGGGGAGAACCCATAAACTTTGGCGCCAAAATTAACAGTGAATTTGACGAGTACAGACCAATTTTACTTGATGAAGAAGTGAGTTATAAAGAAACAATGATGGTGTTTTCATCTAATAGAACTGGAGGAAAAGGAGGATTCGATTTGTATTATGTTGGCGTGTCAATTGAATAGTTTCTGTCGTGAAAATTTTCCAAAATATCATGCCATATTTATGTTAAAACAGCCTTTCCTTCTTATTAGCACCAACATCAATTAAATTTTAATATCAGAAAAACAATGTATAAAACACTATTTATTATTTTATTTCAGTTAGCCATAACAAGCGTTGTCGCGCAACAACGTCAATTGCTTTTGGGAACTTGGATTAAAACCCATTTGGAAACAAATAATTCGCAAATCGCTGCAGATACAAAATACTTGAAATATACATTCGAAAATGACGGAAAGTTTTATTTATCAACAGATTATGACGATAAAGGTATAGAGTATCGCTATAAATTAATTGGCGATATCTTAGAGCTAAATGATAATAAGTTAAACATTATAAGTTTAGAAAATGATTATTTGATTTTAGAAGATATTGGCGAAACCAATGATCCAATAAAAATATATTTTACAAAAATGAGCAAATTATTGTCCGAAAATACTATTAGTCAAAATGACTATTATATGCGCGACAATGACACTATCTATTTCGAAAATGAATTGATTTATCCAGAATTTGAAAAGAAAAATAATAAAACCAGTGATGGATATATTCTTTCTAAAATGGTGGGGCAAATTAATGGAAAAGAAGAATCCTATTCTTTTGCGACTTTTATTGTAAATACAAATGGACAAATAAGCAACATAGATATAATGCATCACATAGGTAATAAATACGATTCAAATCTTATAAAAGCTATCGAAAAAACAAATGGAATGTGGACTTCACCAACTATAAATGGAAAGAAAGTTAATGTTTTAAAAGAAATAACATATCATTATCCTAAAATACCAAACTTACCAAGCACAGTAACTAAAAATTATAAATTTATAAGAGTAGAAACTCAAGCTGAAAAATTTCAAACCAAGTATCAGCTTTTTTATAAAGAAGCTGTTAAGCAGTATTTGAGAGGCAATATGAAAAGTGCCTTAAATCTTTTTATGCGATGCGAAAATTTAACAGATGAAAAAATTAACACAATTATTGGAATGAATAAGTGTTATAAGGAATTAAACGATTCCGAAAATTATCAAAACAGTCTAAATAAAATTCAGGAATCCAAATTTAGTTATATTTTAAAAGATTAAAAACCACAACACAAGATAAAACAAAAGCATCACTTTAAGTCAAACTGGATCTGGTTGCCATTTTAAAACATCTTCTTTTTAGCTGGTTAAAACTTCAAATACAATCGCTGCCAACTTTTTGTTATATTTGAAAACATTGATAACGAAAATTATGAAGCTCCCGCCTTTTGACCTTTTTCCTCTTATTTCTGATGGAAAAATTAGATTGCGCCAAATTATTTCATCAGATACAAAAGACCTACTTGAAATTTCATATTATGATGCCAAACAGGCAAAAAACCTAGCACAAGCCATTGAAATACAGGCGAGAATAGACAAGGATTATGAGGAAGGAAATTCTATTCATTGGGGAATTGAGGATATTTCAACAAATAAAATAGTGGGAACTTGCGGTTATTATAGAGAATTTAGCAAAGAAGAGGGAGAACTGGGCTGCGTTTTGCTATCGCAATTTAGAGGACAAGGTTTTATGACAAATGCGATGCAGTTGGTTATTGACTTCGGATTGAAAAATATGGAACTCAAACAAATTTGCGCCATTACATCCAAACATAATTACCAAGCGATAAAACTTCTTGAACGGCTCAGCTTTATTAAATTGACCGACTTATCCAATGATCAAATTGAATACGAACTAAAAAGATAAAAATCAAACAAATAGCACAGCCATTTTTATGAAATAATTTAAAATTCATAACGTTTTATAGTTGAACCAATGTTTAAAACTTACCAAGAAAATGAGGAAAATATCAATTTTAATAATTGTTGGCTTTTTAATTTTAAGTTGTAAAAACACTGTTGAACAACCCGAAATTATACCTGATCAAACGGTTCAATTAACCTTAAAAAATGACTCTTTAGAAAAGGAAATCGTCCTCCTAAAAAGTTTAAACGACTCTTTAGTAAAATTAAGCCTGATTGAGGAAAATTTATGGTTTGATAAAGATTTCAATGGTTCCAACTTAACGCGCCAAGGAATTACAAATCCCGAAGAATTTGTAGAAAATGCCCTTCGAAAAAGAAACGACTTAATTCCATTTGAAGCCGTTTTGGGCGGAACGATGAATTATGGTAAAATTCAATTGCTCGGAAATAAATGGATCATTGCCGATTATAGTGACGGACATATTCAGGGAAGATCCATTTATGAATACCGTATTGATGATAAAAAAGCACTGACATTTAAAATTCTGGCTTCAAACGATACCGAATAAACCTGCCTCAACTATTACCTGCTAAAATTAGCTTTTATATGACACTATTTTTAAAAAGGAAGTTCGTGCATATCATTTTAAATCTTAATTTTACAAAACCTTTGCAAACAAAGGGAATTCCGCAATACAATAAGTGCAAATCATTTTTATTTTTAAACGTAACTATTTGTAAATGAAAAAACTAAAATTCCCACGCGCCCAAACCATTTTGCTTGTTATAGCTGCACTTGTAGCACTTTTAACCTGGGTTGTTCCTTCAGGAAAATACGACACCTTAACTTACAATGCCGCCGACAATACTTTTATTCGAAAAAGCTCAGGTGAATCTTTCATTATTACAGCCGAACAAGCCACATTAAATCAACTTAATATAAAAATTCCCTTAAAAAAATTTACGGATGGCGCCATTACAAAACCTATAAACATTCCAAATACCTACAAGGAAACAGCCGCAAATTCACAAGGTTTTTTTGAATTTGCACAGTCGCCCATTAAAGGAATCATCGCTGCAGCAGACATCATATTCTTGGTGTTGATTATTGGCGGACTCATAGGAATTATGACCCTGACCGGCGCTTTTGATGCAGGAATATTTTGGCTGGTGAATAAATTAAAAGGCAAAGAATATATTTTAATCGTCCTTACCACCACTTTGGTGGCTTTAGGCGGAACAACTTTTGGTTTTGCTGAAGAAACCTTGGCCTTCTTCCCTATTTTAATTCCCGTATTTATCGCCGCCAAATATGATGCTATGGTCGGGCTGGCTTGTATTTTTCTAGGCTCTTCCGTTGGCTCTATGTGTTCCACCACAAACCCGTTTTCAGCCATCATCGCTTCTGATGCGGCCGGAATTAACTGGACAACCGGACTTTATGGAAGAATTCTTATGTTAATAATTTGTGTAGCAATTAGCATTTTATACATTTTACGTTACGCCAAAAGAATTAAGAACGACCCAAGCAAGTCGTTAATTTATGACCAAAAAGAAGCTATGGAATCTCATTTCGGGAAACTTTCCAAAGGGGAAATTGTTCCTTTAAATAACAAACTTAAACTCATTTTGTTAATATTTTCTGCCTGTTTTATCATCATGATTATCGGCGTTGCGCTGCTCGATTGGTGGTTTGTGGAAATGACTTCTGTATTTTTAGTTGGCGCCATTACCATCGGTTTTATCGCAAAAATAAACGAATCCGATTTTGTCAATGCCTTTTCAAAAGGTGCGAGTGAATTGCTTAGCGTTGCCTTTATCATTGGAATCGCCCGAGGCGTTTCTATATTAATGGATGATGGCCTCATTAGCGATACGGTGCTTTATAATGCCAGCGCCCTCACCGAAGGCATGAATAAAGGCGTTTTTGTGAATGTACTGTTTTTTATTTACAATGGCTTGTCCTTTTTTATTCCTTCCTCTTCAGGAATGGCCGTACTTACCATGCCTATAATTTCGCCTTTGGCAGATACCGTTGGCATTGGCAGAGAAATCATTGTAAATGCTTACCAATACGGTCAGGGTTTGTTTGCCATCATCAACCCAACCGGACTTATTTTAGCGTCACTTGCCATTGTGAAAATTGGTTTTGATAAATGGATGAAATTTGTGATGCCTTTGGTGATAGTCCTGATTTTGGTTTCTATGATAATGCTTACAATTTCTGTTTATTGATTACTAAAAAACGAATTGAACATATTTTAAAAAAAATTCAACAAGGAAATAAAACCAACTTTTTCCTTAAATTTTAAACCTGTGAAAATTGATAAAAGTCTTTGTCAAATAATTGTCACATTTAGTATTTTGATCAGACCAAATACTGTAAATTTGAGCTTATTATTTAAAATAAAGGTTCCGCTTTTTTAGTCCCTACATTTTAATTTGTTACTTACGATGGTCATATCCTTCTGGTTCAATTGAATCCAGTAAAAAATAATTTTAACAAACACCTATCAAAAAAAGTGAAAAAACAATTACTTATTCTTCTGATTACAATTTTAAGTTTCAATACCTATGCACAAATTTCTTTCGAAAAAGGGTATTTTATCAATAATACTGACCAAAAAACTGATTGTTTTATAAAAAACATCGATTGGAAAAACAATCCAAGTGAATTTCAATACAAACTATCCGAAAATGGAGAACCTGAAACAACCAACATAAAATCAGTTAAAGAATTTGGAATTTTAGGCAAGACAAAATACAGCAGATCTGAAGTTAATATTGACAAATCAAGTGAAAAAATTGACGACATGAGTGCTGTTAAAAATCCAATATTTAGAGAAGAAGTAGTCTTTTTAAAAGTTTTAGTAGAGGGAAAAGCGACTTTATATTATTATGAAAACGAAAATTTAAGAAGGTATTTTTATAAAACCGACCAGTCTGGCATTGAGCAGTTGATTTATAAAAGTTATTTAACTCCTGAAAATAATGTTGCCAAAAACAATACCTTCAAACAACAATTATGGCTCAGTCTTGTTTGCCAAAGCATCACTATGAAAAGCATAGAGAATACAGATTATGAAAAAAATAATTTAGTTGATCTCTTTGTAAAATATAACGAGTGCACCAATTCAGGTTTTACCCTATTTGAAAAAAAACAACACAAAGATTTGTTTAATTTAACCTTAAGACCTGGCTTAAACAGCACCTCTTTATCAATTCAAAATAGTATGGTAAATTATCGAGATGTGGATTTTGGCAATAAAACAGGATTAAGATTTGGAGTTGAAGCTGAGTTCATCATGCCTTTTAACAAAAATAAATGGGCACTGATTATTGAACCAACCTATCAATATTTCAAATCAGAAAAAGAAATAATTTATGCACAAACCCTAACAATTACATCTAAAATTAATGTAAATGTCGATTATGAGTCAATTGAAATTCCTTTTGGAATAAGATATTACTCCTTTCTAAACCCAAATTCAAAATTATTTTTTAACGCATCTCTTATTTACGACATCCCTTTATCCAGTACAATCTACGCAGATAGAAAACAAATCATTGATCTAGAAATAAATTCTCAAATCAATTTGGCTTATGGCATGGGATATAATTATAACGATAAATATAGTTTGGAATTTAGATTAGGACAAGCTCGAGAAATTTTAGGCAAATACCCTTCTTGGTCATCCAAGTACGAAACTGTATCTTTAATTTTTGGATTCACCATATTATAAAACAAAATAATCATAAGAATAAAAATCATCATCAAACTCACTGAATAATTTTATTTTAACTTCTGAAGATAACTCCCCATTTTTCCTATTTTTTACTACTTTTGAAAAATATCAAAGGATTTTAAATAAATTAATATTGACCACAATCTATATTGCCCAATATTAAAATAAATTTCCAATCCAATGCGTTTTCTAAAATAAGCATGTAAATTTAAAAATGAAAGGCGTTTTAACCATAGTGCTTTTGATATTGTCGAACACATTTATGACCCTAGCCTGGTACGGTCACCTCAAATTTACCGAGTGGAAATGGTTCAATAAATTAGGGCTAATTTCCATTGTGCTCATCAGTTGGGGCATCGCATTATTTGAGTATTTTTTTCAGGTTCCGGCCAATAGAATCGGCTTTAGGGGAAATGGCGGTCCATTTTCTTTGCTTCAATTAAAATTGATTCAGGAAGTGATTACACTGGTTGTTTTTGCCGCTTTTTCGCTCATTGCATTCAAAACAGAAACCTTTAGGCTCAACCATATTATCGCATTTCTCTTGCTGATTCTCGCCGTTTATTTTATGTTTAAAAAGTAAATCCGACTGCTATTGTACAATAAAAAATAAAATTTAGGGCGTTCCCTTTCAGGTCGGGCTATCCGCTTCAATCTTTTTTTTGATGAAAAATCTAAAAAAAGGATTTTCGCTGTTATCCCTAACGCAAATCGAACTGCAATTTTAGATAAAAATGCTAAGAATAACAGTTGTTATTTACTATTTTTGGTAATTAAAGGTAAATTATTGGACAAACTTCCACAATCACAAAATCCTTTATTCTTAAACAATAAATAAATGACAAATAGACTGTTTTTTGGCATCATAATAACTTTTATTTTTACAGGCTGCACGATACAGGCGCAAAAAGTTTCCATTGCAGCGGCTTCCGATTTAAAATTTGCCTTGGATTCCATAATCTCGGTTTATCAAATACAACATCCATCAGAAAAAATTCAAGTAACCTATGGTTCTTCAGGAAAGTTTTTTGAACAAATTCAATATGATGCGCCATTCGACCTCTATTTTTCGGCAGACGTCAGCTATCCTAAAAAATTAAAAGACCAAGAATTGACCATTTCCGAAGTAAAAACTTATGGCATTGGGCGGATTGTCATCTGGAGCAAAAAAATCAATCCAACTATCGAAAAAATGAACTCCTTACTAAATCCCAACCTGAATAAAATAGCCATTGCAAACCCTGATCACGCACCTTACGGAGAAAAAGCGAAAGAAAGCATGATGTATTATAAGATTTACGATAAGGTAAAAAATAAGTTGGTTTATGGAGAAAATATTTCTCAAACTGCCCAGTTTGTTCAGCTAGGCGCTGCCGATATTGGCATTGTAGCCCTATCTCTGGCATTATCGCCCCCAATGAAAAAAGCTGGCGGAAAGTATTATGTGATTCCAGAAGAATCACACAAGCCACTAGAACAGGGTTATGTTATTTTGAAACAGGCCAAAGACAATACAAACGCCCTAAAATTTTATAATTTTGTGGCATCGTCAACGGCCATCGCAATTTTAACACATTACGGATTTACCCAAAAAGCATAGTAAAATTTAATGAACATACTCTCAGGAAATATCACAAATATTCAAGGAAGCGATTCGCTCTCATTGGTTAAAATTGAAGTTGGAGGTATCATTTTTACTTCTATTATAATTAACACTCCCGAATCCGATACTTATTTTAAAATCGGAAATGCCGTTAAAATTTATTTTAAGGAAACCGAAGTGATTATTGCCAAAAATGAACCTTTAAATATTAGCATACAAAATAAAATTCCCTGCACAATAATTGCCATGAAAATTGGAGAAATTTTAACTGAACTGCATTTGAGATTTGGAGATATGAACATTAAATCCCTCATAACCACAAATGCCATAAAAACACTAAATTTGAAAAATGGAGATGCTGTTTTGGCATTGATAAAAACCAACGAAGTAAGTTTATCGCCCAATGATTGATTTAGCACCTTTATGGTTAACCGCCGAATTGGCCCTTATAACCACAGCTATTTTGCTGGTGGTTTCTATACCACTTAGTTATTGGCTTGCCTACAGCAAATTTAAATTAAAGTCGGTTGTGGAAGCCATTGTAAGTTTGCCTTTGGTATTGCCCCCTTCCGTTTTGGGTTTCTATCTGCTGGTTGCTTTTAGTCCTAAAAATGCCTTCGGGGAGTTTTTAAACCAGTATTTTGACATCCAATTGGTTTTTACTTTTGAAGGACTAATTGTTGCTTCCGTAATTTACAGCTTGCCATTTATGGTTCATCCCATTCAGGCCGGATTAAAAAATCTGCCTGTTTCACTTAAAGAAGCATCATTCACCCTAGGAAAATCGAGATTTACCACACTTGTTAAAATTTTGCTTCCCAATATAAAAACCTCTATTTTAACTGGAATTGTATTGACTTTTGCGCACACCGTTGGAGAATTTGGCGTTGTTTTAATGATTGGCGGAAGCATTCCCAAAGAAACCAGAGTGGCTTCCATTGCCGTTTATGATGAAGTGCAGGCCATGAATTATGATGCTGCAAATTTGTATGCCGGAATACTTTTCATTTTCACTTTTTCGGTTCTTTTGGGCGTTTACCTTATTAACAACTCCTTCAGCAAAGCAAACCCTTTGAACAATGATTAAATTTTATGCTCATAAAACCTTGCAAACAGCTGACGGAAAGCTTCCTTTGGATGTGTCATTTTCTGTCGAAAAAGGACAATTTATCACAATTTATGGAAATTCAGGTGCCGGAAAAACAACCATGCTTAGAATTTTGTCAGGACTTACAAATGCAGAAAAATCGCTAATTGAAGTCGATGGAGACTGTTGGGACAATACTGAAAAAAAAATAATTTTACCCATACAAAAACGTTCGGTCGGATTTGTGTTTCAAGATTATGCCTTGTTCCCTAATTTAACTGTCCGTGAAAATTTGGCTTTTGCCCTACAAAAAAATCATGATAAAAATATTATAAACGAGTTGTTGGAATTGATGGAACTGCAATCCCTTCAAAACAGCAAACCTCAAAATTTATCGGGCGGACAAAAACAGCGTGTCGCATTGGCCAGAGCCATTGTGCGCAAACCAAAAATATTGCTGCTCGATGAGCCACTTTCTGCACTTGATGACGAAATGCGTTCTAAATTGCAGGATTATATTTTAAAAGCACACCAACAATACCAACTTACCACCATTTTGGTAAGCCATCATTTACCCGAAATATTTAAACTTTCAAACAAGGTGATTTTGCTCGATAAAGGAAAAATCATCAAAGAAGGAACACCCTCTTTTGTGTTTTCAGAAGAAAAAATAAGCAGTAAATTTAAACTCACAGGCGAAATTATCGCCATCGAAAAGAGTGATGTAATTTATATTGTGAGCGTTCTGTCTGGATCAGATATCATCAAAGTAATCGCCACAGAAGATGAAATAAAGGAGTTAAAAGTTGGTGTAAAAGTTTTGGTGGCCTCAAAAGCTTTCAATCCGATGATTCAGAAAATTAACTGAAATATTTAGGAACTTATAAAGTTACCGTTTAGGATATTGGATACATAACTTTCGTTTTGGAACCCATAACAGTAACGTCAAGCCAATGCCAAGTGATTTCACAATAATTTCAAGTTTCTTTGCAAGCGGAATAGTTTGTAAATATGCTTATTTTAAAAATAATTCTATATTTGAATAAAAAACATGACGCTACTTTTAGTTTATTTATTTATTGCGCTGGTTATCTCTTTTCTTTGCTCCATTTTGGAATCGGTATTGCTTTCTACACCAGTTTCATTCCTTATTGTGAAAGAAGGAAAAGGCCATGTATGGGCAAAAATATTTATCGATTTAAAAAGTAATATCGACAAACCTTTGTCTGCAATTTTATCCCTAAACACCGTTGCACATACCGTTGGAGCTGCCGGTGTAGGCGCACAAGCAGTTAAAATTTATGGCGAAGCATCTTTTGGAATTGTTTCTGCAATTTTAACCATCTTAATTTTGGTATTGACAGAAATTATTCCAAAAACTATTGGCGCTAATTATTGGAGAGGTTTGGCCAAAATTTCATCACAAACAATAAGGGTTATGATCATTTTGACTTATCCTTTGGTTATTATGTCTGCCTTTATTACAAGAGCCATTTCAGGAAATGAAAATGAACAATCTACCAGCAGGGAAGAAATATCAGCCTTGGCGAGCATAGGTGCAGATGAAGGTATTTTTTCAGAAAAAGAACATAAAATTATTCAAAATTTACTTAGGCTAAAAAATGTAAAAGTTACTGAAATTATGACCCCAAGGGTGGTTGTAGCTGTGGCTGACGAAAATTTAGGCCTAAATGATTTTTTAAGAAATAAAGATTATCTAAAATATTCACGTATTCCCATATATTCAGAAAATACAGAAAATATAACAGGTTATGTGTTTAGACAAACGGTTTTTGAAAAACTTGCGGAGGGACAACTTGATTTAAAACTAAAAGACATTAAACGTGATATTGTATTTGTTCAAGATTCAAAAGTGTTGTTTGGCGTTTGGGAAATTCTTTTAGAAAGAAAAGAACACATTGCGGTAATTATTGATGAATATGGTGGCATGGATGGAATTGTAACCTTAGAAGATATTATTGAAACCTTGCTCGGACTTGAAATAACCGATGAAAAAGATACTGTTACCGATATGCAAAAATATGCACGTGAGCGTTGGAAAACAAGGCAGGCTAAATACAATTTGATAGATAAATTAAATCAAGAAAATGACGAGAAGCAAATCTAACTGCAAACGGTATAATTTAAGATAACAAATCCAAATTTTTAGAAATTAAGGAACTGTAAAAGATTGTTTCCTGAAATTTATCATAAAAATAGCCCGCCAATTGGCGGGCTATTTAATGCTTGAATATTTTCTCCTAAGTATTACTCTTCAGATGTTTTTGTAATCACTTCAACTTTAACATTCTTAAGATTCTGAATTTCAGCTTTCACTTCTTCTTCTGTTCCTTCAAAAACTTTTTCTTCCGTTGTGGCAGTGCCATCTTCACTAGTAGTGGTTGTAACAACCGCTTTTACGGATCCATCTTCATTTGCGCTCATCATAACTTGCACTTCTTTAGAAGTTTCATGAGAAACCATTTCAATGCCATTTTCTTGATTGTATTCAGTTATATCAGCGTCACTTAATGCAATACTTGGTGCAATTACCAAAGCCACAACCGACATTAATTTCAATAAAATATTTAAAGATGGTCCTGAAGTGTCTTTAAATGGATCACCAACAGTATCGCCAACAACAGCAGCTTTATGCGTGTCAGTACCTTTTAAACCTTTTTCTTCAATTGTTTTTTTCGCATTATCCCAAGCACCACCTGCATTTGATTGGAAAATAGCCATTAAAACACCCGTAGTTGTTACACCAGCAAGTAAGCCTCCCAACATTTGGGCACCACCAATATAACCAATTAAAACAGGTACTGTAATTGCCATAAGGCCTGGCAACACCATTTCTCTTAATGATGCTTGTGTGGATATTTCAACACATTTTGAATAATCGGCAACACCATCGGCTTCATCAAATATTTTTCTATCTTCCACAGATGCTTTAGACATATCTGAATCATATTTTTTCATCACCACCAACGCAGCCTTAAGCTGAGGGATGTCTCTAAACTGACGACGAACCTCTTCAATCATCGCCATAGCTGCACGTCCAACGGCATTCATTGCCAATGCTGAAAACACGAATGGCAACATACCACCCACTAAAAGTCCGGCCATAATTTTAGGCTGAGAAACGTCAATAGAAGTTAGATTTGCAGTTTGCATAAAAGCGGCAAACAAAGCCAAAGCTGTTAAAGCAGCAGAAGCGATGGCAAATCCTTTTCCAATAGCTGCGGTTGTGTTTCCAACGGCATCTAATTTATCTGTACGTTCACGTACTTCTTTTGGTAATTCAGCCATTTCAGCAATACCTCCGGCATTGTCAGAAATTGGACCGTAAGCATCCACAGCCAACTGAATTCCTGTATTTGCCAACATTCCAACGGCTGCAATAGCAATACCATATAAACCAGCAAAATGATGCGAAACTAAAATTGCAGCAGCAATTAAAATAATTGGAATGGCTGTTGACATCATACCAACACCCAAACCTGCAATAATATTTGTTGCTGCACCAGTTTCTGATTGTCTAACGATAGACATTACAGGTTTTTTACCTGTTGCAGTATAATATTCTGTAATTTTTCCTACCAATAAACCGGCCACTAAACCAGCAATCGTTGCCCAAAATACACCCAATGATGTGTATTCAACACCTTTAAACATCCAAGTTTCAGGAAGCATTTGATTTATAATAAAATAAGAAGCAACAACCATTAAGCCTGCTGAACCAAATTCACCAATATTTAAAGCAGCTTGGGGATCTCCACCATCTTTTACTTTTACAAAAAATGTTCCTATTATTGACATAATAATACCAACTGCGGCTAAAACCAATGGCAAATAAATAGCGCCTAAACCATCAAATGAACTTTGAAAAGCTGGAATGGTCACAAAAGCGGCTCCCAATACCATAGTACCAATAATAGAGCCTACATACGATTCAAATAAATCGGCACCCATACCGGCAACATCTCCAACATTGTCGCCAACGTTATCGGCAATAGTTGCTGGATTTAAAGGATGGTCTTCAGGAATACCTGCTTCCACTTTTCCAACAAGGTCAGCCCCAACATCGGCTGCTTTGGTATAAATACCTCCACCAACACGCGCAAATAATGCAATTGATGATGCACCTAATGAGAATCCTGAAAGCACATTTAGTACTTCAGAAATAACCCATCCTTGTCCGCTATATAACATAAATAATGAACTCAATCCTAAAACACCAAGACCAACAACGCCCAATCCCATTACAGCACCACCGGCAAAAGCAACTTCTAACGCTTTACCTAAGGATGTTCTAGCAGCTTGTGTTGTTCTTACGTTTGCTTTTGTGGCAACTTTCATTCCAATAAAACCTGCCAATGCCGAACAAACAGCACCTACTATAAAGGATACGGCTACCATTCCATTTGAACCTGTTTCATAGGTTCCTTTGAAATAAAGCAAAATTGCAACAGCCACTACGAAAATTGAAAGAATTTTATATTCAGCTTTCAAAAATGACATAGCGCCATCAGCAATATTTTTTGCGATTCTTGTCATTTTTTCATTTCCTCCATCTTGCTTGGCAACCCAAGAATTTTTGAAGAAAACAAATACAAGCGCCGCGACACCAAATAGAGGTAAATAATTTACTATTAATTCCATTTTTTTTAAATGTTAGTTATAATTAGTTAATTTTTATATTGGGCGCTAAAATAAGTAAAATAAGACATATAAAAAAAACCATCTCTAATTTTTAAAAATGGTTTATTTTTTGGGTCTTTATTTTATCAATTAAATTGTAAACGTCCTCTTTTTCTTGTGTTCACTCAAATTATAGCGTTCTATACATTGGGCAACAATTTCATAGGCTTCTTTAACATCTCCCCAACCACCTACATCAACTTTCTTTTTTTCCAAATCCTTGTAAACCTGAAAGAAATGTTCAATTTCTTTCACCTGATGTGGATTCATATCAGAAACGTTATTTAACTGATTCCAAATAGGATCAGAGATTGGCACGCAAATTATTTTTTCATCTGGACCTTTTTCATCGGTCATATGAAAAACGCCGATGGGTTTAACTTCCATTACACACATTGGGAACGTTGGTTCGCCTCCCAATACCAAAACATCAAGCGGATCTTTGTCCAAGGCCAAAGTTTCAGGAATAAATCCATAATCTCCAGGATACATCATAGAGGAAAACAACATTCTGTCGAACCTAATTTTATTTAGCACAAAATCATATTCATACTTGTTTCTGCTTCCTTTTGGAATCTCAATTAATACATCAAAAGTTTTATTGGCTTTATTGCTCATTTTCTTATAGTTAAATAGTTAATTTATTTCAAAATTACAAAAATCATCCTTCGACAAACTACTTATTCCAATAAATTTTAGAAATGGAACCCGAAGGCACCTTTTATGGCAAAATTATTGGCGTTTGGCACATCCCTATAACTTCCTCTCCAGCTAAAATCAATTCTGAAAACCTTAAATATATTGCCTACACCAACGCTGTATTCATAATATACCTTTGAAGGTGCCTCAAAATTTATATTTGAAGCGCTCAAAGCAATATTTTCATCGGAAATTTCTCCCCAAACCGCTTTTGCACCAACAATTTCTCTCAAGTTGAGTTTTCTGAATAAAGGAATTCTTGAAAAGAATTTTCCATTAAAATTGTGCTCTACATGAAGAGACGCATAGGTATCGGTCACAAATTCATAATAATCCAACAAAGAATAGGTGTTTTCTATGGTGAAATAAGATTGATTTCCCGGAACGACATTCAGTAAACCAAGCGGAACTTCACCAAATGTTTTACCAACTTCAAAAGTGGCGAACATTCTTCCCAAACCGCCAATTAACACGGGCTGACGGTAATACAACTGAAGTTTTTGGTAATCAAAATCACTGTTAAACAAACCTTTAATCCCCTTTGAATAATTTAAAAATAAGGTAGAATAGGTGTCCGTAACTTCATTTCGTTCCACGCCGTAACCAATTGTTTTTCTATTAGGTGTGTAAGTCACCGTAAATTCGAGTTCAGATTGTGAAACATCGGATTTTTTTATATTATTTTCTTTATCAACCCAATAATCCAGATTAAAAGTTTCCTGCGAAGCTGATTCCAAAGTTCTGTATGATGCACCAATTTTGAAATTTAAATTATTCCGTGGCTCGATTGACATGAAAAAATTAGATAAATTGATGGAAGTTAGTTTGCTGTTGTCTCCCGAAGAAAACAAAGAAGATGAAGCAAAACTTCTACCCATCACATCATTTGTTGTGGTTAAGCTTACGCCAATTTGTTCCACATCACGCCTATTTCCCAAGCCAACTGTAAACCTGCTTTTAGGATTTAACATCCATTTTCCTGAAAAACCATATTTAAATTTATCATCCTTAAATCCGTAAGCAGTATATCCCTGCAAGCGCCATGGCTCATTTCCTCCTAAATAAGTTCTTCCGCCAGCACGCAAACGCCAGCCTTCAACATCATTTTTTCCGAAGCTTGAAAAAACATCGCCGAAATCAAATTTATTCATCTCAATATAACCTGAACCCAAAATGGACACCAAATTGTATATACGTTTAAATTTAGGAACGGTAGCCAAGGTATCTAACATCTTATAGATTCCTTGTTCATTATCATTTAATTTCTCTTGTCTATTCTCTCTCCAATAATTATCGGTTTTTGAGTAAATATTTTTATCGTAGGTGTTTATCTCTTCATTATAAAAAGTTTCCGATTTCTTTTCATTGAAAACATAATCTTTAAACATGGTGGTTCTTTTACCATACACCCCTTTCGATTTGTCCTTTTTGTTCAAACTAAAATCAGACATCATATAATCGCGTTTCAACAAAAAAACAGAATCATTCATTACTTCAAATTCCTGTTCAATATAAATATCTTTTACCCAGTTAATATTGGCACTTTTGTTGGCCTGCATATTAATTTTTTTAATGGCAAATGTGGTATCATTCACCCAAAAATTACCTTTAAAAGTGAGTTCTCCTTTTCTTCTCGGATAGTATAAAATATTAAAACACCATTTATTGTCGATAAAAGCACTGTCGGCCAAAATATAATTATAGGTTGATACGCCTGCTGCTTTGGAAATTGGACTTACAAAACTTTTGTCAAAAATTTTAATGTAACTGTCATAAACATTATAGTCAACATATAAATCTTTGATAAATGCAATAACATTTTGATTGTTTTCGAAACCTGAATTTTTATTGGCCACCAGATCTTCCCGAAATCTTTTTCCATCCTTATTTTTTCCAAAAGATTTATAAACTGATTCGTTTATAAAAATGGGTAAAAATGCTTTTCCCGTGATGTTTGAAGTGTCAATGCCTTCAAAAATAAACTCCATTCCCTTGAAGAGCTTGCTTTTTATCATGGCACTATCAATATTATTCATATCAAATTCAAGTTTCTCATACTTGTTATATTGATATTGGTCAAATAAATAGATGCCATTTTCACGCTTTTTCGCCCAAATCTTTTCCAATATGGCGATGGCTGGATTTCCTTTTTTCTTAACCTTTCCACTATAAATAAAAACCTGCTCTAACATTGCAGCTTCTTCTTTCAAAACAATCGTTAAATTGAATTCCCTGTTTTTTATAGTAATAGATTTGGTTTCGTAGCCTAAAAAAGAAACTTCTATTTGAGTATAGGTTTTATTGGATTCCAAATAAAACTTTCCATTTTCATCAGAAACAGTTCCGGTAGTTGACCCAACAAACAAAATATTGGCAAAAGGAATTGTTTGATTATTTTCATCTTTAACAACACCGCTTATTTTCACTTGGGAAAACCCTGAAAAAAAAATAAAAGAAAACAGAAAACTTAAGAAAATATATTTTTTGGTCATCATATTTTGGTCATCATAAAAAGCCTTTCAAAATAATTTTGAAAGGTAGTTGCACTGCAAATATTATGCCTTTATTTTTTATACAATACTTCTTTGACCGCTTTTACAACGTCCTTTGAGTTTGGCAGCCACTCCTCCAACAAAACTGGAGAATATGGAGCTGGTGTATCTGCAGTGGTAATCCTTCTTATTGGAGCGTCCAAATAATCGAAAACATTTTCCTGAACTTGGAAAGTGATTTCAGAAGCAACACTGCCAAATGGCCAAGCTTCTTCCAAAATAACCAAACGGTTTGTTTTTCTAACCGATTTAAAAATAGTTTCGCTATCCATTGGTCTAATGGTTCGCAAATCTATAATTTCAACTGAAATTCCTTCTTTTTCCAATATATCAGCAGCAATATAAGCCTCTTTAATTATTTTTCCAAATGAAACTATTGTTACATCCGTCCCTTCTCTTTTTATGTCGGCAACTCCAATTGGCACAATATATTCTCCATCCGGCACTTCGCCTTTATCGCCATACATTTGTTCCGATTCCATAAAAATAACTGGATCATCATCTCTAATTGCAGCTTTTAACAGTCCCTTTGCATCATAAGGATTGGAAGGTACCACAACTTTTAAGCCTGGCGTATTTGCAAACCAATTTTCAAAAGCCTGGGAATGTGTGGCTCCCAATTGACCTGCGGACCCTGTTGGACCTCTAAATACAATTGGGCAATTTATTTGTCCGCCCGACATTTGTCGGATTTTTGCAGCGTTATTGATAATTTGGTCAATTCCGACCAAGGCAAAGTTAAAAGTCATATACTCAACAATAGGTCTATTTCCGTTCATTGCAGATCCAATGGCAATTCCAGTAAAACCAAGTTCAGCAATAGGAGAATCAATTACGCGTTTTGCGCCAAACTCATCCAACATCCCTTTTGAAGCTTTATAAGCACCATTATATTCAGCAACTTCTTCTCCTATTAAGTAAATAGTTTCATCCCTGCGCATTTCCTCGCTCATTGCTTCACATATAGCTTCTCTAAATTGTATAGTCTTCATTTTTTTGTTTTTTTTAGGATTTGCAAAATTAAACAATTATAACAGTTCTATCAAAAAAATAACATCAATATTAAAAAATTTACTATGCGTGCATAATATATTTAAAAAAAATACTATATTCGTAGCAGAATAAATAAAAAGACGTGTAATTTTATACCAAATACCAAATTTCATGAAAATATTAGTTTGTATCAGTCACGTACCGGACACCACATCAAAGATTAATTTTGCAGAAAATGACTCTAAATTTGACAGCAACGGCGTGCAATATGTAATAAATCCATATGATGAATTTGCATTGACAAGAGCCATGTGGTTTAAAGAAAAACAAGGCGCTACTGTAACCGTTGCAACGGTGGGAAATGCCACTACCGAACCTACTTTAAGAAAAGCATTGGCTATTGGCGCCGATGATGCTATTAGGGTAAATACTGAAGCTTTGGATGGTTTTTCCGTTGCTAAGGAGTTGGCTCAAGTAGTTAAAAATGGGGGCTACGATTTAGTGCTTACCGGAAAAGAATCTATCGATTATAACGGTGGAATGGTGCCAGCCATGCTAGCAACCTTTTTAGACTATAATTTTGTAAATGCTTGTATTGCACTTGAAATTGATGGTGATAAGGCCACTATTTCACGTGAGATTGATGGCGGAAAAGAAACTCTTTCCTCAAACCTCCCGCTAATTATAGCAGGGCAAAAAGGCTTGGTTGAAGAAAAAGATTTGCGAATTCCAAATATGCGTGGCATTATGATGGCACGTCAAAAACCATTGGCTATTATAGAATCCTCTAATGGAAATGCAACAACTGCCATTGTTTCTTTTGAGAAGCAAGCGGCAAAATCAGCCTGTAAATTAGTGGATGCGGACAACATAGATGAACTCATTAATTTATTGCATAACGAAGCAAAAGTTATCTAACAACAAACATCGTTTAAACGTTTAATTGTTAAACAAGAATTAAAAATATAAATTCATTTTAGCTTGAATTATAAAAATAATAAAATCAAACAGCTAAAATTTAAAATCTAAAAATAATATGTCAGTATTAGTTTTTGCCGAAACATCGGAAGGAAAATATAAAAAATCTGCTTTAGAAGTAACTTCCTACGGGAAAAAAGTTGCTGAGCAAATGGGAACCAACTTAGTGGTATTGACGATAAATTCAAGTGACCCTTCAATACTATATAATTATGGAGCCGAAAAAGTTTTAACTGTCACAAATAGCGCATTGAAAATTTTTAATGCTAAAATAGTTGCCAATATTGTTAAACAAGCTGCGGAAAAAGAAAGCTCTCAAGTTGTAATCATCGATTCAAATGCGAATGGACTGTACCTTGCTCCTATGGCTGCAGCTAATTTAAATGCGGGTTTCGCCAGCAATGTTATTTCGTTGCCAAGCGCCACTCAGCCTTTTACCGTAAAAAGAAAAACGTTTTCAAACAAAGCATTTAACAATACACAAATCTTAACCGATGTGAAGGTTGTTGGACTTGCAAAAAACGCATTTGGATTGTTCGAAAATAAAGTTTCCGGCACAAGCGAAGAGTTTTCACCTGTATTGGTTGAGAGCAATCTGGTTTCCACATCTATCGAGCAAACTTCAGGCAAAGTTACCATTGCAGATGCAGATATCGTAGTTTCAGGAGGAAGAGGATTGAAAGGTCCAGAAAATTGGGGAATTATAGAAGAGTTGGCTGATGTTTTGGGTGCTGCGACTGCTTGTTCAAAACCAGTATCGGATTTGGGTTGGAGACCTCATAGCGAACATGTTGGACAAACGGGTAAGCCCGTTTCTTCGAACTTATACATCGCCATTGGAATTTCAGGTGCCATTCAACATTTGGCCGGAGTTAACTCCTCAAAAATTAAAGTGGTCATCAATACCGACCCAGAAGCACCTTTCTTTAAAGCCGCAGATTATGGTATTGTTGGCGATGCTTTTGAAGTGGTTCCAAAATTAATTGAAAAGTTAAAAGAATTTAAAGCAAATAACGCATAATTTTATTAAATTGTGCCTCTAAAAATAGGCTGCCTGATTATTGGGATAGAATCCTTTGATTAGACAGCCTTTTTTGTTAATTTTAACTTATGAGTTTAGTTCGCCTGAATATAAAAGGAATATCTTACAGCCAAACACAGAGTGGTGCTTACGCCTTAGTTTTGAGTGAAGTAGGTGGCGCCAGAACATTACCAATTGTTATTGGAGCTTTTGAAGCACAGTCCATTGCAATAGCGTTGGAAAAGGAAATTAAACCTCCTCGCCCACTAACACACGATTTATTTAAGAGTTTCGCCGACCGGTTTCACATCATAATTAAACAAGTTATCATTCATAAATTGGTTGATGGCGTGTTTTATTCAAGTTTAATTTGTGAACGCGATAAAATTGAGGAAATCATTGATACCCGAACTTCTGATGCGATTGCATTGGCAACTAGGTTTAATGCTCCAATATATACCTATGAAAATATCTTGGATAAGGCGGGTATCTATTTAAAAGCAAAAGATGAACTGACCAACGAAAAAGAGACCTTAAGTATTGAAAAATTAATTGAGGAACCCGAAAAAACAAGTTCTTTTTCAAAAGACACTCTTGAAGAATTGAATGAAAAATTAGATAAAGCCGTTCAAAATGAAGATTATGAATTAGCGGCAAAAATTCGTGACGAAATAACAAAACGCACTTCATAACATCACATTTTATGGTAAAAAAAATAAGCTTAGCCCTTCTTTGCTTCTTCAGTATTTTCTCAACAAGCGCACAAGAAACAATCCAAAACACCATCATTGACAATCAAGGATTTACAATTACCTCATTATGGCGTGGGGTTTTAGGAATGGTCTCTTTACTTCTTATTGCTTATTTGTTTAGCAGTAATAGGAAAGCCATTAACTGGAAAACGGTTGGCGCCGGTTTAACTGCGCAATTACTTATTGGCGTTGGTGTTTTAAAAATCGCTTTTGTTCAGGGAATATTTGAATTTGTTGGTGGAATTTTCACCAATATTTTAGACTTTACAGCGGCTGGCAGTCAGTTTTTATTTGGCGGCTTAATGAATATTGATTCCTACGGATTTATATTTGTGTTTCAAATTCTGCCCACCATTATTTTCTTTTCAGCATTAACTTCTTTGTTATTTTATTTGGGTGTTATCCAAATTATTGTAAAAGGAATGGCATTGGTATTGACCAAATTATTAAAAATTTCGGGTGCCGAAAGTTTATCGGTGGCCGGGAATATCTTTTTAGGCCAAACAGAAGCACCTTTAATGATCAAGGCTTATCTGGAACGCATGAACCGTTCAGAAATATTATTGGTGATGATTGGAGGAATGGCCACTGTAGCTGGTGGTGTTTTGGCTGCATATATAGGATTTTTAGGCGGAAACGACCCTGTATTACGCCTTCAATTTGCCAAACATTTATTGGCAGCTTCAGTAATGGCAGCACCAGGAGCCATTGTAATTTCAAAAATGCTGTATCCGCAAACTGAAGAAATAAATACCGACGTAAAAGTTTCCCAAGAAAAAATTGGTTCAAATATTTTAGATGCCATCGCAAACGGAACAACAGAAGGGCTAAAATTGGCCGCAAATGTTGCTGCGATGTTATTGGTTTTTGTGGCTTTAATTGCCATGCTAAACGGTATTTTGGGATGGGTAGGATCAGTTACTCATTTAAATGGTTTAATTACCGAATACACCCCATACCAACAATTTTCTTTGGAATCTATTTTGGGAACTATTTTTGCGCCATTAATGTGGTTAATTGGTGTTGCAAAAGAAGACATGATGATGATGGGGCAATTGTTAGGTGTAAAGTTGGCCGCAAGCGAATTTGTAGGTTATATACAATTGGCTGAGTTAAAAAACATCGCCAATGTTACACATCTTACTTATAATAAATCAGTTATTATGGCAACGTATATGTTGTGTGGTTTTGCTAACTTTGCCTCAATCGGCATTCAAATTGGCGGTATTGGTTCCTTGGCACCAGGTCAAAGAAAAACATTGTCGGAGTTTGGACTAAAAGCAGTAATCGGTGGTTCAATAGCTTCTCTTCTGTCAGCAACAATTGCTGGAATGATTATTGGATAAGCCACCTAGCCCCCGAAGGGGGAATTATTGATTAATGTATTAAATAAAAAAAGCAAGTTGTCTCGTTTATTACTTAACAAATAAACAATTAAACCTCATAATGAAACAATATCTAGACTTAATAAAATACGTTCAAGATAAAGGAACGCTAAAAGAAGACCGGACTGGAACCGGAACAAAAAGTGTGTTTGGCTATCAAATGCGGTTTGATTTAAGTGAAGGATTCCCTATGCTAACCACAAAAAAACTTCATTTAAAATCCATTATTTATGAATTGTTATGGTTTTTAAAAGGCGACACCAACATTCAATATTTAAATGAAAACGGCGTAAAAATATGGGATGCTTGGGCAAATGAAAGTGGCGATTTAGGGCCGGTTTACGGACATCAATGGCGGAATTGGAATAGCGAAGGCATCGATCAAATCTCTGAATTAATCCAAACCATAAAAACAAATCCAGACAGTAGAAGAATGCTGGTTTCAGCATGGAACCCAAGTGTTTTACCTGATACTTCTTTATCTTTTTCCGTAAATATTGCCAATGGAAAAGCTGCTTTACCGCCGTGTCATGCCTTTTTTCAATTTTATGTGGCCGATGGAAAACTGTCCTGTCAGCTTTACCAACGCAGTGCCGACATTTTTTTAGGCGTCCCTTTCAATATCGCTTCCTATGCCTTATTTACCATGATGATTGCACAGGTTTGCGATTTAAAACCTGGAGACTTCATCCATACATTTGGCGATGCACATATTTACAACAACCATGGCGATCAAATTAATTTACAATTATCCAGAACGCCCAGAAAATTGCCTAAAATGGAAATAAATCGATCGGTGAAAAATATTTTCAATTTTAAATTTGAAGACTTTAACTTGGTAAATTACAATCCGCACCCACATATTAAAGGAGACGTTGCAATTTGATATTAAAGAAATCTCAACCTTAAAAAATTTACTTGGCAACAGATTGCATATGGAATTATTAAAATTTAATATTTCTTTAATAAACAGTTTGTAAAACTTTTAATACATTTAAGATTCATTAAAGAAAAAGAAGATGAATGCACCTAAACTAAAAATCGCCCTCCTTCAAAGAATCATTGAAATAGATGATACTGAGTTATTAAAATCCCTCGAAGGTCTATTGAACACTACCGATAAAAACATTTCAAAGTTTTTGGAATTGGCAAATCAAAAGCTACAACAAGAAGATGAAAATGAAACGGAAGATTTTACTGCCTACATCAAAGAGTGGGTTAAAAACATGTAGTTATGAACAACATGAACGAACAACATGATTTATATGAAAATGCACGAGCACGCGCAAAACAAAAAAAAAGACTTTACTACCATTTTGTAGTATTTTTGGTGGGTGCCGTATTTTTAATTCTGCTTAACAAATTATTAAAAGTAGGCGAAAATGTTATTGAAAATTGGTTTGTTTGGGCTATCATTTTATGGTTTTTCTTTTTTGTTTTGCATTTTATTAATGTGTTTTTTACCCATCGTTTTATGGGAAAAGATTGGGAACGTGCCCAAACCGAAAAATTGGTGATGGATCAAGAATTGAAAATTGAAAAATTAAAAAAGGAAATGGCTGATGAATATGCATTAAAAGCTAAAAAAACTCAAGAGCTATACAATTTTGAAAAGGACAAAAAAGAAGGTGATTTAAGCAACGCAACAGAAGAATGGTAATAATTATGGCTGCAATTGCGGCAAATAACGCCTTGGGAAAAGACAACCAATTGATTTGGCATTTACCTGCAGATTTAAAACGATTCAAAAAAACGACCTTGAACCATACGGTTATTATGGGCAGAAAAACATTTGAATCATTAGGAAAACCGCTTCCAAGCAGAAGTAATATTCTTATTACACGCGATAAAAATTACAAAGCTGAAGGATGTTTGGTGGTAAATTCACTAAAAGAAGCGCTTAAAGCTGCAGCCAAATTGGATGAAAATCCGTTTATTTTAGGAGGTGCGGAAATATATACTCAAGCAATGCCTTTTGCAGACAAGCTCGACATCACTTTTGTTCACCAACAATTTGAGGCTGATGTTTTTTTTCCTGAAATAGATAAAAAAATCTGGAAAGAAACTTCTCGTGAAAATTTTAAAGCCGACGAAAAGAACAAATACGATTATAGTTTTGTTACTTTCGAGCGAATTTAAATTACAATCCTATTTAATTTCCAACAAAAAAGGCATTCTGGTCTGTATTCCCTTTATTTCTGAAAATTGTTTAATCGTTTGATAAATTTTATAATTTTCAAATCCCAAAGCTTCAATCATTGCCTTTTCCTTTGTTTTCATAAAAGGAATACCGCTCAATCTATCCCCTAAATTCAGTTTGTAATCTGGGTAATTGCGCACTTTATAATCAGCAATTGCAGCCAATTCTGCAGCATACTTAATGGCATCATCCAAATTCCCCAACTCATCAACCAATCCATTTTGTAAAGCATCAACTCCAGCCCAAACACGACCTTGCGCAATACTATCAACCGCCTGAACACTCATATTTCTTCCTTTAGAAACCCTATCAACAAATGCATTGTATACATCTTCAACACCTTCTGTAGTTACCGCTCTAAACTCATCCGTGATTGGTTCAAAAACGCTATAGCTTGGACTTTTATTGGTACTCACCTGCTCTGCGTTTATTCCAATATTTTCGGATAATTTACTCATATTTGGCAAGGCTCCGAAAACACCTATTGATCCCGAAATAGTTGTAGATTCAGCAAAAATCCTATCGGCATTGCAAGCAATATAATAACCGCCTGATGCTGCCACATCCCCCATGGAAACCACCAAGGGAAGTTCTTTTTTGGTCAGTTCTAATTCTCTCCAAATTAATTCAGAAGCCAAAGCACTTCCTCCAGGAGAATTTATACGCAATACGATTGCTTTTACATTTTTGTCTTTTTTAGCTTTACGAAGGGCTTCTATAATTAATTCCTGTCCAATCAAATCTTCATTTCCTTTTCCATAAATTATTTCTCCTTGCGCATAAATTACGGCAATTTTATTGGTAGCACTTGAAATAACCCTACCCTTTCCTGTAGCAATATAATCGGAAAGCGTAATTTCCGACAATTCGCCATCCGTTGAAATACCAGAGGCCGCTTTTAATTTAGTCTCATATTCATCCAAATAAACAGCACCATCAACAATGTTGTTTGCAACAGCTAATGTTGCATTTCGTGCCCATAAATTATCGGCAATAGTGTTTAGCTCCTCAATTGTTTTATTTCTGCTTTTTGAAATATCAGCCAACAATTCACCCCAAATAGACTGTAAAAAAGATGTGATTTGTTCCCTGTTTTCATCACTCATGTTATTGTATAAAAATGGCTCAACAGCACTTTTATATTTTCCGTGCCTAATCACTTCCATTTTTACACCCGATTTATCTTGTAAATCTTTAAAAAATAAAACCTCGGAAGACAAACCCTTAAAATCAATCCCTCCTAAAGGATTCATAAAAATAGAGTCGGCCACAGAACTTAAATAGTACGATTTCTGATTGTAAACATCGCCGTAAGCCAAAATAAACTTGCCCGATTCTTTAAATTCTTCCAATTTTTTTCTAATGGCTTTGGTTTGTGAAACCCCA
This sequence comes from Lutibacter sp., assembly GCA_027449025.1. Lineage (GTDB taxonomy): Bacteria > Bacteroidota > Bacteroidia > Flavobacteriales > Flavobacteriaceae > Lutibacter. Next base: position 156,143 of record DAIDMK010000001.1, on the reverse strand, counting down.
GCATTAACATCAAGCGTATTGATGCTTATTCCAACAATGTTCTCATCATTCTTTGCGTTTTCAATGGCATTGATAATTTCATTCAAGCCCATTTTTTCATCGCTTAACGCAAAAAATTCGTCCAAAAAATCGGTACCTTTTGGCGCATAATCCTTCACCAAAGCATCTAATTTGATGACCAAAACCGAATTGTCTTTCACCACCACTTTTTCAGTTTCGCCAAACGCCATTGCTATCACAACAAACATCATGAGCAAAATACCCAATGCAATAAGAGTCCCTAAAATTGATGCTAATAAATTTCCTAAAAATTTCATGTAAACCTTGAATTTAAAAATCGAAAAAAAGTTTGTAAATGTTTATAAATTGACATACAAAGATATGTATTTATCTGATACTTTTCTTTTCTTTGCAATCACTTTATGCAAATTTTAAAACCTACATATTTGTCGTTGGGAACCAACCAGGGAAACAAGCTTGTAAATTTACAACAGGCTATTGATTTAATTGCGGAAAAAATAGGCGTCGTTGAGAAAACATCCTCTGTTTACAAAACAGAATCCTGGGGTTTTAAAAGTGACGATTTTTTAAATATCTGTATTAAAGTTTCCACAAAATTAAATCCGGAGAGCCTGCTAAAATCCATTCACGAAATTGAACTATTATTAGGTAGAAATAGAACAGCTGAAACTGGTTATAAAGCGCGAATTATTGATATTGATGTGTTGTTTTTTGATACGGAGATTGTTATATCAAAAGAATTGGTGGTACCACACAAAGATATGTTGAACAGAAAATTTGTGATGATACCTTTGGCTGAAATTGCCCCCAATATAATTCATCCAATTACAAAACAACCCATACAAACATGTCTGGAAAACTGCACTGATAATAGCCCTGTTGAAAAAACTTCCCTTGTGCTTAAACGCCCGGTTTCACTTGCCGACAAATTCAATTATATCGCTATTGAAGGGAATATTGGCTCGGGAAAAACAACACTTTCCACCATGATTGCCGAGGATTTTAATGCGAAAATTATATTGGAACGCTTTGCAGACAACCCGTTTTTACCTAAATTTTATGAGGACAATGATCGTTATGCTTTTCCGCTAGAAATGAGTTTTTTGGCCGACAGGTATTCACAACTTTCGGATGATTTGGCACAGTTTGATTTATTTAAAAACTTTATTGTTTCGGATTATTACATTTTTAAGTCGCTTATTTTTGCACAAATCACTTTGCAAAAAGACGAGTTTTATTTGTACAGAAAGATGTTCGACATCATGTACAAAGAAATTTCAAAACCCGATTTGTATATTTATCTTTACCAAGATACGCCTCAATTAATCAAAAATATTAAAAAAAGAGGGCGAGAATATGAGCAAAATATTGCACCGGAATATTTGGATAAAATTCACCAAGGCTATTCAAGTTTTATAAAAACCGAAGAAAATCTGAAAACGCTGATTATTGATGTTTCTCAAAAAGATTTTTTGAACAATCCGATAGACTACAATGAAATTATCTCGCTTATAAAAGGGCAATAGTTGTTGGTTGTGGTTGTTTCAAGTTTCAAGAACCAAACGATTCAACAAATATTCAACACTTCAAATTTCAGAACGGACAAGTTGCGACCTGTCCCTACACAATTACTTTTTCTTCAATTCAAGCTTTTCCGCAAAATAATCACAAAAATCGAGCATTGTGGCACTCATTTTATGGTCATTTGTTGCACGGTCAAAGGAAGTCGCCATTGAAACCATAGTTTCATGAAAAAACTGTTTCATTTCATCAATAGGCATATCTTTTGTCCATAAATCCATGCGAAGCGTTTCTTTTTTTTCAGGATTCCAAACAGAAATCATCAAGGCCTTTGATTTCTCATTTTTAATTTCGCCATCATCGGCTGTCCAGTTTATTGTTTCAGGCACTTTATTTTCATCTAAGCCTACAACAAATTCAATTTGTGATGTTTGTACTACTGCCATTATTTTTTAGGTTTATATTTCGATTTATTAAAAATTTCTTCAGCATCAGTTTGTAAAAGTTGCTGTAAAGTTATATCATTATTGTTAATCATATAGGTGCTCACAATTTGCCAGCCTAGCCAAACGCCTATTCTTCCGGGAGATTCTTTATCAATATCGATATAAAATTTTGAAAATGGCGCATTGGCCATAAAGCGGTCTACCAGTTTTGAATCGGTACTGTATAGCAATTTGTTCTCTATAAAATATTTCCATATTTGAGATTCATTGGCCTCTGCCCATTCATATTGAGCATCACTATATCCTATTTTGCGAGCATTGGAAACAGACGGCAAATAATGATCAATCATCGCCATATTTTTCCCGGCGTCAATCAACATATCTAGAAACTGTCGACTTTTATGTGCGGTAAAATAACGATTGCTAATTGCATCAGCAATGTCAACAACCAATTGCGATTTGTCAAAGTTTTGTGATAGATAAACTGGAAAATCTTGATATATTTCACTGTTTTTTCCTAAATACATATCCAAAGAAACAAACAACAAACTGTCTGCATAAACTATTTTGTTTTGGTAATCCAGATTTGTGATTAAAGTAATTATTTTTGGCGCTTCAAAATTTGGATGCTCATATTTTACATGCTTAAACAAATCTTCTATTTGCGCCTTTTCACTTTCAAAATCTCCAAAAACAGCCTGCGATTTTTTATACAATTCCCTTTCTTCTTTATCTTTTATTTTATTTAGCCAAATACTGTCGTTTTGTACAGGAAACAAATAAGGAAATTCTTTTTTTAGGATTGGAAGGGTTGTTTTATCAGATTCATAGAATTTTTGTTCAAACCTAATAACCGAAACAGCAACCTTAATATTTGACACATCAACTTCATTCGCAATTTCATTTTTACAGGAAATTGACAAGAATAAAACAAATACAAGAATTAAAAGTCTGTTCATTAATTTCTATATTTACGCTTCCTAGTTTAAAACGTCAAAATTACTAATTAAATTAATTATGAACGCAGAAAAAGTTGTAGAATATATTGTAAGTTGGTTAAGGGATTATGCCGAAAAATCGAATGTGAATGGTTTTGTAATTGGAATTTCGGGAGGAATAGATTCTGCCGTCACTTCAACACTTTGCACTAAAACCGGTTTACCCGTTTTGTGCCTTGAAATGCCAATACATCAGGATAAAAATCAGATTTCAAGAGGAAAAGAACATATTGAACAGCTTAAAAACAACTTTCAAAACATCAATTCCGAAGAAATAAATTTAACGGCAACTTTTGAAGAATTTAAATCAGCTGTTCCAACCGATGGTGATTTGGACGCAGTAAACTTATCGTTGGCCAATAGTCGTGCGCGTTTGCGAATGACTACCTTGTATTATTTTGCAGGAATTCGAGGCTATTTGGTGGCGGGAACAGGAAATAAAGTAGAAGATTATGGCGTGGGATTTTTTACAAAATTCGGCGATGGCGGTGTGGACATAAGCCCTATTGCCGATTTAATGAAATCAGAAGTCTATGAAATCGCAAAATATTTAGGCATTAACGAAAATATTATAAAAGCTGCTCCAACAGATGGCTTATGGGGAGATGACAAAACTGACGAAGACCAAATTGGCGCCAGCTATGACGAATTGGAATGGGCAATGAAGCAAGTTGAGCTCGGCAAAAAAATGGCCGATTTTAGCGACAGGGAAAAAGAAGTGTTTTCTATTTTCATGAAAAGAAACAGGGCAAATAAACATAAAATGATACCGATACCAATTTGTAAAATACCTAAAGATCTGAAATAACAAACAGAAAGAGCAGAAAATAGAGACAAAAGACTAAAAAATTTATTGAAAAACCAACCCCTTTTATACTGTTTTAAAAAATGAAATACTTGAAAATCACATTTCTCTTTTTTGGGATTTTTGGTCTAACGCATTTCACTTCCTGTAGCAAAAAGGAGAAAATTGAAATATCAAAAAAACCTCTATTAGATTCTGTAGATATTTATATCCAAAAAATGAGAGACCCTGCTCTTGGTGACTCAATATGTTTGAACTATGCAAATAAGGCTCTTAAGCTTGCTAAAAAAAACACTCCAAATTCAAAAAACATAGATGAAATATTGATTCATAAATCATCTTTATTCGGAAACTTAAAACAGCTTGATAGCGCAATTGCAAATAGCAAAGAATTATTACGCTCTTCTATTGCAAAAAACGACTCAGTAGCTATCGGAAATAATTTTTCGAGATTGGCTTATTATTATAGCATCAACTTTAAAAAAGATAGTGCTTTCCTTTTTTACAATCTTTCTAAAGAGATTCATTTAAATCTTGGTGATAAATCAAAAGTAGGTGAAAATTTGGTGCAAATGGCTATCATTCAATCTGATTTTGGCGATTATTATGGCAGTGACGAGACTTCGATTCAAGCTTTAAAATATCTAGACAAGAACAATATACAATACCTAACTTCAGTATACAATTGCATTGCCATTTCAGCAAAAAAACAAAATGACTATTCGGAAGCCATTTATTGGTATGACAAAGCCTTTAATATTTCGGCAAATGATATAGAGAAAATTGCCATTCAAAATAATATGGCAAATGCTTTTAGATCACTTAAAGATTATGACAATTCAATTAACTTACTTAATAAGCTATTAGGAAATCCTTTATCGAACAACATTCCTAAAACAAAAGCCAGAATACTAGACAATCTTGCTTACACAAAATGGCTGGCTAACGAAAATGAAAATGTACATGACGATTTGCTTTCCGCTTTAACAATTCGTTTAGAAGAAAATGATTTATATGGCTTAAACGCAAGTTATGCGCATCTTTCGGATTATTACAAACAAAAAAATCAGAAAATAGCGCTTGAGTATGCCATAAAAATGTACAATATAGCTTCACACCAAAAAAGTCCACAAGATCAACTGGAAGCTTTACAAAAACTAATTGACCTAGAAAATTCCAACAAAACAAAAAAATATTACATTAGGTATGTCAGAATTAGTGATAGTTTAAAAGACGCGGATCAAAATGCCTTAAATAAATTTGCAAAACTTAAATACGACAGCAAAAAAAATCGCGATGAAAATCTACAATTAAAAATAACATCAGCAAAAAAAGAATTAGAGTTAGAAAAAGAAAAAAACAGAAATATTATTACCGGTGTTTCCGAGAGCTCCATTGTTATAGCGTTGCTCATTTTTGGCTATTACAGAAAACAAAAACACAAGCAGGAAAAATTACAGGAGATTTATAAAACCGAAATACGTATTGCAAAAAAAATACATGATGAAGTTGCCAATGATATGTACAACATTATGAATAAAATACAATATACAACTAATAGCGCCACTCAAATACTGGATGATTTAGACAAGGTATATTTGCAAACCAGAAATATTTCACACGAAAATAATACTATTGAAACCGGAATAAATTTTGAAAAGTTCTTAAAAAACATGCTCTCAGGATTTAACAATGAGCATTGCAAAATATTTATAAAAAATCTTCAAGAAACAAAACTGCACCGCATAGAAAAACACAAACAAATAATCATTTACAGGGTTTTACAAGAATTAATGGTAAATATGAAAAAACACAGCGAGGCCAATTTAGTTGTTATTTCATTTAGTGATGATAAAAATTATTGTACCATAAAATACTCAGATAATGGAATTGGCAATAATAGAGAAGAATTAACTTTAAGAAATGGACTCAAAAATGTGGAAAACCGTATAAAAGCTATAAATGGAACGGTTACTTTTGAAACAACTTTAAACAAAGGGTTTAAAGTGTCAATTTTTTTTAAAAAATAATGCAGATGTTTCAAAAAATTTTAATAGCTGAAGATATGGACTTCATTAACAGCGGCATAAGAGCTGAGCTAGCCAAATTAGAAATAAAAGAAATAGATTATACACAATATTGCGATGAAGCATTGTTAAAATTAAAAAGTGCCCGATTAAATAATGCACCTTTTGATTTATTAATTAGCGACTTATCCTTTAATAAAGACCATACAGCGCAAAAAATTAATTCAGGCGAAGAACTTATAAAAGCGGTTAGAAAAGAATTTCCAGATTTAAAAATTGTTATATTCTCTGTTGAAGATAAAATGTACAGAATTCAAACGCTATGCAATGAAGATAAAATTAATGCCTATGTATGGAAAAGCAGAGATGGAATGAGAGAATTAAAAAAAGCTTTACAAAAGATTCACAATTCCAATGAATTTTATATTTCTCCTAACGTGGCTGGTGCTTTATCACAAAATGAAGCTGTGGAAATTGCTGAATATGATATCTTTCTTCTCAATTGCCTTGCCAAAGGATATTCTCAAGAAGAAATAAGCGCTGCCTTAAAAAACAAAAATTATTCCCCAACAAGTATGAGTAGCGTTGAAAAAAGATTAAAAAGTTTAAAAGAATACTTTAATGCAAATAACGTAGTTCATCTTGTGTCAATCTCTAAGGATTTAGGGCTTATATAAAAAATAAATAATGCAGACCTTACGGAAACCCGTAAGGTTTTTAATTTTTAGAACAATATCTTTGTTAGACTGAATTATTCAAAATAAGAAGTTTAGTTATTGTATAAACTGATGATTTAAATTAGGGGAAATTGCTAAGACTCAAAGAAAAGAAATCATTATTTAATAGTTTTTAAATCTTCACCTATATTATACAATAAGCAAAACCTTACGGAATTTCGTAAGGTTTTTCTATTTACCAGTGAATAATTTTAAAAACAAATTTTATACTGATAATCAATGAGAAAAATGAAAATTTTATTATTAATTCTTTTGTTCTTTTTTATTTCAAGCTATTCAATTGCATTGGTAGCTTTTGCCATGAACTCAATTATAAAAATTGAGCCAATTAAAAGCAACAACAACTATCAAATATTTAAAAACTAGGGGTTAAATAAAAACTGGCATTTATTACGCTATAATTTAAAGGTAACAACAGGCAATTTTGCGTGGTTTGCTAAATCTTCTCCAATGCTTCCGTTAAATAAATGCGACAAGCCTCTCCTTCCGTTCGTGTTTAATAAGATAACATCAGCATCTATCACTTTAGAAAAATTTAAAATTCCAGCCTCAACAGAAATATCGTTGTATATATTTAAGGTATAATCACCCAAATCAAAATCGTTGATAAAGTTTCTAATTGCATCACTAGATTCTTTTGTAGTTTCGAAATTATGAATCGTATTTATTTTAAGTAAATGCAGTCGCGCATTAAAAAGAGAAGCAAAATTCAGTATTTTTTGAAATGCTTCTCTGTGATCGATTTTAAAATTGGAGGCAAAAACTATATTCTCAATCTTAAACTTATCAATTTCCTGCTTAATAACAAGTACTGGGACATCCGAATTTCTGACAACCTTTTCAGTATTGGAGCCCACCAACATTTCTTCAAGTCCAGAGGTCCCCTTTGAACCCATCACTATCAAATCTGCTTTTTGCTTTGTACTTTCATCGATGATTCCATCATAAGCCTTGTGAAATTGCACAGAATCTTCCACTTCTAATCCTTCTAAAAATGGCAATTTTTTAAATTCCTCAAACTTATCGTGAGCTCTTTTCAAAAATAACATTGCCGAAGGCGTATTGTTGGAAGAACCATAGCCTGCAGGGTCAATAATACCAGTAGGAAGCTCCAGCATGTGCAACAAAAATATTTTCGAATTTGTGAATCTGGCAATATCAGATGCTACTTTTGCAGCATATTTTGCTTGATCGGAAAAATCAATCGGAACTAGAATACTTTTCATAAAAAATAATTGTATAGTTTATTATCCTAAGGCTAAGTTAATAATTTTAAATTAAAAATAAACATGAATTTTTATCATTTCAAAAAATCTTAGTATATTTGCACCGAATTAGAACAGATAAAGGACTAGGAGGGGACATAAGTCCCCTCTTTTTATAGTATGATACAAAAGGAAAAGGTCATAAATTTGGTAAAAGAGGCTATCGAAGAAAACCCAGAGTTATTTTTGATAGACTTAAAATTTATGGCAGATAATAAGATTTCTGTTGAAGTGGATGGCGATCACGGTGTAACTTTAAAGGAATGTATTAGAATTAGCCGAGGAATTGAGCATAATTTAGATAGGGAAATAGAAGATTTTTCGCTAGAGGTTGCTTCACCGGATATTGCAAATCCGTTAAAAGTGAATCGGCAATACATAAAAAACATCAATAGGGTTTTAACCATAAAGTTAAAAGACAATACCTCTGTTGAGGGTATGCTTAAAAATGTAGCTGACAATGCGATTGAGTTGGAATGGAAAACCCGTGAACCAAAACCTATAGGAAAGGGAAAAATTACGGTTATTAAAAATTCAACAATCCCTTTCAGCGATATTTTAGAGGCAAAAGTGAAAATAATATTTTAATTACGAGAGTGCATGGAAAATTTAGCATTAATTGAGTCGTTTTCAGATTTTAAGGGCGATAAAAATATTGACAGGGTAACACTTATGGCGATACTTGAAGAAGTTTTTAGAGCTGCTTTAAAAAGAAAATTTGGATCTGATGATAACTTTGATATTATAATAAATCCGGATAAAGGCGATTTAGAAATTTGGAGAAATCGTGTTGTAGTTGCTGATGGAATGTCAGAAGATGACAATGAAGAAATTGAACTTTCAGAAGCCCGAAAAATTGAACCTGATTTTGAAATCGGTGAAGATGTTTCTGAAGAAGTGAAATTAATCGATCTTGGAAGACGTGCTATTTTAGCCTTAAGACAAAACTTGATTTCAAAAATACATGAACACGACAGCACAAATACCTTTAAACAGTTTAAAGAATTAGAAGGTGATATTTACACTGCAGAAGTTCACCATATTCGTCACAATGCAATCATTTTGTTAGATGACGATGGCAACGAAATTATATTGCCAAAAAACGAACAAATCCGTTCAGACTATTTCAGAAAAGGGGATTCCGTGCGCGGAATCATTAAATCCGTAGAATTGCGCGGCAACAAACCCGTGATTATTTTATCGAGAACAGCTCCTGAATTTTTAGTAAAATTATTTGAACAGGAAATTCCTGAAGTTTTTGATGGATTGATAACTATTGAAGGTGTTGCAAGAATCCCTGGTGAAAAAGCAAAAGTAGCCGTAGATTCATACGATGACAGAATTGACCCAGTTGGGGCTTGTGTAGGAATGAAAGGGTCTCGTATTCATGGCATTGTTCGTGAATTGGGAAATGAAAATATAGATGTAATTAACTACACTAAAAATACCCAACTATATATCGCAAGAGCTTTAAGTCCGGCAAAAGTAGTTTCCATGAAAATTCATGAAGAAGAAGGGCGTGAAGATGGGAAAAAAGGAAGAGTTGATGTATATTTATTGCCTGAAGAAGTTTCAAAAGCAATTGGAAAAAATGGCGTAAATATTCGCTTAGCTTCACAACTAACAGGCTACGAGCTTGATGTTCAACGTGAGGGTATTGAAGCGGAAGATGATGTTGAATTGACTGAATTTTCTGATGAAATTGAAGCTTGGGTTATTCAGGAATTTAAAAATATTGGTTTAGATACTGCAAGAAGCGTACTGGAAAAAGACATTAACGAACTTGTAAGCAGAACCGATTTAGAAGAAGAGACCATTTTAGAGGTTCAAAGAATATTAAGAGAAGAATTTAAAGATTAATCTTAAATTTTTCAACACAAATTGGCAAAAATAAACATTGTATGGCTGAAGACAAAACATTAAGACTGAACAAAGTATTACGGGAATTGAACATCTCGTTAGATAGAGCTGTTGAGCATTTAGCAACTAAAGGTTTTGAAATTGAAGCAAGACCTACTACAAAAATATCTAATGAAGAGTATGAAGTGTTGTTGGATGGTTTTCAGACGGACAGAAGTAAAAAAGCGGCTTCAAAAGAGGTAGGCGAAGAAAAAAGGAAAGAAAAAGAAACCTTAAGAATCGCAAATGAAGAATTGGCGGAGAAACATCGCCTAGAGGAAGAAGCCAAAAAAGTTGTGATTAAAGCCAAAGCTGAAAAGTTAGAGATAAAAACTGTAGGCAAAATTGATATTGAACAAAAAGAAGCGGAAATAGAGAAAAAATCGACTCCTATTGTTGAAGAAGCACCAAAGGTTATTGTTGAAGAAAAACCTAAAGAAATTCTTGAGCCAACAAAACCTATTGAAGAAATTAAAGAAAAAACGCCAAAAGCTGAAGCCGAAAGTAAAGAGAAGGCTGTTGAAGTATCGATAGAACCTCCAAAAACTGAAGTACAAGCTAAGAAGGTTTCTAAAAAGCCTATTCTAAAGAAGGCTGCACAAGCAATGGAAGCTGAAAAGCAACAAGCAAAAAAAGTTGAAGAAAAAAAGGAACCTACAGAAGCTGAAACTATAGAGCCCCAGACCATAGAAACTAAATATTCAAAATTAGAGGGCCCGAAAATTGTTGGTGAAAAAATTGATTTAAGACAGTTTGAACGTCCTAAAAAGAAAAAACCTGAGCCAGCTGCTAAAAAAGACGATAGCGATGCAAACAAAAAGAAACGCAGAAGGATTGTAAAAAAAATGCCTATAACACCAATAACTGGTGTTAAAAAACAACCAATCCTAGCACAAAACAAAGGAGCCAACAAGTCACCATTGGCGCGTGGCAGAAAACCTTTGGTAAAAGAAGAGCCTTCTGAAGCAGATGTTCAAAAACAAATTAGAGAAACCTTAGAGAAACTTCAAGGTAAATCTAAAAAAGGAAAAGGCGCAAAACACAGAAGAGATAAAAGAGATGTATTCCGCCAACAAACTGAAAGAGATTTTGAGCAACAAGAAGCTGAAAGCAAAATACTTAAAGTATCGGAATTTGTAACGGTAAGCGAAATTGCCACCATGATGGATATTCCCGTTACCAATGTTATTTCAGCCTGTATGTCATTGGGATTGATGGTTACCATGAATCAAAGATTGGATGCAGAAACACTTAGCATTGTTGCTGAAGAATTTGACTATAGCCTTGACTTTGTTGGAGCGGAAGTTGAAGAAGCAATTCAGGAACAGGAAGATGATCTTGAAAGTATAAAACCAAGAGCACCAATTGTTACTGTAATGGGTCATGTGGATCACGGTAAAACCTCCTTACTGGATTATATCCGTGAAGAAAATGTAATTGCCGGGGAATCTGGAGGAATTACGCAACACATTGGCGCCTACGGTGTAATTTTAAAAAATGGTCAAAAAATAGCATTTTTAGATACTCCCGGTCACGAAGCCTTTACGGCAATGCGTGCTCGTGGTGCTCAAGTAACAGATTTGGTAATTATAGTTATTGCTGCTGATGATGATGTGATGCCACAAACAAAAGAAGCCATTAGCCATGCACAAGCGGCTGGTGTGCCAATTGTTTTTGCCATTAATAAAATAGACAAACCACATGCCAATCCTGAAAAAATTAAAGAACAACTTTCACAAATGAATTTATTGGTTGAAGATTGGGGTGGAAAAATCCAGTCTCAGGAAATATCAGCCAAAACAGGACAAAATGTTGAGTTACTGCTTGAAAAAGTACTTCTTGAAGCAGAAATGCTTGATTTAAAAGCAAATCCGAACAAAAGAGCCATAGGTACTATAGTTGAAGCCTTATTGGATAAGGGTCGTGGTTATGTTTCCACAATTTTGGTACAAGACGGAACCTTAAAAATTGGTGATTATATGCTTGCCGGGAAACATAGCGGTAAAATTAAAGCCATGTTTAATGAACGCGGAAATAATCTGAAAGAGGCTGGTCCTTCTACACCGGTTTCAATACTTGGTTTGGACGGAGCACCGCAAGCGGGAGATAAATTTTACATTTTTGAAGATGAAAAAGAAGCAAAACAAATTGCTTCTAAACGTTCTCAATTACAACGCGAACAATCGGTAAGAACACAACGACATATTACTTTAGATGAAATTGGACGAAGAATTGCCCTAGGCGACTTTAAAGAATTAAACATTATTTTAAAAGGTGATGTTGATGGTTCCGTAGAAGCGCTAGCCGATTCATTCCAAAAACTTTCAACTGGTGAAATTCAAGTGAACATTATCCACAGAGGTGTTGGTGCAATCACAGAATCTGACGTATTGTTGGCTTCTGCTTCTGATGCTATTATTATTGGGTTTAACGTAAGACCTTCTGGAAATGCAAGAAATTTGGCAGACAATGAAGAAATTGATATCAGAACTTATTCTATTATATACGATGCCATAAACGATTTAAGTGATGCTATGGAAGGAATGTTATCTCCTGAAATGAAAGAAGAAATCATAGGTAATGTTGAGATTAGAGAAGTTTTCAAAATTTCTAAAATTGGAACAATTGCTGGCTGTATGGTATTGAGCGGTAAAATTCAAAGAATTTCAAAAATTAGAATTATTAGAGATGGCGTTGTAATTCATTCAGGTGATTTAAGTTCGTTAAAACGATTTAAGGATGATGCGAAAGAAGTTACTAAAGGATATGATTGCGGACTTCAAATTAAAAACTTTAATGATGTAGAAGTTGGGGATTTAATTGAAGCCTACCATGAAGTTGAAATCAAGAAAAAACTGAAAAGAAATTAGTAAGTTTCTTCTTTTTAAAATAGAAAAAAAGCTAGCGATAACGCTAGCTTTTTTTGTTTGCCAACTGCCCACAGGCAGCATCTATATCTTTTCCCCTGCTCCTTCGTACATTCACAATAATATCATTCATTTCCAAAATACTGATATAATCTGAAATTACTTGTGGGTTAGCCTGTTGAAAATTAGGGTCACCTATTGGGTTATATTCAATTAAATTTACCTTACACGGCACGTATTTACAAAATTTAACCAAAGCCATAATCGCATCTTTGCTGTCGTTAATTCCGTCCCAAATAACATATTCATAGGAAACCCTATTGCTTGTTTTGGCATACCAATATTCCAGAGCTTCTTTCAAATCTTGTAAAGGAAAATCTTTTGTAAATGGCATAATTTGATTTCGAACCTCATCAATTGCCGAATGCAAAGAAACCGCCAAATTAAATTTTACCTCATCATCCGCCAATTTTTTGATCATTTTAGGAATTCCGGAAGTGGATACTGTAATACGTTTTGGAGAAATTCCCAGGCCTTCTTCTGAAGTTATTTTCTCAATGGCCTTTAAAACATTGTTATAATTCATCAATGGTTCACCCATTCCCATAAAAACAATATTTGACAATTTGTGATTATAATACAGCAAGCTTTCCTTGTTTATGGCCGCCACTTGATCGTAAATTTCATCAGGATTTAAGTTTCGCATCTTTTTTAATTGAGCCGTGGCACAAAAACTGCAGTCTAAACTGCACCCAACTTGGCTAGATACACAAGCAGTTGTTCTTGATTCAGTCGGAATTAAAACCGATTCCACAATTAAGCCATCGTGTAAACGAACAGCATTTTTTACGGTTCCGTCGGCACTGCGCTGCATCAAATCAACTTCAATATGGTTGATCACGAAATTTTCTTCCAGCATTTGACGTGTTTCCTTCGAAATATTGGTCATGTCTTCAAAAGAATGGGCACTTTTAACCCATAACCATTCATAAACCTGATTTCCTCTAAACTCTTTATCCCCTTTTTCCACAAAAAATTCGCGCAATTGGGTTTTGGTTAAAGCACGTATATCTCTTCTTTTTATCATTTTGAATCGCCTTTATAAAAAGATTCCCGCAAGGGGCGGGAATTCAATTCTTAAAAAATAGTTTTTTAATTATATAATTAGCATCGCATCGCCGTACGAATAAAATTTATATTTTTCTTTAACAGCTTCTTCATAGGCTTCCATTAAAAAATCGTAACCTGCAAAGGCTGCAGCCATCATCATTAAAGTAGATTTTGGGGTATGGAAATTTGTAACCATACAATTGGCAATGCTAAAATCATAAGGAGGAAAAATAAATTTATTTGTCCAACCATTGTGAGAATTTAGGTGGCTATTAGATGAAACAGCGCTTTCAATTCCACGCATTACCGTTGTACCCACTGCACATATCCTTCTTTTTTGGTCAATAGCTCCGTTCACAATATCTACAGCATCCTGCGTAATGATTAAACGTTCAGAATCCATTTTATGTTTAGATAAATCCTCAACTTCCACAGGATTAAAAGTTCCCAAGCCCACATGCAAAGTTATTTCTGCAAAGTCGATTCCTTTAATTTCCAAACGTTTCATTAAATGTTTGGAAAAATGCAATCCCGCAGTTGGAGCGGCAATGGCACCTTCATGTTTTGCATAGATAGTTTGGTAACGTTCTTCATCATCCTTTTCCACAGCTCTTTTAATATATTTTGGCAATGGTGTTTCACCCAATTCTTCTAATTTTTGTCGAAATTCTTCATAAGAGCCATCATATAAAAAACGCAATGTACGTCCTCTTGAGGTGGTATTGTCAATCACTTCAGCTACCAAACTTTCGTCGTCGCCGAAAAATAATTTATTTCCGATTCTTATTTTACGTGCCGGATCAACCAATACGTCCCACAACCTGCTTTCAGCATTTAATTCTCTCAATAAAAACACTTCAATACGCGCGCCAGTTTTTTCCTTTTCACCATACATTCTTGCAGGAAAAACTTTAGTATTGTTCAAAATCATCAAATCCCCTTCATCAAAATAATTAATTATTTCTTTAAAATTATGATGTTCAATGGTATGCTTTTTTCTGTCCAAAACCATTAACCTCGATTCATCCCTATTTTCTGCCGGATATTCTGCCAATAAATCTTCTGGTAATTCGAACTTAAATTTTGATAATTTCATGTAGTTATTTTAATTATATTTTATTGATCAAATGAAAAAAGCTATAAATTCTCTCTCAAAAAAATTAGCTTTCCCCTACTGTTTTTTTCTTACTTTTATTAGAAAGAGCGCAAAGATACAACATCCGCATAGGCGTTGTCAAGTGTTTTAGAATAAAAGTTTGTTTTGCAGACTTTTAGCGGCTTATTTTAGCAAAATCTTCCCAAAATGTTGGATAAGATTTTGAAACTACGCCCGGATCTTCAATTTCAATGGCGACTTTTACAGCCAATGGCGCAAAAGCCATGGCCATTCTGTGATCATCATAAGTGGCAATGTTCCTATTTTCAATTATTTTGAAAGATGGATGTAAATGCAAGGTGCTATTTGTTAGCATCACTTCACCACCCAATTTTTCCAACTCGGATTTCAAAGCAACCAACCTGTCAGTTTCTTTTATTTTTAAGGTGTGAAGCCCCGTTAAATAACATTCAATTCCCAATCCGAAACAAGTCACTGCAATGGTTTGGGCAATATCTGGTGCTTCCATTAAATTTAGATTCTCCATTTCTGAATTATGAAGCGTTGACGTATTTTTTAAAATGATGGCGTTTCCCTTGAATTCAGTGGAAACACCTAAATTCTCATAAATTGAGGACAGTACAGAATCGCCCTGCAAGCTATTTTTTTTGTAGGATGACAGCGTTATTTTAGCATTTGGGCTAAGCGCACATAAACTGTAATAATAAGAAGCTGAACTCCAATCAGATTCGACCACAACCGTTGTTGGTTTAATGGCAGGTTTTGGTTGAACTGTAATCAAATTATCTTTCCAAAGATAGTCAATGCCCAATTCAGCCAAGAGTTGTAGCGTCATTTTTATGTATGGAACTGAAGTTACTTCACCTTTAAACTTCAATTTCAATCCTTTTTTTAAAGTAGGTGCAATCAATAGCAATGCAGAAATATATTGGCTACTCACATTTCCATCAATTTCAACAAAATCTTTAGCCAAATTTTTACCTGAGATTTTTAAAGGTGGGAAACCCTCTTTTTCCAAATATTGGATATCAGCCCCTATGGAAGTTAAGGCATCAACCAAAATTTGTATGGGCCTGTCTTTCATCCTATGAGAACCCGTTAACACAATTTCACTGCCTTCTTTTACTGAAAAGTAAGCTGTTAAAAAACGCATTGCCGTACCAGCATGCCCTATATTTATTTCTGAAGAAGTGCTTTCCAGGGCTTTTTGCATCAAAACAGAGTCATCGGAATTTGACCTATTTTCAATCGTTAAATTCGGATAAAACTGTTGTAAAATCAACAAACGGTTTGTTTCACTTTTTGATCCTGTAATTTGGATATTCCCCTTTACAGTGTTATTGATTTTATTGATTTTTAACGATCCCATCCTAAGTATAATTAGTGCCTTTAAATAAAATTATTTTTTTATAAACTTATAATATCCCGCCATAAGCAACCCATAAACTAGTGACATCACCAATTGTATTATTAAAAATGGCAACCAGGTTTCAGCAGAAAAATATTCTGAAATCATTCCTGTAATTCCGCCATTTTTAAATATTGAAATTAATATTTTCAGGACGGTGACCACCACAAAGAATGTCGATGCAAATTGAACGGTTAATCTTAAAAAAGATTGATTTTTATAAGGATTCATTTATTTTAGTTTTTTATTATTTTGATGGCGGTCGTGATCCCGTTTGGTTTTAACATCCATTTTTTTGTCGAAAGCTGCCTGTAAATCTATGCCGGTTTGATTTGCCAAACACAAAACCACAAAAACCACATCGGCCAATTCTTCTCCCAAGTCTTTTCCCTTATCGCTTTCCTTTTCACTTTGTTCACCATAACGCCTTGCAATAATTCGCGCTACTTCGCCAACTTCTTCAGTCAATTGCGCCATATTGGTCAATTCATTAAAATAACGGACGCCGTGTTCCTTTATCCAATTGTCAACGACAAGTTGTGCATTTTTAATCTCCATTTTTGCTGTTTTTATTGAAATTCAAAGATAGTGAACTTATTAAATAAGTTCCTTTTTTGTTATCTTTTTACTTTTTAAGATAGGTTAAGAATTCCAATCGTGAAATTTCTTCAGCCCCTAAACTTGCCAAATGCTCGTTATAAATCTGGCAATCAATCAATTTATAATTTTCTTTTTCCAGTTTCTGAGCTAAATAAATAAAGGCGAATTTTGAAGCATTGCTTTTTTTACTGAACATACTCTCTCCACAAAAAACATGACTCAAATCAATACCATATAAACCTCCAACCAATTCATTCCCTTCCCATACTTCCACCGATTTTGCCATGCCTAATTTATGTAAATTGATATAAGCTTGCTCCATTTCATCTGTAATCCATGTTCCGCCCTGACCTTCTCTGTAGGTGTTTTTACAATTAGAAATCACTTCCGAAAAATTTTGATTGAATGTTGCCCTAAATTTATTTTTCCGAATAATTTGCTTCATACTTTTTGAAATTTTCAGGTTTTCTGGAAACAAAACCATTCTTGGATTTGGGCTGTACCAAACAATGGGTTCCCCTTGATTGTACCACGGAAAAATTCCACTTTCATAGGCAAGCAACAATCTTTTGGCCGACAAATCTCCTCCAACAGCCAACAAACCATCTTCATTAGCCAAATTTACCGGTGGAAATACCAACGCTTTTGAAAGCAAATACATTTTCTATTATTTTTATACAAATATAGCCAAACAAAAAAAAGAGAAAAACTGGTGTTTTTCTCTTTTTATATAATTTTAGATTCGACTAGAACGGTAAATCATCTGGTTCGCTATCATCTATGTCTGTTGTGGCTTCAAATTTAGCTGGTGGTGTCATAGGTGCTCCTGTAGCAGTTCCTTCCGGTTGTGCCACTTCTATTCTCCATCCTTGAATTGAGTTAAAATAAACGGCTTCTCCCTGAGGATTAATCCACTCTCTTCCCCTTAAATTGATAGATACTTTTACATCCTGTCCAATTTGGTAATTATTTAATAAATCACATTTATCTTGTACAAATTCAACCATCAACATTTGTGGATATTGTTCATTTGTTGTTATTACCATTTCTCTTTTTCTAAACCCGCTTGCACCAAAGGTTTTAGGTTCATCAATTTTTTTAATTTTTCCTGTAATTTCCATATTTCAAATTATTTTAATAAAAGTACTTTCCAAGCACTTAACACCTCATTTTTTTCTAAAAGTGCTTTCGCAAATGTATGTTTTTTCACCGTATTAATTCCAATATATTCCATATGTTCTTTCGCAAACTTATCAACATCTGTTTCAGAAGGAATCACTTCCACGTTAGCCAACATTCCCAAATCATTTCCTGTCAATATATTACTGTTCCTAATTTCAGACGGAATGGCATCAACGCCAATTCCCAACGTTGACAATGGTTTGGGTATTTCAAAAAAACCTTCTCGCACACGGGAATACATGCTGCCACCGGCTCTCGCCACCAAATCTAATTTGTATTGATTGATAGCTCCGTCTTCATCCAAATATTCATTTTTAATATGCATTTTAACCACTTCACAAATAATCAAATTGCCTGCACCGCCTTCTGCACCAAGCGCTACTATTTCTTTAACCTTACACTCTAATTGGATGGGTGATTCACCAACCCTGAACGGCTTCACCTTATCAGATGGGAGCATTGTAAAACCTGCTTTTAAAAACTCATTTACGCCTTTGGGATACCAGCTGCTCGCCAGTGACATTTGATGAACAATATTATAATTCACCACATTAATAACCACTTCTTTGGTAGCTTTGGCATTTTCTAAAGTGTGTTTTGTGGTATTTCCCCTAACCCTACGCGCTGGCGAAAAAATTAAAATGGGCGGATTTGTGCTAAACATGTTAAAAAAACTAAATGGAGACAAGTTTGGGTTTCCATGAGCATCAAGCGTGCTTGCAAAAGCGATTGGACGTGGCGCAATGGCACTTTGCAAATATTCCTGCAGCTTTGCTGTTGAGATGTCTTTTGGGTCTATACTTAGCATTTATTTTCATTTTTAACAAATATAAATATTTCAAGGCTAAAATAATATAGATTTTATTTTTAAGTTATAGTAACTTATACTTTATATTTGATTAATGGCTTCACAAAAGAATTCACATATCATTCGTTGGACAGTAATTTTGTCCTCATTTATTATTGTTGCCCTCATTCTTTGGAATACCTATGATTTTTTTCAAAAATTTAAACATGAAGAACGGTCCAAAATGGAAATTTTGGCAAAAGCTTATGAACGCTTCAGCAGCGCCAGTTTAAATACAGATATTTCACTTGAAGATAAAATTATTGGCAACAACCACAATATTCCAATGATTATTGCCAATGAAAAAGACAGTATTACCGAATGGGCAAATTTAGACCCGCTTAAAGTAAAAAAGCAAAACTATTTAGAAAAGCAGCTTTTTATCATGAAAAGCCAAAACAATCCCATAACAATTAGTTATAGAGGAGAGGACTTAAAACAATACATTTATTACCGCGATTCGGATTTATTAACCAAACTAAAGTACTATCCCATCGCCTTAATTCTTATTTTATTTTTATTTGCCAGCGTTATTTATTTATTTTTCAAATCGAATAAAGTAGCGGAGCAAAACAAACTTTGGACAGGAATGGCTAAGGAAACCGCACATCAAATAGGAACACCATTATCATCTTTGTTAGGTTGGATTGAAATTTTACGCTTGGAAAATACCAATGAAAACATCATAAAAGAAATAGAAAATGATGTACTTAGATTGAATACTATCGCAGAACGATTCTCGAAAATTGGGTCAATTCCCGAATTAAAAGAACAAAATTTGGTGGCAGCAACCAACACTTCGTTTGATTATTTAAAACTCAGAAGCTCAAAGCAAGTTGTTTTTAAATTTGAATCTTCAAAAAATGAAATTTATGCAAAAATAAATTTACAATTGTTTAGCTGGGTGATCGAAAATTTGGTGAAAAACGCCATTGATGCTATGGAAGGAAAAGGAAAAATAGCATTGGCAATTTCCGAAAACGAAAAAAACGTGACCATCACCATTACCGACACTGGCAAAGGAATTCCCAAACATTTACAGCATGAAATCTTTACACCTGGTTTTACCACAAAAAAACGTGGTTGGGGATTGGGATTGTCCCTCGCAAAACGTATTATTGAAGATTACCACAACGGTAAAATAGCCGTCTTAAAATCAGAAGTAGGAAAAGGAACTTCATTCCTAATTTCTTTAAAGAAATGATGCGTTAACTATTCAGTTTTAAAATAAAATAGCAACAAATAGACCTAAATCTATCAACTATATCTTTAGTTTTTTAGCACTAGTAAAAAATTAGAATTTAAGATAACAAAAAAGGCCAGCCTCATTTATATAGTGCCTAACCTTTTTGTATCTTACTTTTTATTGAAATTGCTTAAACGCCTAAAACATGATAACCTGCCTTTAGCATATCTAAATTGTACGTAAAAGCATTTTCAACAAATTCTAAGCCTTCAGGAAGCGATTCTCTCGAGATTCCGAAGTGTTTAAGGGCAAAATCACATAAAATTATAGTAGCGCCAGAAGCTTTAGCCATATCAACTAATTTTTGACCTCCATCTTTATCTGCAAATTGTTTTACAGCTTCTCCATAGAGAACAACTTCAAATTTTCCAAACTTTTCTCCTTCTTTCAACTTCATTTCCGCGGCGGCCATAAGTATAACGGGCACATAGCCTGGAACACCAGTAGTCATAATGTAATTATTCACCTCAATGTTGCTAGTACTTACAACAGGATTGTTGGCGTAAATAGGCGTTGTAGTTTGACCTAAAACTGTAAATAAAACCAATAAAATTAAAACTCTCATTTTTATATTTTTTAATATTAAACTATCACAAAGATATTACAGTCAATTAATTAATTTCCGTGACCTACATCACCATAACGCCTTAATAAATAAGGATTCGTTTAATATTTTATTAAATAGTAGAAAATCTTAAAATATTGATGGTTTATTCCAATTAAAATTCACTTGTTAGATAGATAATTCCCCGTTTAAGTTTTACTAAGTTTTCTTTTTCAAGTTGTTTTAAAAGTCGTGATATTACTTCTCTTGCCGTACCAATTTCTTTAGCCAAAGCTAAGTGTGTCATTTCAATTTTATCACCTTGTTTTAATTGGTGCTCTTTTAATTTATTTATTAAACGAATATCAACATGTTTAAAAGCAATTGCATCAATAAGGTTTATAAGTTCATCAAATTTATCATAATAATGATTAAAAACATATTGCCTCCAAGAGCTATACTTCTCCATCCAAAATTTAACTTTTGAGGAAGGAACCATAATCAATCTCGATTTTTTCTCTACATATGCTTCGGCATTACATTGCTTATCATTCAAACAAGTGATTATAGAAAGAATACAACTTTCACCCGGATAAATTTGGTAAAGTATAATCTCTTTACCAGACTCATCAGTTTTCCTCACTTTAATTGAACCTTCAAGAAGTATCGGTATATATTTAACATAGGCATTCTCTAATAACACAATACTATTAGCCTTTAATTCTTCTATAGGTAAAAGTGTTATTTCATCCATCAAATCTTTTTCAAATAAGCCTTCAATTGATTTCATAAAAAACAATGTTAAACATTCATAATGTTAAAATTTCTTCGAAAGAATTTTATCTTACAAATTATCCGAAATAGCTTTGGCAATTGCTTCAAATTCTACAGGCGACAATATTACTTTATGCGTAAATTGAACGTCTCTCATGGCTTCTAAAGGAATTAAATGCACATGAACGTGCGGCACTTCCAGTCCAACAACAGCCATCCCTACACGTTTGCAAGGAATTGCCTTTTCTATTGCAATGGCGATTTTTCTTGAAAAACGCATTAAACCATTATAGGTTTCTTCATCCAAGTCAAAAAGTTTGTCAGCTTCCTTTTTTGGCACCACCAAGGTATGACCTTTCGCATTCGGATTTACATCCAAAAAAGCGTAAAAATCGTCGTTTTCAGCAATTTTATACGATGGAATTTCACCATTAATTATTTTTGTGAATAGTGTACTCATAATTTTTTATTTTTACCCAAAATTAATAAACCCTTTTCAAATAAAAAATTGAAAAGGATTTATACAATTATTTAAAAAAAATTATCCTCTGGTAATTTCCAAAATTTCAAATTCCATCACACCGCTAGGCACCGTAATTTCGGTAATATCACCTACTTTTCTACCCAACAATCCTTTACCAATAGGCGAATTTACAGATAGTTTTCCTTCTTTAAGATTTGTTTCAGAATCGGCTACCAAAGTATATTTAAATTCCATTTTTGTAACCGTATTTTTTAATTTAACAGTTGAATGGATTAATACTTTTGATGTATCCAGTAATGATTCATCTATTATTCTTGCATTAGAAACAACTTCTTTTAATTTCGCAATTTTTAGCTCCAACATTGACTGTTCTTCTTTTGCAGCATGATATTCGGCATTCTCACTTAAGTCACCTTTATCTCTTGCTTCAGCAATATCATTACTAATTCTTGTGCGCTCAATACGCTCCATAAACTCCAATTCGTCCTTTAGTTTTTTTAGCCCTTCCTCGGTATAATACGAAATATCCCTCATAACTTACTGTTTTTAATAAATACAAAAATCTCACAACTGGAAACCCAGAATGAGATTTAACACAAATGTACAAAATATTTATAAATTGCAATCGTTTAACAACAAACTTGATATAATAACTATGCGTAATCTATTTTTATTGTTAGTCCTTACCTTATTTTTTTCCTGTGAAAAGAATGATACCAACGATGTTTTGCCCGATGTTTATGTTGATGAAACCATCAATTTAAATTTACCCCAGTATATTGACCTCAAAACACCAAGCGGATGGGTCTATACAAATGGAGGCGTAAATGGCATCATTATACAAAATGCCGGCATTGGAAATCCGCCCTACAAAGCATTTGACAGGGCTTGCCCAAATAACGACTGTGCAAAATCTATGAATTTTGACGGAGGTCTAAGGTTGAAATGCTCTTGCGATAACAGTGAATACAGCATTATAGACGGCTCGCCACAAACAGCCGGTAATAATCATTTTGCACGTGAATACAGGGTAATTGTATTAAACAACTCCACTTTAAATATTACAAATTATTAACAATTGGTAGCAATATGCAATAGAAAACAGCGAAATAATTAAAATAATATTGGGAGCCTGCCCATCTTTTTGGTGGGGGTTCCCGCCGAAAAGGCGGTCGTGCTTTTTGTTACAAACTTTTTTTCGGGCAAAACCTCAAAAAAGGTTTTTCACTGCAAACATGGTTCACTGAACTCCTATGAAAATAAAAAATGAGTGAAGTAATCACTAACCCAATAATTGGGAAATCGACAATAAATTGCATTTAAACTTTATTAAATTATTGTAATTATTAAAATTTAGCAATCTTAATTAAAAACAGATTTGGTATTTTTGTGCCAAACCTTTAAAAGTGAAAAACTATTTCTCCTCAAATTTTAGATTGGGCGTATTGGGTGGTGGACAATTAGGAAAAATGTTGTTGGCAGAAACGCAAAAATTCGATATTTATACCTGTATTTTAGATTCCTCTAACGAAGCTCCCTGCGCACAAATTTGCAATGAATTCCACTTAGGAAGCTTAATGGATTTTGATACTGTTTACAATTTCGGTAAAAAAGTAGATTTGTTAACCATTGAAATTGAACACGTAAATATTGAGGCGCTATTTAAATTGGAAAAAGAAGGTTTGGAAATTTATCCCCAACCAAGTGTATTGCAAATTATTCAGCACAAAGGAAGACAAAAAGATTTTTTTAAAGAAAATAATATTCCAACATCACCACATAAAAGGTTTTCAACACTGACTGAGCTAAAAAAAGAAACCCTAACCTTTCCTTTTGTATGGAAATCAGCCCAATTCGGTTATGACGGCACAGGCGTTAAAATAGTCAGAAACAATAACGATATCAATTCTTTACCGGATAACGACTGTATTACAGAAGATTTAATTCCGTTTAAAAATGAGCTCGCAGTCATTGTTGCAAGAAATAAAAACGGGGAAATAAAAACATATCCTGTGGTAGAAATGGAATTCCATCCTGAGGCAAACCAAGTTGAATATGTCATTTGCCCGGCCAGAATTTCTGATGATCTTGCCGAAAAAGCAAGAAACATCGCCTTAAAAGTTGGTGAGGCTTTTGGACATATTGGCTTATTGGCTGTTGAACTCTTTCAAACAGAACAAGATGAAATTTTGGTAAATGAGGTGGCACCTCGCACCCATAACAGTGGTCATTACAGTATCGAAGCCTCTTACACAAATCAGTTTGAACAACACTTACGCAGCATTTTAAACCTGCCTTTAGGAAATACCGACAGCAAAGTTGCCGGAATTATGGTAAATTTGGTGGGTGAAGAAGGTTTTTCAGGTGATGTTGTTTATAAAAACATAGAGAAAATTCTTGAAATGAAAGGTGTAACACCACATATTTACGGCAAAAAACAAACCCGACCTTTCAGAAAAATGGGTCATGTAACCATTGTGAACAACAATTTAACCGAAGCCCGTAAAATTGCGGAAGAAGTTAAAAATACAATTAGGGTAATTAGCAATTAATCAAATAATTTTGATTTAATGATTTTCAATCTTTTAATTTTTTAATATTCTATAAAATGAGCAAAGTAGGAATTATTATGGGAAGCAGTTCTGATCTTCCAATTATGCAACAGGCTATCGCTATTTTAAAAAGTTTTGACATTGAAACTGAAGTGGATATTGTTTCCGCCCACCGAACGCCCGAAAAGCTTTTTGACTATGCAAAAAATGCCCATACTCGGGGAATTTCGGTCATTATTGCTGGTGCCGGTGGTGCAGCACATTTACCTGGAATGGTGGCGTCTATGAGTCCGCTGCCTGTAATTGGCGTTCCAATAAAATCAAGAAATTCCATTGATGGCTGGGATTCCGTGCTTTCAATTCTTCAAATGCCAAGCGGTGTTCCTGTGGCAACAGTGGCTTTAGACGGCGCAGAAAATGCAGGAATTTTGGCGGCACAAATCATTGGCAGTTCAGATAAGAATATTCAAAATAAAATTTCACTTTATAAAGAAGCCTTAAAAACCAAAGTTTACAAAGCTTCGGAGGAAATAAAAAATAAAAAGATTTAAAGATTCCTTTTTAACCAAATACTAATTAATATTATAAAAATCATACGATTCAACAATTCCTTATGAGCAATCCATTACTAGCTGAATTTAAAACACCATATACAACGGCGCCGTTTTCAAAAATAAAAAATGAGCATTTTAAACCTGCATTTTTAGAAGGAATTAAACTGGCAAAAGCAGATATTGATGCCATCACAAATAACAATGAGACGCCTACTTTCGAAAACACATTAGTAGCTTTAGAATTTGGCGGAGAAAAACTAGACAGAATTTCGAGCATCTTTTTCAATTTAAATTCTGCCGAAACCAGTGTAGAAATTCAAAAAATTGCCCAAGAAATATCGCCAATACTTTCTGAATTTTCAAATGACGTTAAATTAAATGAGCCATTATTTAAAAGAGTAAAGCAAATTTATGAGAACAAAGACTCGCTAAATTTAACCACAGAACAAGATACTTTATTAACCAAATCTTATAAAAGTTTTGTTAGAAACGGAGCCAATTTATGTGAAAAGGATAAAACAGAACTTCGAAAAATTGACATGGAACTTTCCAAATTAAAATTAACTTTTGGAGAGCATGCCTTAGCCGAAACAAACGATTTTGAGCTGCACTTGACCAATAAAAATGATTTAAAAGGATTGCCCGAAAACACCATTGAAGCTGCGCACCTAGCCGCAAAAGAGAAAAATATGGAAGGCTGGATTTTTACCTTGGACTATCCGAGCTATATTCCATTTATGACCTATGCCGGCAATAGAACCCTGAGAAAAAAAATGGCCATGGCTTTTGGTGCAAAAGCATTCAGGAATAATGAAAACGACAATCAGCAAACTTTATTAAGCATTGTCCAACTTCGACACAAAAGGGCAAATTTATTGGGTTATAAAACGCATGCGAACTTTGTTTTGGAAGAACGAATGGCTGAAAATCCTAAAATCGTTAACGACTTTTTAGAAGACCTTCTTGTAAAAGCAAAACCTGCTGCCGAAGAAGAATTTAAAAAGTTATCCAATTTTGCAAAAA
This sequence comes from Lutibacter sp., assembly GCA_027449025.1. Taxonomy (GTDB): domain Bacteria; phylum Bacteroidota; class Bacteroidia; order Flavobacteriales; family Flavobacteriaceae; genus Lutibacter. Next base: position 130,116 of record DAIDMK010000001.1, on the reverse strand, counting down.
AAGATGGCATTAAAAAACTTCAAAAATGGGATAGTGCCTATTATTCCGAAAAATTAAAAAAAGAGCTTTTTGATTTGGAGCAAGAACAGTTGAAACCTTATTTCAAGTTGCAAAATGTTATTGAAGGCGTATTTGGAGTAGCCAACAAATTATATGACTTGGTGTTTGAAGAAATTCAAACTGTTGATAAATACCATGAGGATATTAAAACCTATAGAGTTACCGATACTTCTGGCAATTTTATCGCCATATTGTATGCCGATTTTTTCCCGAGAAAAGGAAAACGAGACGGTGCCTGGATGACTTCATTTAAAGGTCAGTGGGTAAAAGACGGCGAAAACTCAAGACCGCACATTTCGATAGTTTGCAATTTTACCAAACCTACAAAAACAAAACCTTCATTATTGACTTTTAATGAAGTGACCACCCTATTTCATGAATTTGGGCATGCCTTACACGGAATGTTGGCAAACACAACATACCCAAGTTTATCGGGCACAAATGTTTATTGGGATTTTGTAGAGCTTCCAAGCCAATTGCTGGAAAATTGGTGTTATGAAAAAGAAGCGTTGAACTTATTTGCAAAGCACTTTGAAACCAATGAGCCAATTCCAATGGAATTGATAGATAAAATTAAGCAATCGTCTAATTTTTTAGAAGGGATGCAAACTTTACGACAATTGAGTTTGGGAATGTTGGACATGAATTATCATGCGAATAATCCTTCAACAATAAAAAATGTAAAGGAATTTGAAACATCATCTTTTAAAAATACCCAATTATTTCCAGATATCAAAGAAAACTGTATGAGTACTTCTTTTTCACATATTTTTCAGGGCGGTTATTCCTCAGGATATTACTCATACAAATGGGCTGAAGTTTTAGATGCAGATGCTTTTGCCCTATTTTTAGAAAATGGGATTTTCGACAAAGCTACTGCACAAAAATTTAAAGACAAGGTGCTTTCAAAAGGCGGTACAGACAGACCTATGACCTTGTATGTTAATTTTAGAGGCAAAAAACCAAATAATACCGCTTTATTAAAAAGAGCTGGATTGCTTAAATAAACAGACAAAATAAAGTAAATAAAAGGAGCGCTTTTTTATAAAAAAGCGCTCCTTTATTTTAATATTCGTTGAAGAAGCAGCCGTAACCAACATCTTGAGAAATTGTCGTCCCCACAACGGTAGTATAATCAAGAGTATATTAGATGTTACGACTGCTATTTTTTTATTTCATTTTCAGAATAATAAACTCTGTTCTTCTGTTTAATTGATGTTCTTCTTCGGTGCAAGGCACGCCGTTTTTACATTTATTGACCAATTGGCTTTCTCCAAATCCTTCATACTTCTCAATTCTCTTGGCATCTATCCCTTTTGAGATGATGTACTTATTGGTGGATTTTGCTCGTCGGTTGGACAATTTCATATTGTAATTGTCATCTGCCCTGCTATCGGTATGCGATTCCAGCCTGATTACCATTCCTGGATATTTGTTCATTAAATTCACCACTTTGTCTAACTCTAACGCTGCATCTGGTCGAATATTGGATTTATCCAAATCAAAATAGATGGTATTTAAATCGGCCAAGATCACAACATCTTCTATTGGTGACATCGGAATGTTTAAATCAACAATAAGTTCCCTTTCCTTTTCTAAGCCAAAAGAGGTAAAATCCTTTTTCACATCTTGGTATTTTGCTTTAGACCCTTTTAACACAAATTCGTTGTCTCTTTCTATTAAATGTTGGTAAGCGCCGTCTTCTTCTGTAATGAAATAGGCGATTTCCTCCCCGTTTTTACGCGCTAAAACCACTTTTGCGCCTGCAACTGGCTCTCCGTTTACGGCATCAAAAATGCGTCCTTTTAATGTTAATGGTGGTATTCTGGTAAAGGCATAAATATCATCACCGCCCATGCCGCCTTTTCTGTTTGAAGAAATATACCCGTTAAGTCCGTTTGGTGCCAAATAATACGCAAAATCGTCCTTTTCGCTATTGATTGGTTCACCCAAATTAATTACATTCACAATGTTGTTATTTTGGTCTTTTACCGCAGCAAAGATATCCAGAAGTCCTGCCCCCACGTGAGCATCAGAAGAAAAATACAAAGTTCCTTCTTCAGAATGTATAAATGGGAATGATTCGTTTCCTTCAGTATTCACTACATTTCCTAAATTTTTTGGCGTTCCTAAAGAACCATCCGCATTAACATCACTCACATAAATATCAGTACCTCCAAAACCTCCAGGCATATCTGAAGAAAAATATAGTTGTTTCCCGTCCTGACTTAATGATGGGTGGTACACAATATAATTAGCATTGTTCAGATTTGAAGGTTTTACGTTTGTCCATTTGCCATTGACAAGATCTGCACTGTAGATACCCATCATCATCACCCCTTTATCATTGGTGATTTTCTTGCTCTCGTGATAATTGTTTCTTGAAAAATACATTTTGGTCCCTTCGGCGTTAAAAGTTGCTGGACCATCATGCTGTATGGTATTTACGTCGCCTTCGAGTTTTTTAGTTGTTTGCACCGAAGCACCTTCCATTGGAACCTGATACATATCCAACAATGGCTGTTGGTCCCAGGCATAGCGTCGTTTTACCGAAACACCTTCATCACTTGATGATGTGAAAACAATTTGGTCATTTAATGCAACGGCACCAAAATCATTATACTTACTGTTGAAGTTTACTTTTTTAAGGAAGTTTTTCTCTGTGGCATTAAATATGCCGCTTGCCAGATCCTCATTTTTAAAGAAATTATCAACTCTTGAGTCTTCCTTATTACCAGCATCATTGTATTTCTTCATCCACTCTTTTGATGCTTCATACTGTCCGTTGGCCCTTAATGTTTGTGCATAGTATAAATAGTATTCTGAAGGTACATTTTCCTGCTGCACAACTTTCTCATAAATTGGCAAGGCTTTTTCCGGCTGGCGCAACATAATATAGGCGTCGCCTAATTTTCGCATTGCGTAATACTTGTTAAAGCTCGTGTCAATCAATTTTTCATAGGTGTCGATAGCTTTTACAAACGAAAAGTTATTAAATTGTCTTTCGGCTCTCTTTTGTTTTGCTGTCTGACCAAATGTGGATGTGCTTATCAAAACAAAAGCTAAACATATAAGTTTTATATTTTTCATAATATTCATCTTAAATTTGGTTAAAAATATCTCGGAGATTTTTGTTTGTTTTTCATAAATTTAAACTCATACATCAACAAAACCTCATGAGATCCATTAGTATAAGGTCTAATTTCTCCTGTAGGAATTTCATAGGTATATCCAACCCTAAACTGATCTGTAACCTGAAAATCCACTAGGGCACCAATGGCTCCCTGTTGTCCATTAATCCTATAGGATCCTCCTAGCCAAAACTTCTCATTAAACAAAAAGTTTGCCGTTAAATCTGTAGACAGCGGCGCTCCATCCGTATGTTTTACCATAAAAGAAGGTTTTAATTTTAAGCCCTCGTTTAAATCAAAAACATAGCCTCCAATAGCGTAATAATGAACTCTTTCCAATGCGGCATAGCCAGTGTCGTTGTTTAAATCGTGATTGATCATTTTTGGCACTGACAACCCAACATACCATCTGTCACTATGAACCAAAATACCAGCACCGAAATTCTCATTCCATCTGTTTAACTTATCATTAAAATAAGGATCTTGGCCAACTTCGGTTGCATTGTACAACTCATCCGCCAATTTGTAATAAGTCATCCCTGCTTTCAAACCGAAACTAATCTTAAGTTCCTCACTAGTCTGAATAGTATAAGAAAAATCTCCATAAACATAGGTAAAGTTCTCGTAACCGGCCTTGTCGTTTATCAATGACAATCCCAATCCTATTTTTTCATTTCTTAAAGGAGAGTGAATAGACAAAGTCTGAGTTTCTGGTCCTCCGTCAAATCCTGCCCATTGATTTCTGTTTAACGCAACTATGCTTAGGGCATCCCTGCTCCCTGCATAGGCAGGATTTACAGCGATTGTATTGTACATATATTGGGTAAACTGTGGCAATTGCTGGGCATTTGAATATTGAAAGCCTGCGATTAGTATTACTATTATTGAAAATATACGTTTCATAGTTCTATTCTTATTAATGAGTGCCTAAATAAATGTAACCTGTTATAGGTTTAAATCCTGTGCCTCCAGAAACTGTCACTATATAATAGTAGGTTCCTGTCGGTAATTCAGAATTTGACCCTATTTGCATTCCGGAACCGTCATGTCTTCCATTCCAGTTATTCAAATAATTATTTGATTCATAAACTATTTTACCCCAACGGTTAAATATTTTCACTCCAAAGGTAAAATCACAGTCTTCCAATCCAGTGATTTCAAAATTGTCATTGTAACCATCTCCATTTGGTGTAACAACTTTCGAAATTTCTATATCTCCTGTTGAACAAGCCAATACTACACAGTCATCATTAACATTTACTTCTAAGGTAATAATACGTCCACAATCTCCTGGTTCCGTATAGGTAAACTCATAATCACCTAGATTCACTACAGATGGATTAAAACTGCTTCCTGTCAAGCCGTCACTACTCATCTTGTCAGTCCATGTGCCTCCAGTAACATAGTCGGTTGGCAATAGGGTTATTAAATCTAAGCTGACATCTTCTATACAAAGGGAAATTGAACCTCCAATAATTTCTGCTGATACATAATTCTCAGTTACCGTAATATTATTTGAATTTGAACATCCATTGCTACTGTCTGTTACCGTAACTGTATAGTCTCCTGCCACATCAACTGTTATTGAAGCAGTTGTTGCTCCTGTATTCCATAAATAGGTTGCCGTACCCTGAACGGTAGAACCACTTGCATTTAAAATAGTACTTGTTACATTACAAGTCAATTCTGTAGCTCCACTGATACTTATTGTCGGCGACGTTATGTTTTGTGCCACTGTCGCTGTTGCAGTTGCGGTACATCCATTCTCACTATCCAATACAACTACTGAATACTCTCCTGAAGTTGTCACCTCAATTGCTGCTGTGGTGGCTCCTGTGTTCCATAAGTAACTTGCTGCTCCTTGAACCGTTGCTGTAGCAGTCAATGTAATGCTTTCTGTTGAACAGGTCAATGTTGCATTTCCATTGATGGTTGCCGCTGGCGGTGTGGAATCTCCTGTGACTGTAACTGTTTCTGTTGTTGAACAACCACTATTACTGTCTGTTACGGTTACTGAATATTCACCCGACGCTGTTACCTCTATTGTTGAAGTGGTGGCTCCAGTGTTCCATAAGTAATTTGCCGTTCCTTGAACCGTTGCTAAAGCAGTTAGCGTAATGCTTTCTGTTAAGCAATTCAATGATGTTGTATCTGAACCAATCGTTAATTCAGGTTTAGTTATATCTTGAGTTACCGCTACGGTTTCCGAAACTGAACATCCGTTTCCACTATCCGTTACCGTTACGGAATAATCTCCAGCAACACTCACATTTATTGTTGCAGTGGTTGCGCCAGTATTCCACAAGTAAATTGCTGTCCCTTGAACTGTTGCAGTTGCGGTTAACGCAATGCTTTCTGTTGTACAGGTTAATATTGTGGTATCTGAACTGATGGTCACTTCAGGCTGTAAAATATTTTGTGTAATCACAATTTTTTGTACTCCATTACAACCGTTATCACTATCCTTAATAACCACTAGATACTCTCCAGGTTCAGTCACCGTAAGTGTCGCTGTTGTTGCGCCAGCTATAAGGTTGTTATCTTTGCTCCACAAATAACTTGCAGTACCTTGTACTGTACCTGTTGCGCTTAATGTGATACTTGTTCTTGTGCAGCTTAATTCTGTTGCTGAAGAAACAAGTGTTACAGTAGGCTTAGTGATGTCTTGGGTAATTACTACTGAATCACTTGCGGTACACCCATTATTAGTATCTGTTACCGTTAATGTATATGTTCCGGGGGCACTAATTATAGGATTTTGAATATCAGAACTAAAACCTCCTGGACCACTCCAAGAATAACTGAAAGTTCCTTCTTGATTTTCTGAGTTTGCACTGCCTAAAGTTCTAGTTGTATATGTACAATTCAATTCAGCATTTACCCCGGCATTAGCATCCGGTGTTGGCAACATCACTAAATTCGTGAAACTCGCTGAAGGTGAAGATACACAAGTTGAAGCATTTGTTGCTGTTACTGTGTAAGCTGTTCCTGTAGCTGCTCCTGTTACCAATCCTGTTCCATCAACACTTGGTCCTGTTGGGCTAAATGTATAAGTATTTGATGCACTATAATTTGTAATGCTCGTAAATCCTGAGGCTGAACATGTCGGTGCTGTTGTGCTTACTGTTGGTGCATCCGGTGTTGGATTTACCGTTACAACAACCGGCTCAATATCATAACATCCTCCAATTGTAGTTGCTTTTATGTAGTAAATTCCTGATGTTGCAATGGCTGAACCATTTATTGTTGGTGTTCCTGCAATTGCATGTGCCTGTGTTGCATAATAAGATAGTGCTCCTCCTTCTAAAGTACTTCCGGCTGTCACTGATGCGGCTGTAATATCAACCGTAGATGGTGAACAAACTGCTGCTGGATTGGTAATTACAACTGTTGGTGATGTTTTGTCAACAGTCACCTTCACATCGTCAGTTGCGGTACATCCGTTTGCCCCTGTTACTGTAACTGTATAAGTTGTTGTAGCTGTTGGATTGGCTATTGGGTTGGCAATATTCGTTGCACTTAATCCTGCCGCAGGACTCCAAGAATAAGAAACTCCTCCAGTAGCTGTTAACTGGGCTGTTGTATTCGTACAGTTGATTGTTACATCTTCACCAGCATTGGCCGTTGGTGACATTCCTAAGGTTATATCAAACTCAAAATAGCAAGCACTACTTCCTGGAGGGTACGCATAATAAGTACCTGCACTAGGAAATGAGGTTGTATATTCAATAGAATTATTACCTAAAGGATATTCATTATAAAATCTTGAATTTGGAGGAAAGTAACCAATCACATTTGATATTGGCACTGTTGTAAGATTACAAAAGTTAAGAACAATTCTATCTTCATTAACTTCACAATCATGTATAATCTCAGTAATTAATGGTGTAGAAATCACTTCTCCTTCACAACTTCCCGAAACTACTTCTTGAATTAGATTTAGGCTTAAATTAGTGCCGGAATTAGCTCCTACACCGCTAATTGAACCATCTAAATAAATTTTACCTCCACAACTATTTGCTAAAAGCGCACAATTTTCAGTCGCGGTTAATTTAAAAGTGAAAGATGCTAAAATATCATTTGGGCTAGCAGGAACCGGGAGTGTTCCAATATTCCAAACAAAATTATTTCCAACTATTGCTGGAGAGCTTGTGTTTGATGGAATATTATTTACTGAAGAAATAATAGTTGGTGAAAATGTCGTAAATGGTATTGGAATTATAGCATTAAATGAATTAATAGCTTCATTTCCTTTATTGTATATATTTACTGTGTATTCAATATCGGCTCCAGCATTAACTGGACCTGGAGGGCTATCAACTTGAATAAGTGCTTGCGCTTCCGGAACATAAGCATCAACTGCAAATGTAACATTGTAAATAATATAGGTATCTTGGGTTGTTCCATATCTAAATCTGGTAGATGTCTGACCATTAGTAATTAGATTTTTAGTACTGTTGTCAAGATCAAACATTGCAATATCAATACCCGTATTGTTTGGTAAAATTGGCTTGCTGGTACCTGGAGCCGGAACTGGGTATATTGAAGAATTGAAAAAGTTATTTGAAGTATTCCCACCGTGATTAAGAGTTACCCAATTTGTATTGGTAGCATTTCTAATTTGAAAATAATCTCCTGATATTCCTCTATCTCCTTCACCTGCCATCATGCCAACTTTCACGTTTACATTACCTGCACTTGTAGCATTAAAACCAGATACTGGAATTTCATAATTTTCAGTACAATTTCCACAAACGTATGCATAACCATCAAATACAGTAATGTCTCTCCAAGTCATTTTGGCATTTTCATAAACTACAACCATACCCCAGCCGCCATAATATCCGGTTGTTCCTCCATCGCCTTCAGTAGTTGCCATATCTGCAACCCAGTACTCACCCATACCTCCAGTTTGCACAATATCTGTTACTTCAATATAGGCTGCATACATTCCTGCATCACTTGATGGATATCGAATATTAGTAGATGTTGCTACTAATGACTGATAACTGCCACCAGATTTTTTAAACTTTATGGTTCTTTTTTGAAGCTCGGTTAAACTTGAGCTACCTCTTCCGGACCAGTACAAACCAGCATATATAATATTTGAACAATTTTTATCTGCTCCATTTTCTGATGAGAAAGTTAATGTTGCAGACGAAGAATTTTTGGTGCTCGAGTTTCCATCCTCATCAACAAATTTCATATCATTATTGCTGTTATTTTCATCATCTTTATACTTCACCAACGTAAGGTTGGTATTGCCAATCATGGTAAAATCACCTTTAACGTTATAAATGGTTTTAAGCGGTGAATTAACCGAAGTTCTAGGATTAAAAGGCACTCTTACTTGACTATAACCATTAAAACTAACTGTTAAAATAGCAAAAATAACTAAGGTCAGTTGGACTATGTTTTTATGAGCAGAAAACTTTTTAGAGTAGAGTTTTTTCATTTTCTTTCGCTTTTAAAGTTATTTTAAATTATGACTGACTAGTCATAATGTAATAGACTGTAATATTTGGGTTAGAATTCAAAATTAACTCTCTGATTTGGTCACCAGAACATTCAAAATAACATTTTACAAAAATGTATTTAAGATTTTTAAATTCCGTAAGACCTGAAACATTTATTGATTTATTCAAATCAGTTTGCCGTTTCAAGTCTACAATAATTAATTCAATCGATTCAAACAAATTATTAGTGGACTTCAATAATGATTGTAGTTGCAAATCATCCAATTTTAATTTTATGGGATTACCCTCTCCAAAAACTTTACTAACACCATCATTATCAATATAAATAACAGAAACATTTTTATTAGCTATTTCAAAAAAGCGTTGATTGTCATTCTTTTCTTTAATATTTGATCTTGATGCGATCTCATTATTGTTTTGGTTCTTCCCATTTAATTGAACAGCTTCAAAGTCAGTTTCTGTAACCTTAATAAAATTGGTTGTTTGCCCTTCTACCGTAAGTATAGAGAATATTAAAAAAGTCGCTAAGCTAATAAGAGTAATTTTTTTCATTATCTTTTTATTTAATTTATTCTATTAAATTATTTAATTTATTCTATTAAAACCCCAAAATAACAGGGTCACAAAATCGAATACCGTAAAGTAATTAAATCATTATTTCGGTTAATATTTTATAGACAATGCATTTTAGCATTACATTACTATATGTGGGGCAAAAAATTTATGAAATCTGTGGGGCACAACTTTCAATTTCATACCAAAGATAGCACGGATATTTATGATTGCAATACTTGTAAACCGTTATTTTTTAGCAACTTAGCAAATGGTTAGTTTTTAACAACAAATGGTAACAAAAAGTCCTCAAATTGCGATTACGTAAACGTACCATTAGTTTTATATTTACTTTATTTCGTCACTTCCAGCCTCTAATTTGCTTATTTTCAAAATTTTAATAAATAAAACAGCGAACAATGCACTCATATTTACAAAATAACAAGTTCTATATAAATAGACAAATAAAAATTCTATTTTTGTACCTGAACAAGATTTAAAATTTATGGATAAATATGATGTTGCCATTATTGGCTCGGGACCCGGTGGCTATGTAGCTGCAATACGTTGCACACAGTTGGGGTTAAAAACTGTCATTATTGAAAAATACAATATGTTGGGCGGAACTTGCTTAAATGTGGGCTGCATTCCGTCAAAAGCATTGCTTGATTCTTCGCACCATTATTATGATGCCACCAAACATTTTGTAAAACACGGAATTGAAGTATCTGGTTTGAAAATAAATTTTGAACAAATGATTGCCCGTAAAACAGAAGTGGTGTCATTAACTTCCGGCGGCATCAATTTTTTAATGGATAAAAATAAAGTAACCGTTTTACAAGGTGTTGGCAGTTTTGCCGATGCCAATCATATTGCAATTACAAAAACTGACGAAACTTTAGAGAAAATAGAAGCTTCAAACATCATTATTGCAACGGGTTCAAAACCAGCAATGTTGCCATTTATTAAACTTGATAAAAAACGAATCATCACTTCAACAGAAGCCCTCAGCCTAACTGAAATTCCAAAACATTTAATTGTTATTGGAGGCGGCGTTATCGGTTTGGAGTTGGGTTCAGTTTATAGCAGATTGGGAGCCGAAGTTTCTGTGATTGAATATATGCCAAATATTGTTCCCGGAATGGATTTGATGCTTTCCAAAGAATTGCAAAAATCACTGAAAAAACAAGGACTTAAATTTTATACAAGCCACAAAGTAACTTCTGTAGAAAATAAAGGAAAAGAAGTTGTGGTAATTGCTGAAGACAAAAAAGGAAATCCGGTTGAATTTAAAGGCGATTACTCATTGATTTCAGTAGGAAGAAAACCATATACCGATGGATTGGGCCTGGAAACTGTTGGCATCAAAGTAAACGAAAAAGGACAAATTGAAACCAACGAACAATTGCAAACCAATGTTGCTAACATTTACGCCATTGGCGATGTGGTAAAAGGTGCAATGTTGGCCCACAAAGCCGAAGAAGAAGGTACCATGGTTGCCGAATTGATTGCCGGACAAAAACCGCATATCGATTATAACTTAATTCCGGGCGTTGTTTACACTTGGCCAGAAGTTGCGGCAGTAGGCAAAACGGAAGAGCAATTAAAAGAAGCTGGAGTAAATTACAAATCGGGCACTTTTGCTATGCGCGCTCTGGGAAGAGCAAGAGCTAGTATGGATACCGACGGGATGATAAAAGTATTGGCAGATGCAGAAACAGATGAAATTTTAGGCGTTCATATGATTGGAGCCAGAGCAGCCGATATGATTGCAGAAGCAGTTATTGCGATGGAATTTAGGGCTTCATCAGAAGATATTGCACGCTCATCTCATGCACACCCAACTTATACCGAAGCATTCAAAGAAGCTTGTTTGGCAGTAAATGATCGCGCAATACATTCATAAACATCAAACAACTTGATTCAACATCTGTTCCATATATCAGATTCCCGAAATAAATTCAAAAGTCCTTTCAATTTGATGGGACTTTTATATTTTTGCGCCGATGCAACGAACAAGTTATAAATTTCAAGTAAAAGATGTTTCCAAATTTAAAAAGCAACTTTTAATTTGGGCGCAAAAGTTTGAAATTGTGGTTTGGCTAGACAGCAATAACTACGACCAAAAATATTCAAATTTTGATGCGGTACTGGCCATTGATCCTGTTTCAAAAATTGAATCTTCATACAAAAATGCTTTCTCACAATTAAAAAAATACCAATCTGAAGTAAAAGACTTTATTTTTGGGTATCTCGGTTACGATTTAAAAAATGATGTTGAAAATTTAACTTCTTCTAATTTCGACGGATTGCATTTTCCTGATTTGTTCTTATTTCAGCCTAAAAAATTATTTTTAATCAAAGGAAATTCAGTAGAAATAAAATATATTTCAACATTTGAACATGAAATTGAAACTGATTTAGAAAAAATAAATCAGCCAAAAGCCAAAAGTCAAAAGCCAAAAATTAAAAACAAATTAAAGATTAAACTTCGTATTCATAAAGATGATTACTACAAAAAATTAAATACAGTTCTAAATCATATCCGCAGAGGAGACATTTATGAAGCCAATTTTTGCCAGGAGTTTTACAGCGATAATTCAACAATAAATCCAGTAGAAATTTATCAAAATTTAAATGAAATTTCCAAAGCGCCTTTTGCCACATATTTTAAACTAAATGACAATTACTTGCTTTCTGCTTCCCCTGAACGTTATTTAAAAAAAGATGGTGAAAACCTCATTTCTCAACCAATAAAAGGAACTGAAAAAAGAGCGGCCACCAAAAAGGAAGATGCAAAATTAATTGCCGCATTGGAGCAAAATTCGAAAGAACGCGCAGAAAATATTATGATTGTTGATTTGGTGCGCAACGATTTTTCACGATTTGCCAATAAAGGCTCTGTAAAAGTCGATGAACTCTGCAAAGTTTATACTTTTGAACAAGTGCATCAGCTTATCTCTACCGTTTCCTGCTCTGTTAAAAACGACATTCACCCAGTTGATATTTTAAAAAATACTTTTCCTATGGGAAGTATGACCGGCGCACCAAAAATTTCAGCCATGAAAATCATAGAGGAGTTAGAAGAAACAAAGCGCGGATTGTATTCGGGCACTGTTGGTTATTTTACGCCAAATGGCGATTTTGATTTCAATGTGATTATCCGAAGTGTTTTGTACAATGCAACAAAAAAATATGTTTCCTATTCGGTTGGTGGCGCCATTACGTCGCAATCAATTCCAGAAAAAGAATATGAAGAATGTTTGTTGAAAGCAAAAGCGATGAAACAGGTTTTATTAACCGTTAAATAATTATATTTACACACGATGAAAACTGAATTAATAGAACATATCAATACTAAATTTTCATTTCTGCATGATAAAAACCTGCTTATTGCCATTTCTGGCGGTATTGACAGCGTTGTTTTAACACATTTATTTCACAAGTTAAAATTTACGATATCATTAGCACATTGCAATTTTTCATTGCGCGGAAAAGAAAGTAATGAAGATGAAGAATTTGTGAAAAGTTTAGGCGAAAAGCTACAGATTACCACTTACTCTAATAAGTTTGAAACCGAAGCATACGCCACAGAAAAAGGGATTTCAACCCAAATGGCTGCTCGCGAATTGCGTTACAACTGGTTTCAAAAAATTGCCAAAGAAAACAATATCGATTACATTATAACAGGGCATCAAAAAGATGATGTTTTAGAAACATTTTTAATCAATTTTACCCGCGGCACAGGCTTAGACGGATTGACTGGAATTCCGGAAATTCAGGGGAATATTGTGCGCCCGTTTATGATTTTTACCCGCAATGAAATTTTGGTATATGCCACAAAAAAAAAGATACTTTGGCGCGAAGACCGAACCAATTCTTCCATCAGGTATGTAAGAAATAAAATTCGGCATAAGGTGGTTCCTGTTTTAAAAGAATTAAATCCGAATTTGTTGGATACTTTTTACAACACTTTGGATAATTTAAAAGGAAGTCAGCAAATTGTGAAAGACTGCATTCAGAATGTGAAAGAAAAAGCGACCAAAACGCATAAAAACGAATTGCATTTCAGCATTCCCGAATTAAAAAAACTAGGCAATCCTAAAATCTATTTGTTTGAAATTTTAAAAGAATACAGCTTTACACAATGGAATGATATTGCCGATTTGCTCGACTGCCAAAGCGGAAAACAAGTTTTTAGCAAAACCCATCGCTTACTCAAAGACAGAGACGTATTGATTTTATCGAAAATTCTTCAGAAAGAAGAAATTGAACGCTTTGAATTTCCTGAAAATACAGCTGAAATTAAAACACCGATCAATCTGAAATTTGAATCTACCGATATTCCTTTCGATACTAAAAATCATCAAAATAAAATATTTGACGAACTTGTTTTTGATGACAACACGACCATTTCTATAGATTTCAATAAAATCGAATTCCCCTTAATCCTAAGAAAATGGCAAAAAGGAGATTACTTTTTTCCTATTGGTTTGAATGGCAAAAAGAAAGTAGGCAAGTTTTTTAAAGATGAAAAATTATCATTAATAGCGAAAGAAAATGCTTGGCTGCTATGCTCCAAAAACGAAATAATTTGGGTGGTAGGTAAACGTATGGATGACCGATTTAAAGTTACAAAATCCACTTCAAAAATATTAAAAATAAGTCATTAGTCTGAAGACAGAAGTAGGATTCAGGCGTTTAAAAACGGAAAAATGAATTGCAAATAATTTTTTCTGCACATCTAAAATTTACGTGCGCCTTTAAGGAAATAAATTCCCACACAAAAATAACGATTTCGTTAAATTAACATTTTAAAAACAGCTATCTAGCAGAGCTTTTGTATTTTTCACTTTTTGAATTTTAAATTATGCACAAACTACCGAAACTTACCAGATTCAACGAAAATGTATTGGCAAAATACCGTATTTACAACAGTATTTTTATGACATTGCCGTTTGATACCATTACAAGAACTGGCGTCATGCTTCCACTTTTTCACGAAGTTTGTGAAAATGGTTTCTTGAACAAAAAAAATCCGACCGAAATTGTAGATTCTTTTTTTGAAGCCTATCATACAAACCCATCCGAAGAAGAAAAAATAAATTTATTGTTTCGTTTTATACAATATATAGAGCGACAAGTGGTATTATTTGATGCCATTGAAGATGCCGCATTTCCTGTTGTAAACAATATGGATGGTGTGGGAACTTTGCGAAACATCAAAGAAACAGCCACATTGGAAAAGAAAAATGAAGCCTTAAAAAAACATTTGGTAAGTTTTAAGGTTCGGGTTGTTTTAACCGCACATCCAACACAGTTTTATCCGGGAGCCGTTTTGGGAATTATCACTGATTTAACCGAAGCCATTAAGGAAAATGATTTGCTGAAAATAAATCAGCTTTTGGCTCAATTGGGTAAAACACCTTTTTTCAAACACGTAAAACCAACACCTTTTGACGAAGCCGTTAGCTTAATCTGGTATTTGGAAAACGTCTTTTACCAGTCAGTTTCAAGCGTTTACAATTATATTCAAAGCAATATTTTCAACAACCAACCTATTGAAAATGATATTATTAACTTAGGATTTTGGCCGGGAGGCGATCGAGATGGGAATCCGTTTGTGACTACGGAAATCACTTTGGATGTTACAAAACGTTTAAAACAATCTATCTTAAAAAATTATTATAGGGACGTAAGGTCATTAAAAAGAAAATTGACATTCGCCGGGGTTGAAGATTCTATTTCAGCATTGGAAGCTGTTTTATTTGAAAATAGTGTGAACACTGAAGCCAACACAATGCTTCCATTAAACGAGTTTTTGGATAAATTGATGGGAATCAGAGAAGTACTCATTTCCAGACATCAATCTTTATATTTAGATGAAATAGACGATTTAATCAATAAAGTACATTTGTTTGGTTATCATTTTGCCACATTGGACATCAGACAAGACAGTCGCATTCATCATGATGTTTTTGTTCAAATTGTCAATACTCTATCAGAAAAAGGGAAAAATATCTTTCCTGAAAATTATTTGGAACTTACTGAAAATGAGCAAATTGAAATTTTATCAAAAGTAGCTGACAATGTAAATCCTTCGATTTTTGACGATGAAATGGTTGTAAAAACATTGGGATCTATTCAAGCCATAAAAACCATTCAACAAAATAACGGCGAACGCGGCGCAAACCGTTACATTATCAGCAACAATCAGTCGGCTTTAAATATGATGGAAACCTTTGCCATGTTTAATTTGTGCGGCTTTAACCATAAATTAAGCGTTGACATTATTCCGCTTTTTGAAACCATTGACGATTTAACCAACGCAACAGGCGTTATGGAAAAATTATACACCAACAGCACTTATAAAAATCATCTTAAAAACAGAAGCAACAAACAAACCATTATGCTAGGTTTTTCTGACGGAACCAAAGATGGTGGCTATTTAATGGCAAATTGGGCTATTTTTCAAGCCAAGGAAAAGCTGACAGAAATTTCCAGAAAACATGGTATAAAAGTCATATTTTTTGATGGTCGTGGCGGGCCTCCAGCACGTGGCGGCGGAAAAACACATCAATTTTACGCATCGTTAGGTCCAACTATTGAAGATGAAGAAATACAATTAACCGTGCAAGGGCAAACCATCAGTTCAAATTTTGGGACCTTAGATGCCGCACAATTCAATATTGAACAATTGTTGAGTGCCGGAATTTCAAACGAATTGTTTAGCAATGCCAACAATATTATGACAAAAAATGATGTTGAAATTATGGATGATTTGGCATTGACAAGCTACCAGGCTTATGTCGATTTTAAAAATCATCCGAAATTTATGCCTTATTTGGAGCGCATGAGCACTTTAAAATATTACGCCAAAACCAACATCGGAAGTCGCCCTACCAAACGTTCCGGATCAAAAGAATTAAATTTTGCCGATTTGCGCGCCATTCCTTTTGTGGGTTCATGGAGCCAATTAAAACAGAATGTTCCTGGTTTTTATGGCGTTGGAACCGCTTTGAAAAAATATGAGGATCGCGGTGAATTTGAGAAACTGAAACAGTTCTATAAAAATTCGGATTTCTTTAAAACCTTGATTGGAAACAGTATGATGTCACTTACAAAATCATTTTTTGAGTTGACAGAATATATGGCAAGAGATAAAGAATTTGGTGAGTTTTGGGAAATTATTCACACTGAATATTTAACTTCAAAACGACTCATTTTAAAGCTTTCCGATTATACGGAATTGATGCAAAGCAATCAAGTTGGCAAGGCTTCAATTATCATTCGTGAAAATATTGTTTTACCTTTGTTAACCATTCAACAATTTGCGCTTCGCAAAATTCAGGAATTGCAAAAGGAGAAAAATCCCGACGTTGAATTGATTAAAACTTACGAAAAAATGGTAACTCGCTCTCTATTCGGAAATATTAACGCAAGCAGAAATTCAGCATAAACATGAACACTTTGCAACTAAATGAAGATGAATACAATCCGCATTACAAACGCTATATTCTGGCTTTGGGAGAAGTGGATTTATTTGAAATTTTAACTGCTTCTTCTGAAGAATTATTGAAAACCATCAAAGATTTATCAGAAGAAAAAATGGTTTTTAGGTACGATGAAGGAAAATGGAGCATTAAAGAGCTTCTACAACATATAATTGACACAGAGCGAATTATGAGTTACAGAGCTTTGCGTTTCTCCAGAAACGACGCTACGGAATTACAAGGTTTCGACGAGAATTGGTATGTTGAAAATTCAAATGGAAATAAAAGAAATTCTACTGATTTACTGGAAGAATTTATTTGTACACGCAGAGCAAGCATCTCTTTATTTAAAAGTTTTACAGAGGAAATGTTCTTAATGACTGGCACCGCAAACGGGAGTGACATAACCGTAAGGGCTTTGGGATTTATTATTGCCGGACATCAAATGCATCATTTAAAAATCATTAAAGAACGATATCTTTAACCTGTTTTAATAAAAAATAACTTGTCACCAATAAATTTATTGTCCGCAAGGGGTCCTATGTTTTTTTGAAAGAAATACAAAGCGCTGATTTTACGCGCTTAACACTTCACAAACATAGCATCTTCTTTATGCGTATTTCGGCTAAACTAACTTTTTAGAAAGCTTCATTTTAGAGAATACCAATTGTATTTATATTTTGTGTCAACCTAACATATAAATACCAATAATAAATGCAGAAGTAACAAATATTTAGCACAATAAGGCAAGACCCAGACTGAACTATTATTTTTGTACATTCAATACAAATTAAAATATTATATTTGAAGTAATGTAAACTATTTTTAACAATGCGCCTTCTTAAAAAAATATTACTCATCATTGCAATCCTAATCATCCTAATTTTAGCTGGAGGTTGGGTGTATTTTAATAGTCTAAAACCTGACTATTCGGGCAATATCACTTTGTTTGGAATTGAAAATGAGACTTCTGTGTATTTTGATGATTACGGAATTCCGCATATTTACGCAGAAAACCAATATGATGCCACAACGGCTCTAGGCTACGTTCATGCACAAGACCGACTTTGGCAAATGGAATTAATGCGAAGAATTGCGCCGGGCAGATTGTCGGAAATTTTTGGAAAAGATATGCTTAAAACCGATCAATTTTTTGCGAGTTTGGGCATTGAAGAAACTTCAAAAAAATCAATTGAAAAATTGGATACAAATAGTGAAGTCTATAAATTGGCAACTGCTTATTTAAACGGCGTAAACCAGTTTATTGAAAACGGCCCAACGCCTATTGAATTTACTTTGGTCGGCATTGAAAAAGAGCAATATCAACTTAAGGACATCTACAATATTTTGGGCTACATGTCATTCAGTTTTGCGATGGCTCAAAAAACGGATCCGTTGTTAAGCGTTATCAAAGATAAATTAGGTGATGACTATTTGAAGGAACTGAACATCAATTATAGTCCGAATACCACAATCATAAAAAATTCAAAATCTACGCTAGATAATTTTACAGCGATGGTTTCAAGCGTAAATGCGCTTATGGAAAAATCGCCCGTTCCTGCATTTATTGGCAGCAACAGCTGGGTAGTTTCACCAAACAAAACCAGTACAGGAAAAGTGATTTTTGCAAACGATCCGCATATTGCCTATTCACAACCAGCAGTTTGGTATGAAGCACATATTGTTACACCAGATTATGAAATGTATGGCTATCATTTGGCAGGTGTTCCCTTTCCTTTATTGGGACATAACAGAAATTATGCTTACGGATTAACCATGTTTGAAAATGATGATATTGATTTTTATAAAGAAGAAAATGACCCTTCAGATTCAACAAAATATAAAACACCAAACGGATTTGAAACTTATAAGACAACAACTAAAACCATAAAAGTAAAAGATGCTGAGGATGTGACCATCACCGTTAGAAATTCACGTCATGGTCCAATTATGAACGATGCTATTGAAACAATTACGCAATCTGAGCCCATTGCGATGTCTTGGATTTACACCAAATTTGATGGTGAAGTTTTAGATGCGCTTTACACCATTTCAAGGGCAACAGAGATGAAAGATGTTAAAAAAGGAGCCTCTATGATTCACGCGCCCGGATTGAATATTATGTACGGCGATGCTAAAGGAAATGTCGCCTGGTGGGCATCAGGTAAATTATACAAACACAATCCAAATGTAAATACAAAATTTATTTTAAATGGTGCTTCCGGTTATGATGACCCTATTGAATATTTGGATTTTAGCGAAAATCCAATGGCAGAAAATCCGACTTGGAATTATGTGTATTCCGCTAATAACCAACCCGATTCCATTGCAGGAATGTTGTATCCCGGCTATTATTTATCAGAAGACCGGGCAAAACGTATTGTGCAATTGTTAGAGCCAAAAAATAACTGGAACAAGGAATCTATGTCGGCTATGATTAATGATGTAACCTCTTCTGTAGCTCCAACCATCATAAAAGAATTTGCCAAAAATATGGACTACAATTCTTTTTCCAAAAGTGAACAAAAAGCCATTGATGTGCTTCAGCTTTGGGATGGTTCAAATACGATTGACCAAGTTGCACCAACCATTTATAACAAATGGATTTATCTGTATTTAAAAAACACTTTTGAAGATGAATTAGGAGAAAAATTATTTGACCAATTTTTAGCCACCCATTTATCCAAAAGAGTGATTGCTGACCAAATTAAAAAGGATAGTTCAATTTGGTGGGACAATATTAACACCAAAAACAAAATCGAAACCAGAAAAGAAATCCTATCTAAATCGATGGTTGAAGCTGTTGCTTTTTTAGAAAATCAACTTCGAAATGACATAAAAGGATGGAATTGGGAAAAAGTTCATACCTTAGAGCACAAACATCCACTTGGCAATGTGGCTGCCTTAAAAAGCTACTTTAATGTGGGGCCTTTTCCAATAAATGGCGCAAGAGAAGTTATTAACAATCAGAGCTTTGACTATAATAACACTGGATTATATAAGGTAATCGCAGGGCCTTCAACCAGAAGAATCATTGATTTCTCCGATATTGAAAACAGCATTAGTATATTACCGACGGGACAATCAGGAAACCCATTCAGTAAACATTATAAAGACCAGGCTGAAATGTATAATAAAGGCGAATTTAGAAAAATGAAAATGAATGAAGAAGAAATTAAAAAAGTTTCAACAAAATTAACAATTTCACCAATAAAATGAATAAAAGAATCACCATAAAACAAATTGCATTGGCTTTGCAGGTTTCTATTTCAACGGTATCAAAAGCGTTAAACGACAGCTATGAAATTAGTGACGAAACCAAAAAAAGAATTCAGGAATATGCCAAATTACACAAATACAAGCCCAACACATTGGCATTAAGCCTGCAAAATAAAAAAACAAGAACCATAGGTATCATTATCCCAAATATTTTAAATTATTATTTTGCCAGAGTGCTTCGCGGTATTGAAAAAGTGGCCGCAGAAAAAGGCTACAACATCATTACCTGCATCACAAATGAATCCTATAAAAAAGAAGTTGATACCATGGAAATGCTTTCTAATGGCACTATTGATGGTTTTATTGCCTGTATTTCAGAAGAAACTTTAAAAATTGGAAATTTTGACCATTTTCATGATATTTTGGAAGAAGGTACGCCGATTGTTTTGTATGACCGTGTTCCCCAAGAAATAAATTGTGATAAAGTAGTTACAGATTTAGTGAAAAGTGCCTATAAAGCCACCCGTTTTTTAATGAAATCATCTTGTGAAAAAATTGCGTATGTTTCAACTTCAGAAGGGCAGAATCTAGGCGAATTTAGCCTTGAAGGCTATTTAAAAGCACTTGAAAAACATAATGTCAACCCGGTTAAAAGTTTAATTATAAGGCAAGATTGTGAAGAGGGTCTTAAAGAGAAAATCCACAAAATGTTAGATAAACATCAGGTAGATGGTTTTTTTACAGCAGATGAGATTTCTAGTGCAATAACCACACAAGTATTAAACAAAAGAGTCATCAGAATTCCGGAAGACGTCTCAATTGTTGGACTTACTAATGGTATTTTATCTCGTTACAGCTCACCGCCACTAACCAGCGTAAATCGTTTTGCCCATACAACAGGTGAAATTGCAGCAACAAGATTGATAAATAAATTAGAAGGAAAAATTGAGTTTGATGACGTTAAAACCGAAGTTGTTAAATCGAAACTGGTTGAACGTGAATCAACAAAAAAACTTTTTATAAAGTTTTAAAATAGTGTATTTCTCAACCTTTTCAATACTTAACAATTTATAAAACTTCAAAATAAACTAATCATTTATCAAGCCGAAAAATTTGGCTGCCCAATAAGTGGTATGAAAGTTTTTATCCACTGTAAATTTGGCCACATTTCCACCCTGCTGTTTTTCTGTACCAGGATCAACTGCCATCGCGTGGCCTAAATTGTTAATTTCGTATTTTTCAATAACCGGACAATTATTTTTGAAGTAGGTGGTTTGGGTAATATCACTATTTCCATTAAATTCTTGAACTATTGTTGGTTCGGTGGCTATTTTATGGATTCCTTTCCATTGCATTTCAATTATTTCGGCATTTTTTATATTCACAAACGGATCATCAGTACCATGAAAAATAACGATTTTCGGATATTCCCCTTTATAATTCAGATTATTATTGCCTATTGAAGCCACCCATTCTTCGTTCGTTTTTTCGATTTTTCCTTGCATCGCCACATATGCAGTTGTTATGTCATTCGCTGCTTTAAATGGAATTCCTGATAAAACAGCTCCTGAATCAAATAAATTCGGATAATTCGCCAAGAGCACATTGGCCATTGCCCCGCCAGCGGACATACCCGAAACGAAAATTTTTGTAGGATCAATATCAAAATTTTCAATAGCATATTGTATCATTTCTCTTATGGTGTCAGATTCACCATTATTCTTTGAAATATCCGCATTTTCATACCAATTAAAACATCTATTCAAATTATTCTCCACTTTTTGCTGCGGATACAAAACCATAAAATTATTAGAATCCGCTAAATTATTCCACCCACTTTGTTCTGCAATTTCATTTGCTGTTTGAACGCATCCGTGCAAAACTACCACTAACGGCACTCCCATATCGTTATTTATCGGCTTATAAACATACATTTCCAAATTCCCTTTGTTGGCCCCAAAGTCGGTGATTTCGACCAAATTATTTTGGGAAATGAGCTGAAAACTTGTCAACAACAAAAATAACCCAATTATGTTTTGAACTTTTTTAATCATTTTTATTTCAATTTAAAAAACGGAAATCATTTATTTTACCAGCCCTCGTGAAATAACGCCCCCGGTAATTTCAAGCGTTGTACCAGTAACCGCATCATTTTGAATCGCAAAAATTAAAGCGTTTACTATTTCATCAATCTTAACCAATCTCCCAATGGTTACATCTTTAACAATACTCTCCAATACTTCGGGCCTCATTCCTAATAATAATGGTGTTTCCACATAACCCGGAGCGATCCCAACAACGCGAATTCCCTTAATATTTTTTGCATGAAACTCACCGGACAATATTTTTGGCCATAAAGCTACTGAAGCTTTTGTTGAACTATAATTTAACTGTCCCAATTGTCCTTCTTTATTTATGGAAGAAATGGTAAAAATCACCCCTTCGCACTTGTTATCAATCATTCTGATGGACGCTTCTCGGATAGTCAAAAATGTTCCCAATAAATTTACATTAATCACATCCATAAATTGAGAAGTACTCATTGATTTAAATACTTTTCCCGTTTCTCGATCTGGGTTTACCATAAATGCATCCCTAAATATTCCTGCGGAAGGCACTACAATATTTATGGCACCATAAGTATCTATTGCGGTATCCATTAATTTAATGACATCAGCTTCTTGACTAACGTTTGTTTTCACGGCAATGGCCTCTCCTCCATTTTTTCTAATTTCTGCAACTTTGGCATTAAGGCCTTCTTCATTCATGTCTCCAAGAACAACTTTCACCCCCAATTTAGCCAATTCTATGGCTACACCTGCTCCAATTCCACTGGCGCCTCCTGTAATTACTGCAACTTTGTTTTTTATGTTCATCATTTATTTTTTTAATAATTTTCTATCTATTTTCCCTGTATCATTTTTCGGAATCTCTTTAAGAAATTCAATATATTTTGGAATTTTATATTTTGCCAATTTCAACTGACAATAGTCCAATATTTCTTTTTCGGTAAGCGATTTTTCAGCTGTCACAATAAATGCTTTTCCTACTTCACCCCATTTTTCATGAGGCACGCTAATCACAGCAACCTCTATAACACCTGGATGATTTTGAAGTACGCGTTCAATTTCTGCCGGATAAACATTTTCGGCACCCGAGATATACATGTTTTTTATGCGGTCTACCACAAACAAATAATCGTCTTCATCGCTAATAACCACATCGCCGGTATAAAACCATCCATCTTTTAAAGATTCTTCGGTAGCTTGCTTATTTTTCCAATATCCTGGTGAAACCATTGGTCCTTTTAACAACAATTCTCCCTTCTGATTTTTCCCGACCTCAATACCATTTTCATCAACAATTTTTGTTTGTACATAAAAATTTGGACGACCAATAGATCCTATTTTTCTGATGGCATCATCTTGGTGCAAAGAGGTTAAATTAGGGCCAACTTCCGTTAAACCATAACCTTGACGAATTAAAACACCTTGCTTTTTCCATGCTTCAATTAACGGAATTGGCATCGCTTCGCCCCCAACAATAAAATACATTAAACTCGAAAAATCGGTTGTTTTAAATGAAGGCTCTTCCGACATCATTTTTAACATCGTTGGAACCCCCATAAACAAAGTAAATCGCTCTTCTTCAATTAAATTTAAAATTGTTTTAGCACAAAATGATTTGATAATAACCAAACTTCCACCATGGTGAAGCACAGGAGTTACCAATACATTCCAACCTCCGGTGTGAAAAGGCGGCATGCAATTAATGGTTTTTGTATTGGTATTGATAACCAAACTAATTGCTGTGTTTATGCTGTTCCAAAACAACATTTTATGCGTGTATAAGGCTCCTTTTGGATTTCCCGTTGTTCCAGAAGTAAATAAGATAAAAATTGGATGATTTTCATCAACCATATTAATGGGAAAGTCGGTCTTGTATTTTTTACTCTCAAGATTATTTAGAATTTTAGAAAAATCGGTAATTTCAAAAACTTTGCCCAATTTGTTTTTTGAAAATGCCGTTTGAGAAACTTTTTCCTTGTAAATAGTATCGTGTACAAGAAATTTTGGATCTGAAAGTTCTATTAAATGATTTAATTCGGTTGTGGTTAATCGATAATTTAAAGGAACTAAAATAATACCTGTTTTTTGTGCAGCCACAAAAAACAACAAATATTCCAAACAATTTTCGGCAACAAATGCAATACGATCACCTTTTATCAAATTCAGTTGTTCGGTTAGGTAAAATGACAATTTATTGCCTAACAAATTCAACTGTAAATAGCTTAGTGTACTTCCAGTTTCATATTCCTTTAAAGCAATTTTATGAGGCGAATAAACCGCCCACTTTGCCATCCAATCCTGTTGCCAAACTTCCATTATTAATTTATAATTTAAAAATTGTGCCTGCAAAAGCCAATCCGCCCCCAGAACCTATAAATAATACCGTATCGCCTTCTTTAATTTTATTTTTTTGAATAGCTTCGTGGTAAGCCATTGGAATGCAAGCCGATCCCGTATAGCCGTAATTGTGCATAATGGTGGTTGTTTTATCCATTCCAACACCTAAAATGTCCAAAGTTTCTTTGATGCTGTTTATATTTATTTGCGTAATAAAATAATGATCAATATTGTGTGGGGTTAGATTTATGCGCTTACACAAATCTATAATCATGTTGCTCCAAATGACAGAATTCAGTTCCTTCGGGAATTTTTTAACGAATTTTAATCGATGATCGCCATTTTTAAGACTTGCTTCCGTTGTTGGACTGTGTGTTCCACCACCGTAAATCCCCATCCAACTGCTGTATTCTCCTTTCGTTTTTAATTGTGATGCCAACATTCCGGCACCGCTTTTATCTGATTTTAAAATGACACCCGAAGCACCATCAGCAAACAAGGTAACCGTTTTTTTATCCGTTTTATTCAAGTGTTTCGACATGGCATAAGCTCCTAACACCAAAATATATTTATAATTTTCATCAGCCTGAATATATTTCGCCGCCACATCCAATGCAGTCACAAAGCCTGAGCAAGCTGAATTTAAATCAAAAGTCCCCGCATTTACCGCTCCCAATCGGTCTTGCACCACGGATGCAGTAGAAGGTGAAATATATTCAGGCGTATCCGTCGATATAATTATTAAATCCAAATCTTCAACTTTTACCTTGGCATTTTTTAATATTTCTTTTGCTGCATTTACACATAAATCGGCCGTAGATTCATCATCAGCACACCAACGTCTTTCATAAATTTGTACATTCTCGCGCAACCAAGTGTCAACGTCTTCCTGCAAAATTTCATTGAAATAACTGTTGGGAATCACCTTTTTTGGCACATACATTCCCGAGCCTATTATTTTCGCATTTCTCATATTTCTGTTTTGTAGTTTTATTAACTGCGTTTTAAAATTGAAACCATATTTGTTGCTCCTGAGCCCCCAATATTTAACACCAAAGCTGCATTGGCATTATTTACCTGCACGCCAATGGCATTGTTTGTAAGTTGTTTGTGCAACAATGCGTGCATAGAAACACCCGTTGCACCAACTGGATGCCCTTTTGATTTTAATCCACCTGATGGGTTTACAACACATCTTCCACCTAAATAAACATCTTTATTTAACAAGGCTTCAAATTCATTCCCTTTTTTTGTCAATCCGATAGCGCTATAAATTAACAATTCCGTAATGGTAAAACAATCGTGAACCTCAGCAATTTGAATATCATCAATCGTCATTTTAGCCTGTTGAAAAGCTCTTTTTGTTGCTTCAGCAGCGCCGTCAAGAAAATAATTATTTCTTTTGCTATCTACTATATTTAAATAATCACTCGCCGCACTTGTCGTAACTATTTCTACTGAATTATTTGTTTTTTCCGCCGATAAAATTACGGCTGCTGCTCCATCGGAAATCAACGAACAATCGTGCAAACGCAATGGATAAGCAATCATTGGATTTTTTTCTTCTGGTAAATTTAAAAGTTCTTCTTTACTGCGTGCTTTTTGCAAATGCGCTAAAGGATTCTGACTTCCAAAATGATATGCTTTTGACGCTATTTCTGCTAAATATTCTTGTAATTGTTCCAACGAATAGCCATAATGGCTCATCCATCCTTTTCCATATTCGGCAAATAAACCAGGAAATGTATAGCCCAAAGCACCTTCTTTTTCCCAGTAAGAGGCTTTTGCAAGGGCAAGTGACGTATTTTTAGTATCTAAAGAATTCATCTTTTCTACACCAACCACCAACACTTTTTTTGCTTTTCCCGATTTGATGGCCATTTCGGCCATATGAACGGCAGAAGTGCCCGAAGCACAAGCATTTTCAGCTCTGTACATTGGCTTAAAGCGAAGTTCAGGCAAAATATTTACGCCATAAGGCGCAATATGTTCCTGATTGTTAAAGCTTCCACCGCTATAATTACCAACAAAAACCGCATCTATTTCCGTAATATCAATACCTGCATCTTTAATGGCGCCTTTGGCGGCTTCTTCATACAAACTATAAATGGTTTCTTCTTTAAGATTGCCGAATTTTGTGTTATAAGCGCCGATAATGTGAACATTTTTATTCATTTTTTAATATTTTTTTGTTAATTAACCAAGCTATTACTAAAGTAGGGAAAATAACGATAATAATTGACAGGGTGGCTGTTACAGAAGGATTTGCATACGTAAACCCAAAGTCTGGAAATAATTCATTTCCAAAAAAGTATAAAACAAAGTGAATGGTTACAGCAAGAATTGAGGCTGCCCACACCAGTTTTATAGGAGAATTTTTTAGCAAAACACCAACCAATAAAGGTGCTAAAGTTGCCAAAACCAATCCGTAAACACCAACCTGACCATAAATACCTAGTAATTTCGGCGGATTTATGTTAACCACAAAAACCAAAACTGCTATTACCACAAGTACCACATGACTTGCCCTAAATGCCAATTTCATTTTTTGTTCTTCCGGCATTTTATTTTTACTGAATTTATCAATTAAATTGATAACTAAATCATTGGCTGTAATTGTGGAAATACTCACTAGCAAACCATCCAAAGTTGACATAGCAGCAGCTAACATCACGATGCTTACCAATGTAAAACTCCAATCGGGAAAAACATTCATTAAATAAACCGTCATTACCAAATCTTGCCTAAACTCTCCTGTTGAAGCATCTATTAACTGCGCTGGGTCAACAACAACATGCGCAAAGAAACCAGCAGAAACCAACAATAGAAATATCATAAGTACAATACCAACTACAATAATATAATTTCGTACATCCTTATTTGTTTTTACATACAAAGCTTTTGTCAAAATATGAGGCTGACACACCAAGGCCGCTCCGATAAATAATCCTGCAATATAGGTTGAGAAAAAATCGTTAAACAATTTCCCTTCAGGATTTATAAGTTTTAGTAAGTTAGCATCTTCCTGTGAAATTAGCTCCCAAAATCCGGGATTATGGGTTTCCATTATCAGCTCAATTCCAGTCCATAAGATTGCTACCGATGCTATAATCATTAAAATTCCTTGAAACATATTGGTATAAACGTGGGCATAAGTTCCGCCCAAAAAAACATAACCTGTAACAAATATTAACGTAATTAATAGTGCTGTTATGTTATTTACACCAAGCAGTTTTTGCATAACTATAGAAATTCCGCCTACCAACAATACTACAAATGCAAAAGACAATAAATTAATAAAGGCGAAATACAAAGAAAAACCTTTGGATTGATAGCGTTTGCCAATCCAATCTGGAATAGTTAGTGCTTTCATTTTTTCACCAATAGACCTAAACTTAAATGATAAAATAATAAGCATAATCATAAATCCAGAGTAGGTACCTAAAAACATATTTATCCATGCCGATAATCCATCAACATAAATAAATCCGGGATTTATAATAAAAGTTGCTGCTGAAGCAGTGCTTGCGGCTAAGGTAATTCCCACAACAATTGGAGACATATCTCCTTTTCCTATGGCAAAACTGCTAAATCCATCCGTTTTTTTATAACCAATCCAGCCTAAATAGGAAGTTCCCAGTAAATATATTGTAAAAAGTATCCAAGCTAAAGTCATTTTTTTTAGTTTATAAATTTTGTAATTGCCGAAACAGTTTGTTTCGCCCCTTCACCAAATAACATGGTTACGTGGTTTCCTACCACTGCAACATACCTGCAATTTTGCATCATATTAACTGTTTCCATTGCATGTTGTTTTGAAACCAACACCTGATTATTCACAAAAGGTTCTGTTCCATTTATAACAATTGAAGGCTGTTTAATTTGAGTGATTAGTTCTTCCCAATGAATATCAGGATTTAAAACAGCCTCAACTGCTTGTTGAATGTGCTTGAAATTTGATCTTGACTCAATACCATTATTAGTTTCTTTGCAATCAGCTTTATAAAAGGATTCCATTTCTGGCAACCATTGCCCTTGTAAAAAAGGCGCTTTTTTCATATTTGTAATGTATTCATCATACGTACTCCAAGTTTTTTTTAGTCGACTCATAACAGAAGGTGTTACTAGTTCTCTAACTTCCGGATGCATTTTTGCAGCCACATCAATCAAAATTATTTTTGATATACGCTCAGGAAAATTCACTGCCAAATAAACACTCAGTAATCCTCCAAAAGAGTGACCTACCAATATTGCTTTATCAATTTTTAAAGCATTCATTAATTCAATAATATCTTTTGAATGCTCCTGCATAGAATAACCATTGTTAGGTTTTTCACTTAAACCTCTACCTCTTAAATCAACTGAAATTATGCTGTAATTATTCAATAGCTTCATATAACTCTCAAATGAATTGGCATTTGCGCTTAACCCGTGCAACAAAATTACGGTTGGCTTAAGTTTGTTGTTTTTCTCCAGATAATGAAGTAAAATACCATTGGCTTTTACAAAGCGATGCGTCATAAAGTTATTGTGAAGTTTTTAGAAAAGAACATCGGCAAAAACAACCGATGTTCTTAATTAACAAATATAAATGGAATATTATAATTTTATTTTCAATTCGGCACCATAAGTTCTTTCACTTGGTGGTGAAGCCACGAACTCATAATTATTAGCATCTAAAATATTATTAATATAAGCACCTAAAGAAAAATGGTCGCTAATTTTATAGCCTAAATTTACACTTAAGAAGAAACCGCCTAACTGACCGTAATTAAATTTTTTCCCCACACGTTGTCCTTCAACAACAGGATCACCTCCAATTATTAAATCGGTATTGGTTTTAGCAGCCACATTTCTTCCTGAAAAGAAATCATACTTTTGAATATAGCGAGATAATAAGGATCCATAAAATTTATTACGGGAAAAGTTAAAAGCAGAACTAATTTTATTCTTTGGAGTATTTATAGGTAAATCCAACACGTTAACAACGCCATTTCTATCACCATCATTAGCCATATCATTTTTATCCATATTATAATCAAAAAACGAATAATTAAGTGTCATGTTGTAATACTCATTAAAGTAATAGGTTAAGCCAAGATCAAATCCATAAGTATCAACTTTTCCAAAATTTAAATAGGTTAAAATATAGCCTCCAGCATCATAATATCCTGGCGCCAAACCAGCCGTTAACTCTTCAATAGGTTGGTCTCCACGGTGTGTTACCACTGGTCCGCCAGACAATCCTGTTGGTACAATATTGGTAAGTGGGCTTAAGAAATTTTCAGACATATTATAGTAGGCGTTTGCATCCACAAATAATTTACCTTCTGATAAATAACCCTTATAACCCAATTCTAAAGTTTGAATGGTCTCTACTTCCACTGGCTTAATTTTAGTGCCATCGGACAGGGTAAATCCTACCCCATTACCTAAAATAATTCCACCGAACAAATCACCACTTAAATTTAAAATTGTAGGCGAGGCGATTCCTTTTCCGTACGTAAATCTCCAAGTTCCTTTATCTACAGTATAGGTAATCCCAGCCTTTGGAATAAAATTGAATCCATATAAATCGTGATCATCACCACGAGCTGCCGCAATTAATTTCACGCCTGATTCCCCTATTTTATATTCCAATTGTCCGTATAATCCTTTTTGTTCAATTTCTATAGGACCAGTAGCATCTATCAAATATGTATCTCTACTGTCTGCTTTATCCTTTTGATATTGTGCTCCAATTATAAAATCTAAAGCTCCAATGCTGTTATTATACTGAATTTCAGCATTTAGACGGTCTGATTTGTCAACAAAAATTGGCGGATTGATTCCTCCATACGAGCCAACTAAGGCTTCCTCATGCGTTTTTCCTGCTTTAATTAAATTCCAATAATTTTCAGTACGTGTAGTAATAGCATAAGTATCATCCGTATTACTCCAAGTTTTATAAAGTTGTGCAAAAAGGCGTTTTGAAGTATATGTCCCTTGCAAAAATTGAATCCCCCAATCTTTAATTTGATTTCTTCCAACATTTGTTACAGCCAAATAGCTACTTTTACTTGTTCCGTAAATAGCTTTCACCTCACTGTCTGTTGTTGGTTTGTAGTAAACAGACGCTTCTGCTTTTAAAAATTCTGATTTCCTGTCGAGTTCCAATTCAGGTTTCGCTACTGCTGGGTTATATACATATACTGAGTCTGTCCAATTCACATCAGTTCCTTCGGCATAACCTCCTGTTACTTTATAAGCCCATTTTTCACTCAATATTTTGGCGTGCCTAAAACGAGCGCTCAAAGCATCATAAGAACCAGCTCCTAAAACAATTTCCGTTCCTTCATATTTCCAAGGAGATTTTGTTATGGTATTTACCAATCCGTTGTGTGCATTTGGCCCATATAAAGCAGATGATGGTCCTAAAACAATCTCTACCCTTTCAATATCTTCCTTTATGATTGAACTAAGCGGTCCAAATGGCAAACCTGTTGCAATAAGTGTAGAAAAACGGTTGTCATCCAATTGTAACATTTTTGGATTAAATGCAGAATTAAATCCGCGAATATTAAACCCACTAACAAATGCGCCAGTTTTAATAAAGTCAATTCCTTTTTGCTGAGCAATTAATTCGCTTGGATCACCCGCAAAATTATCCAATTGTCTTGCGCTAATTACGTTTATTGTAACTGGCGCTTGGGTTATTTTTTCCATTTTTCGAGACCCGGATACAACAACTTCCTCAAATACTTGATAGCTGCTATTTAAGGTAATTATCCCTAGGTTTACTACATTATTGTTAATAGTGACATTTTTTTCAACGGTTACATAACCGATGTAAATAACAGAAAGAGTGAAAGTTCCATTTTTTACATTATTAAGTTCAAACTCACCTTTATTATTGGTGATGGTTCCTTGATTGGTACTTTTAATAAAAACTTCGGCTTGTGAAATAGCTGCTCCAGATTCATCCACAACCGTTCCTTTAATTCCGCCTTGTGCGAAAATCACTCCTGAAATAAAAAAAATAAGCAGGAAAGTTAAAATTTTTTGATTCATAATAATAAATGTTTGGTTAATTAATAATTCATTCTAAATACTTTAATCTCATTTTTTCTTTAGCTTTCTTTAACAATTCTTCGTTATGATTGGCTAAATACGAAGCAAAAACACCTACACGAAATACTTCAAACTCAAATGAATCTCCTTTTGGGTTGGTAGATCCCAAAGATTCCATCAAATGAAAAATAGTTCTTCGGTATTTAATTGAATGTTCTAAAACTCCTTTTCCAATTTGATCTTTTGTATCAGGTTGGTACAGTAAAGACATGTACAAATCCCAATATTTTCTGTCATTTTGTAAAGAATTAAAGAACACATCAATAATGGTTGACAACACCTTTTTAGGATCGTCATTTTCTGGATAATCCAAAGTCCGATCAATTTTTGAAAGTATCATTTTTACAATAGCATTTAACAAAATCTCTTTAGAAGAGAAATGATAAAATAACAAGCCCGTAGATATACCGGCTTCTTTGCAAATTGCTCCAGTTGAGGTCTTATGATACCCTTGCGATGCAAACATTTCTAAGGCAACATTTAAAATTTGTTGCTTGGCGTTTTTCTTGTCTTTTTTTAAGTTTCCTGTATTCATTTTATTATTGACTAATCACTCAGTCAGTAAATGTAATTATTTATTTTAATTTTCCAAATTTTTTTAAACTTTATTTTTAGAATCTCATTAAAATTGTCTTTAATCTTTACATTATCTATTAATATTAATCCTATTACATCCATTTTAAACAAAAGACACCCCATTAATTTATTGCATTGATTTTTTTTCTATTTTTATAAAAATTAAAAAAATATGCTAGAAAAAGTTTATGGCAGCGCCGTCTTTGGCGTTGAGGCCACCAATATTACCGTTGAGGTTAATATTGACAAAGGAATTGGATACCATTTGGTTGGTCTGCCCGACAATGCCATTAAAGAAAGTAGTTTCAGGATTTCCGCAGCCTTAAAAAACAATAAATATCATTTTCCAGGCAAAAAAATCACCATCAATATGGCACCTGCAGATATGCGCAAGGAAGGCTCTGCTTACGATCTTACCTTAGCCATAGGAATCCTCGCGGCGTCAAACCAAATAAATACAGAAAAAATTTGCGACTACATTATTATGGGTGAACTTTCATTAGACGGAAGCCTACAGCCCATTAAAGGCGCTTTACCTATTGCCATTAAAGCGATGGAAGAAAATTTTAAAGGATTTATTCTACCAAAACAAAATGCAAAAGAAGCTGCGATTGTCAGTGATTTAAAAGTATATGGTGTTGAAAATATTACTGAAGTCATTGATTTTTTTGATGGAAAAACTGAGTTGGAGCAAACCATTATAGATGTTCAATTCGAATTTAACAAAAGTTTGGACAATCCCGAATTTGATTTTGCTGATGTAAAAGGACAGGAATCTGTAAAACGTTCTATGGAAATTGCGGCGGCCGGCGGTCATAATATTATTCTTATCGGACCTCCGGGAAGCGGAAAAACGATGTTGAGCAAAAGGCTGGCTTCCATATTGCCTCCAATGACCA
Source organism: Lutibacter sp. (assembly GCA_027449025.1). GTDB lineage: Bacteria > Bacteroidota > Bacteroidia > Flavobacteriales > Flavobacteriaceae > Lutibacter. Next base: position 97,193 of record DAIDMK010000001.1, on the reverse strand, counting down.
TGCAGGAGGCCTTGGAAACCACAAAAATACATTCTGTTGTAGGAAAAACAAAAGAAAGCGGCTTGATGTGCCAACGCCCGTTTCGATCGCCGCATCATACGATTTCTGACATCGCCCTTGTCGGCGGCGGGCAATATCCGCAACCAGGAGAAATTTCCCTGGCGCATAATGGTGTATTGTTTCTGGATGAATTACCCGAATTTAAACGCACCGTTTTAGAAGTGATGCGCCAACCTTTGGAAGATAGGGAAATCACCATTTCACGGGCAAAATTTTCTGTATCTTATCCAAGCAGTTTTATGTTGGTAGCAAGTATGAATCCTTCTCCGAGCGGTTATTTTAATGATCCCGATTCACCTAAAACCTCATCGCCTTTTGAAATGCAACGTTATTTAAGTAAAATTTCGGGGCCATTATTGGATAGAATTGATATACATATTGAAGTGAATCCTGTTCCTTTTGAAAAACTCTCAGAAGAACAATTAAGTGAACCAAGCACCGAAATTAGAAAGCGTGTCACCAAGGCAAGGGAAATACAAACCCATCGTTTTGCTGAATATGGAAATGTGCATCACAATGCACAAATGAATGTAAAACAAATCAAAAAATATTGCAAACTAGCTCCAGAATGCAGTGTCTTACTTAAAAATGCGATGGAACGCTTAAGTTTATCAGCCAGAGCCTACGACCGGATTTTAAAAGTTTCAAGAACAATAGCAGATTTAGAAGGTGTTGCGGAGATTTCTACAGCGCACATTTCTGAAGCTATTCAATATAGAAGTTTAGACAGAGAGGGCTGGTTGGGGTAAAATTTAAACATCACCTGACAATATTTTAAAACAACAAAAAATAAAAATAAGGGATATTTCCCCTATTTTAAAGTGCTATTTCCCCTTACACATGATTAATTTGTGCCTTAATATTGACACAGGAAAAAGAAGAACATCATTTTTGTTAATTATTGATAATCGCAAAAAAAACCTCTCAGAATTTGAGAGGTTTTTTAATTAGTATCTATAATAATCAGGTTTATAAGGCCCTTCTACATTTACACCAATATATTTTGCTTGGTCTTCACGCAAAGTTTCCAATTCAACGCCAATTTTAGCCAAATGCAAACGCGCCACTTTTTCATCTAAATGTTTAGGCAACATATATACTTCATTTTTATAAGCTTCTTTATTGTTCCACAATTCCAATTGTGCCAAGGTTTGATTTGTAAATGAATTGCTCATTACAAAACTTGGGTGTCCGGTTGCACAACCTAAATTTACCAAACGACCTTCTGCTAAAATCAAAATCTCATTTTCTCCAATTGTATATTTATCTACTTGAGGTTTGATTTCAACTTTGGTATGTCCATAATTTTTATTCAACCAGGCCATATCCAATTCATTATCAAAATGTCCAATGTTACAAACCACTGTTTTATCTTTCATTTTTTCAAAATGACGAGATTGAACGATATCTTTATTTCCTGTTGTGGTAATCACTATATCTGCATTTCCAACAACAGTATCTAATTTTTTCACTTCAAATCCGTCCATAGCAGCCTGCAACGCACAAATAGGGTCAATTTCAGTAATTGTTACGATAGAACCTGCACCTTTAAAAGAAGCCGCTGTTCCTTTCCCAACATCTCCATAACCGCAAACCACCACTCTTTTTCCTGCCAACATTAAATCTGTCGCTCTTCGAATGGCATCTACTGCACTTTCTCTACATCCATATTTATTGTCAAATTTTGATTTGGTTACAGAATCGTTTACATTAATTGCAGGCATAGGCAATGTCCCCGCTTTCACCCTATCATATAAACGATGAACGCCTGTAGTAGTTTCTTCTGACAATCCATTAATTCCTGCAGCCAATTCAGGATATCTATCCAACACCATATTGGTTAAATCGCCACCATCATCTAAAATTAAGTTCAATGGTTTTTTGTCTTCTCCAAAAAATAATGTTTGTTCAATACACCAGTCAAATTCTGCTTCACTCAAACCTTTCCAAGCGTAAACAGAAACTCCGGCAGCGGCAATTGCAGCGGCAGCCTGATCTTGTGTTGAAAATATATTGCAAGAGCTCCAAGTTACCTCAGCACCCAAATCAACTAAAGTTTCTATTAAAACTGCTGTTTGGATTGTCATATGCAAACAACCCGCAATTCTAGCACCTTTTAAAGGACTTTTGCCTTTAAATTCCTCTCTTAAACTCATTAGTCCCGGCATTTCTGCTTCTGCCAATTGAATTTCTTTGCGTCCCCATTCAGCAAGATTGATGTCTTTTACTTTATATTTAACGTAAGTTGATGTTGATGTACTCATATTTATTAAATTTGTTTTTTATTTTAAACAACCAAAAACAAGTTGTCTAGGAATTTGCAAAAGTACAAAATACCTTTTAAATTATAAATGCCTTTATTCAAAACTATAAAACCAAACAAACATACTACTATTTATGTGTGGAAAATTGAGGAGTCATTAAGTGACTTGTCTGAAATTATGCCATTGACAGAAAAAAGCGAAAAAAGGTTAGCCTCAATGAAATCCGAACTTCACCAACGCGGATTTTTAAGTGTCCGGCATTTGCTAAAACACGCGGGTTATTCTGATTCTAATTTATTCTATAACAGTAATGGCAAACCGCATTTAACCGACGGCAAACACATTTCCATAACCCATTCCTTTACTTTTTCGGCCATTGCAATCAGCGACGCCCCCATTGGAATTGATATTGAAAAAAATAGGGAGAAGATTAAAATCATCCAACACCGATTTGTAAATTTTGAAAAAGGATTCATTCATAAAGATGATGATTATATTGAGCAATTGACCGTAATTTGGGGTGCAAAAGAATCTTTGTATAAAATTTATCCCTTTGGAGGACTGACCTTTAAAAATGATATTGATATCAATTCATTTCAAATTGACGATAAAAAAACTACAGGTTATATAAAAGTGGAAGGCTGGAATAAAAATTATGATATTGGGTTTGAACAAATTGACGGATTTACTTTGGTTTACGCTTTAGACACTTCAGAAAATGAATAAAACCATCCTAGAATTTATTCAAAAAGCTTCCATAAAAGGAGAGAAATTGTTGGCTATTTTATTGGATCCCGATAAGACATCAATAGAAAAACTGGCAGAAATCACTTCAAAAATAGAGAAGTTAAAAGCAAATTTCATTTTTGTTGGAGGAAGTTTTGTTGAAAATGACGTCACCGATTTGTTTGTGGAAACACTTAAAAAGCATACCAAATTACCTGTAATCCTTTTTCCAGGAGATTTTTCTCAACTCACCAATCATGCAGATGCCTTGTTGTTTTTATCATTGCTATCGGGCAGAAATCCGGAATATTTAATTGAACAACAGATAAAATCTGTACCATTTTTAAAAAATTCAACCTTAGAAATTATTCCGACAGGTTATATCTTAATTGATGGCGGCACAAAATCATCCGTTTTGAAAGTGAGTGACACAAAACCGATTTCACAAGAAAATGTTGAATTAGCAGTAGCCACAGCAATTGCAGGAATGTACAAAGGCAAACAATTAATTTATTTAGAAGCTGGAAGCGGCGCAAAAGTCCCTGTAAATTCCCGATTAATTTCAGCAGTAAAAAAACATATTGCCATTCCACTTATTGTTGGCGGCGGCATTAAAACAAAAGAACAGCTAAACAAGGCATATAAAAATGGCGCTGACTTGGTGGTTGTTGGCACTGCCTTTGAAAATAACAATACGTTCAAATTTTAGCCTATGAATGATGTTCTTAACTTTTTTACCGAACCCTATCAATTAGCAAGCAGCTTAAATATTTTTCTCGAATTAATTGCCGCCATTTTTGGGGTAATGAGTGTGTTTTATGCCAAAAAAGAAAATATCTTGGTGTTTCCTACGGGCATCATTAGCACCGCATTGTATGTGTATTTATTGTCTCAATGGGCTTTATACGGTGATTTAATTATCAATATTTACTACACATTAATGAGTATTTATGGTTGGTATATGTGGAGCAGAATTGTTGATGACAAACAACACCATTTACCAATTTCAAGAACAAATACAAGCGACAAACTAAAAACTTTTGGCATCTTTTTATTCACCTCCATTTTTGTGATTGCCGTTTACAGGTATTATGATGTGATGCCAAATCACTTGAACTTTACCGAAAGCGTTAATTATGCCTATACCAATTTAACTTCTGGAAATTTAGAAGATTTCAGGAAAATTACACCATTTTTAGATACATTTACCACAGGAATCTTTTTTGCCGCAATGTGGTTAATGGCCAATAAAAAATTAGAAAACTGGACACTTTGGATTGTTGGGGATTTGGTTTCAATTCCGTTATATTTTGTTAAAGGATACGGTTTTACAGGCATTCAATATGCCATCTTTTTAATTTTGGCTTTTCAAGGATACAACGCATGGAAGAAAAACTTAAGCAAACAAACATAAATATTGTAAAAGTGGTGCTTTTTGGTCCAGAAAGCTCAGGAAAAACAACACTTTCTAAACTGCTGGCGCGCCATTACAACACGGTTTGGGCACCAGAATATGCGCGGGAATATTTGCAAAACAAGTGGAATAATGAGCGGAAAATTTGTGAACTATCTGATTTATTGCCCATTGCTGAAGGACAAATGAAACTAGAAAATGAATTGGCTCTAAAAGCTGACAGGATTTTGATTTGTGATACCGATTTGTTGGAAACAAAAGTTTATTCTGAAGAATTTTATGGTGGTCATGTGCATCCTGATTTAGAAAAAGCTGCCACACTAAATACATACGATTTATATTTATTAACCTATATTGATGCACCTTGGAAAAAAGATGATATAAGAGATCGCCCTGAGCAACGCGAGGAAATGTTCGACGCTTTTGAAAATGTATTAAAAAAATATAATCGACCTTATGTTTTGTTGAAAGGTGCTAAAAAAGACAGACTTGAAATTGCCATTATAGAAATTGATAAAATTTTAAAATCAAAGTCGAATTTATGTCGATTTTTAGGAAAACAATGCGAATGAATACCGAATTGATGATAAAGGAATTGAAATTTAAAGCAGTGCGAAGCAGCGGTGCAGGCGGACAGCATGTGAACAAAGTTTCTTCAAAAATAGAACTGACCTTCGATTTGGAAAATTCAGAAAGTTTAACTGAGGAAGAAAAAACATTGCTAATTCAAAAACTGAAAAACAAACTTACCAAAGAAAACATTTTGCTGCTACAATGCGATGAAAGCCGAAGCCAGCACAAAAATAAAGAAATCGTCATTGACCGATTTTTAAAACTAATTTCTGATGGATTAATTGTCCAAAAACCAAGAAAAGCAACAAAACCAAGCAAATCGAGTGTTCATAAACGGTTAGAGAAAAAGAAAAAACAAGCCTTCAAAAAAGTATTCAGAAAAAAACCTGAATTTTAATATTGACAGCTATTTTAATTTTATCAGAATTATAATAACGTCAGCCAATTTTTTAATGCCTGAATACCTTCAATCATCTTTGGGCAATCTCTCTCCAATTTAAAATCCGTTTTTTGAAGAGGATCCTCAAAATCTACATAAGACAATCGGGCGGTAAATTGATTTTCTTCCATTCCAAAGGCAGAACCCGGCAATAACGCAACGCCTGTTTCAGACAAAATCCGCTCGCATAAATCACTGGAAGTGTATATTCCAGCTTTATTTAGTTTTTCAATATAATCTGAAAAATCGGGGAATAAATAAAATCCGCCTTCAGGAGCGTACAATTTAACACCAGACAGAACCAATTCATGATAACAATAATTGCCTACTTCGGCTAAAATATGACATTGTCGCCTCGAAAATTCCAATGCGTTATCAACATTTCCATAAGCAACTTTAGCCGCCATTTGAATTGGCGTTGCTGCACAGGAATAGGTTTCAGAAGCAATTCCGATGAGCGCTTTTTTAAATTCATCCTCAATTCCTTCATAAAGCAATGCAACTCCTAGTCTCCAGCCGCCTGCTCCACACCATTTTGACAAACCTGTTGTGGTAATTGTTTTTTCGGGATAAAAATTCGCAAAAGAATAATGCGTCTGATTATGAGTAAGTAAGCCGTAAATTTCATCAGCAATAACTAAAATATCCAATTCGCGGGCTTTCTTTGCAATTTGTTCCAATTCAGATTTTGAATAAGTAAGTCCGTCAGGATTTCCGGGATAATTTAAGATCATTATAGAAACTTCATGTTTCTTTTTGGCAAAGGCGTTTTCCATAGATTCGGGACTTACCCTCCACCGTTTGGCAAAAGAAGTTCCAACAGGAATAATGTTATGTCCCGCCAATTTAGCCTGTGGCGCATAAGAAACCCAAGCGGGCGCAGGAATAAAAACATCAGCTTTCTTAAAACTCAACAATATCGTATAAATCAGAATTTTAGAACCTGGCGCTATCATCACGTTATCGGCAGCCACTTTCAATCCGTTCACCTTAAGATGAAAATCAGAAATAAGCTGTCTCAGTTCAGGATCACCTTGTACAGAACCATACTCTTTGCGATGAACATTTGCCTTTAATGCTTCCAGAACTTGAACCGGAGGCAAAAATGGGGATTGCCCAAATCCAAATTTAAAAACCTTTTTTTGAAGCCCTTCAAGGTTTTTTGATTGATTATTGATCAGTAATGTTTGCGACTCTTCAATTTTTCGGTAAATACTCATTGATTTCTATTTAATTTCTTATAATTTCTTATAATTTCTTTTTCAGCTAAATTCTAATTAGTGCCACTTTTTGCGGTTAAGGATTACTTCACTTATTTTATCTTGTTTTGGAGTTCAGTGAACTATGTTTGAAGTGAAAATTCTGTCATTGCGAGTTTGTGATGCCCGCATGTGCCTGACAGGCAATATATTCAACAGAATGTAACGGAAAGTCTGACCCTTGTGGTAACGCCAAAATAGCGATTATTTTATTTTAATGTTCATATTAGAATTTGGTTTTTTTTACTTATTCTATTTTATAAAAATACGCTAAATTTAATGAAATTTGCTAAACTAATTGTCTGAATTTTTTTTGTAATCAACAATTAATAAGTACATTTGCCCCATCTCAAAAGGGGTGCCTAAAACGGCTGAGATCAAACCCATTGAACCTGAACAGGTAATGCTGTTAAGGGACGTCAAGCGAAAAAAATCGCCATGGACAAAAAATTAATTATTCATAACATCGATTAATTACCTCTTTTTAAATCGTTTTATTTTAAAAAAAATGAAACAAAATTTAAAAATGACATTAAAAAAAGTGAAATTGGCATTGGCTTTTTTAACCATCGCATTTTCTTTTAATGTAAATTCACAAGAACTTTTTACGCTTTCGGGCAAAGTAACGGACGGATTAAAACCATTTCCCGATGTAAACATTGTGGTAAAAGAAAGCAACAAAGGCGCAACCACCAATGCTGACGGTACATTTTCATTGTCCTTAAAAAAAGGAACCTACACCTTATTGGTAAGCGCACTCAGCAATCCGAAGGAAGTTAAAGTTATCTTAACTGAAGATACTTTTATTTCGATTGACCTGTCTGACCGTTTTATGAATTTAGAAGAAGTGATTGTTGCGGCAGTTCGCGTAAAAGCGACATCGCCAGTTACACACAGCAACATCACCAAAAGAGATTTGGAAAAACGCAATTTAGGGCAAGACATTCCTGTGTTGTTAAATTATTTGCCTTCGGTAGTTACCACATCAGATGCTGGCGCAGGAATTGGTTATACCGGCATAAGAGTTCGCGGCAGCGATGCGACTCGGGTTAATGTTACTGTTAACGGAATTCCTTATAACGATGCTGAAAGTCAGGGCACTTTTTGGGTAAATATGCCCGATTTCACTTCATCAACAGAAAGCATGCAATTGCAACGCGGTGTGGGAACTTCCACCAATGGCTCAGGCGCTTTTGGAGCGAGTTTAAACTTACTAACCGATGCTGTATCTGAAAACGGGTATGGAGAAATCAGCAGTTCATTTGGTTCTTATAACACCAGAAAACATACCGTAAAATTTAGCACAGGGAAAATAAATGACCATGTTGAATTTGCGGGGAGATTTTCAAAAATAGATTCAGATGGCTATATTGACCGTGCCTGGTCCGATTTAAAATCTTACTTCTTACAAGCCACTTATGTTGATGATAATACCTTAATTAAAGCCTTGACTTTTGGTGGTCATGAAAAAACGTATCAGGCTTGGGAAGGCGTTACCAAAGAAGAAATGGAAACTTTGGGCAGGACTTACAATCCGTATTCCTACGAAAATGAAATCGACAATTACCAACAAGATCATTATCAGTTGCATTGGAATCAAAAATTATCTGAAAACTGGTCCACAAATATTGGTTTAAACTACACCAAAGGCAGCGGTTATTTTGAACAATTTAAATCCGATCAAGATTTTGAAGATTATTTATTGACTCCAATTACGATTGGCGGCGAAACAATTGATAAAACCGATTTGATTAGAAGACGCTGGCTGGACAACGATTTTTATGTGGTAAATGCCAATGCCACCTATAAAAACGAAGGAATTGAATTCATTTTTGGAACCTCCTACAGCAACTATATTGGAAATCATTTTGGGGAAATTATTTGGGCTGAATTTGCCAGTAATTCTGAAATAGGAGATCATTATTACGATTCTAAAACCAAAAAAAAGGATGCCAATATTTTTGGAAAATTAACTTATAATTTGAGTGATTCCTGGACATTGTTCACCGATTTACAAGGTCGATTTGTGAAATTTGACACAAATGGATTGACCTCTGACAGAACGCCTATAAATGTTGATGAAAACTATTCGTTTTTTAATCCGAAGGCTGGATTGACTTTTGAAGCAAACACTAATAACAGTTACTATTTATCTTATGCAAAAGCCAATAGAGAACCCAATCGCAACGATTTTGAAAATGGCATTTACACTTCAGAAAAATTAAATGATTTTGAATTGGGATGGCGTTTTAAAAATGAAACCGTAAAAGTAAATAGCAATGTTTATTATATGTATTATAAAGACCAACTGGTTTTAACGGGAGCCATTGATGATACTGGAGCTCCAATAAGAGCCACCAGTGGAAAAAGTTACCGCCTTGGTTTGGAAATAGATGCGCAAATAAAATTGACCGATAAATTTTCAATACAGCCAAATATTGCCATTAGCAGCAATAAAAATGTTGATTTTTTAAGCACTTGGAATGGAGAATTGGTTAATTTAGGAAATACGGATATTGCATTTTCTCCCAATTTAATTGCGGCAAATGCTTTTGTATTTCAACCAAATACTAAAATACAAATGTCCCTATTATCCAAATATGTTGGCGAACAATATATGGGAAATATTGACAATGCAAACTCAAAACTGGAAAGCTATTTTGTAAACGATTTTAATATTTCTTATGAAATAATTCCGAAAAAAGTGGTCAAGTCGATTGTGTTAAATGCTCTGGTAAATAATATTCTAAATGTCGAATATATTTCAAACGGTTATTATTACACTTATGATGATACTTGGTCGGTTCCCGGACAAACGGTTACTTTAGATGGTGCTGGTTATTATCCGCAAGCCACAAGAAACTTTTTAGTTGGGGCTACATTAAAGTTCTAAATTATTTATAAAAAAACCCGAAAATTAAATTTTCGGGTTTTTAATTTATTTCAATTATGCTTCTGAAGTCATTCTTCCGGTTGCACAACTTACAAATGACTTTGCTTTGTGCAAAACTGTGTTGGCATCACCAATTTCAGGATATCCCATGCTGGATAATTTTTCTTTAACTAGCTGAATAACAAATTCATCTGTTGTATCTATCGTTACTTCAGAAGTATTTAAGTCGATAGAAACTTCATTTATTCCTTCAATAGTATTAATTCCTTTTTTTATGGTATTGGCACATCCGCCACATTTTAAATTTAAAATTTCAATTACGGTCATTTTTATCTTTTTAATTTTTTGTAAAATTACATTATTATATTATTAAGAATGCCCTCCTACAACAATTTTCATCACTTTTAAATTTAATTTAAAAAAATTAAAAAGTTGGATAATAAAACAAACCCTCATGAACTTCACTAGTTTTGTTGGTTCTGTGGCAAAAGACATATTGCCGTACGGCACTGTTTTTACTTCGCTATTTTTCATGGTTGTATTTTTTTAATTAACTATTCAGGTATCAGCCACCAAAATGGTTTTGCTTTTGCTTTGTATAAAAACATATAATGCATAAATAATTTCATCCAATGTCCTGCTAAGCCAATAACGCCAACAGTATCATTAATATTTCTTCCCCATTTTGGATATTTTTCCCAATCGGGAACAATTGGATTTACGGTCATAACAGCGGCTTGACCTTTAAATATGCCATATCCTGCTGACACAATGCAAGCTGCGCCCATTTTCGCCATAGATGCTTTGTGTTTATGTTCCATTTTTCCATTTTTCAAAGCATAAATTATGTTTTGCGCCACTATTTTACCAATCACTCCCGAAGGCATTCCGGTTCTTGGCGGCGTTGGAAATATTTTTGTTCCGTTAGGGCTTTCCATGGGTTTGGACATTCCGTGCGGCGGTGCAAAAGCAATGCCAGCAGCGTAAATATTTTCATATTTTACGCTTTGATAGGTTAATGGCCAATCGTCCGCACTCCAATCTTCATATTTTTTTGGCGTATAATCCGCATCAACTTTCATCATGCCGTTTGCAACAAACATTTCTGAGCTTATATCTTCATTTTCTTTATTGTAAGCTTTCATTCCTGCGCCCGCAAAACCCGGAATTAACATGGCAAAATCAAATTCTTTTGTATGATATTCCCCTTCTAAATCTTCATAAAAAACTTTGCCTTTTTCAACTTTCGTGATTCCGGCTCTTTTTATCCAATTTACGCCATATTCTTTTAAAATAGATTCTGTAAATATTTTGGTTGGTGTTATGTAGCCATTTCTTTTAATATAAGCGCCTCCCATACCAAAATCGCCCAATTCAAATTCGTTCGTAATCCACCATAATTCGGCCAAATGCAATAATTTTCTTTTTCTAATTTCAAAAGCAACGTTTAAAATATATTCAAATGCGGCGCCTTGACATGTGGCCATTGGATGGCCCGTACCAACCAGAAAAGTTTGTTTTTCGCCATTTTCCATCTTCTTAAAGGACTCTTGAAGTTTTGCCCAAGAATGCGAAGCATGGTCGTATGTACAAACTGATTCGGTAAATTTATGTGGCCCCAAACCTTCGGTAGCTTCAAAATTAAGTTTGGGTCCGGTAGCATTTATGAGATAGTCATAAGTGACTTTTTCTTCATTTCCTTTCTCGTTTTCCGATACGTATTTTATGGTGACAAATCCTTTTTCATGTTCAGCATCACCTTCAGGATTTATTGATACTGCTAAGGCTTGTTTGTAGATAACACCTAATTTTTTATAAACTGGTGCCAATGCGAACTTAACTTGTTCTGGTGTCATTAGCCCAACACCAACCCAAATATTTGAAGGGACCCACTGAAAATTGCTGTTAGGCGAAACCATAACAACTTCATGTTTGCCTCGAAGGGCTCTGCTTAAATAAGAAACTGCTGTATGTCCAGAAATTCCAGCTCCTAAAACAATAACTTTTGCCATAATGATTATTTTTTAAATTCTATACTCCAAATTCCTCTTAAATCACCTTCATTATACCCTATCGCCATGTCATTAGGATAAAGCGACTTGATGATTGAATCTGTTTTCACAGCCATAAATTCTTCAACTTTTCCATGGCAAGCCAAACAATTTGCTTTCATAATAATTGGAGCATAAAAATGCTTATTATTATTGTTATTTACTTCTACAATTGGCTTAGCCACTTGTTTTGATGAAATTAATTGATGGTATGTATTGATAATTTCCAATTCTCTTTCTGAAGGTTTATTTGCAGAATTTCGCAATTTGTCAGAAGTTCTTTTTATTGTTACCTCATATTTATCAGACAATTGTTGGGTAAGCGGTATGGCCTCAACATTACAAAATGTCACAGCTTGAGCGGGCCCGCCCAATTTCATTTGCTCCGTTAATTTTTCACTTAAGGCTTTAAATGAATTTTGTGCAATTTCCTTACCTTTATTGGTATATTCTTGTTTTTCTTTATCTGTAAGTGAATTGCCACAAGACAGCATTGCCATAAAAACTAAAATTATCAACAAGTTTTTCATAAGTGCTATTTTACTGTTTCATTATTATTTTTTAACCAATATAAAATTCCTCCTTCCAAATCATATATTTGCGTAAATCCAAAATCTGCTATTTTTTTTGAAGCAGGTGATGTTCTGTTTCCCGATCTGCAATAAATAAAAAGTGGTTGGTTTTTGTCATATTTTGCAATTTGATCTATAAAATTACTGTCATAATAATTGATATTTATGGCGCCTTCAATATGTCCCTGACTAAATTCCTGAGGTGTTCTAATATCAATAATTATTTTATTTGCCGCCTTTTCTTTAAATTCAGTTGGTGTAAGAACCTTAATTGCATCAGATTGAGACTGAGATTTGGTATTGCAACTCATTCCTAAAACAGTCATAAGTACCAAAAGTGTTAGTTTTAATATAGTTTTCATTCGATTTTGATTTTTTTATAAAAGTAAAGTTACAATTAAATTTTAGCAGTAACCAAAATTACTGCTACATAATAAAAAAGGTATTTAGTAAATTATCTATTCGTTAATTGTATTCATTAAAAATTAATATTTGTTTAATTATTTTTTATAACTTTGAATATAACCTTTTTAATTCCATTACTATGAATATGTTTATCTCCTCCACATCATCACTAGACTCCAAAACAGGAATTGCCTATGGCTTAATAAGAATCTTTTTAGGAGTTGCGTTAGCCGTAAGAGGTTGGCTAATATTATCAAACCCCGATTCTATAATCGAGTTAGGCGTAGAACCGGAATTATTTGTATGGGTTTCTTTAGTGGGAATTGCACATCTTTTTGGAGGTATTCTTCTGGCAGTTGGTTTTTTAACACGATTAAGTGCATTCATTCAAATCCCGATACTGTTTAGTGCTATTTTCTTTGTGTATGGTCATACCAAATTGATGATGGGCGGGCAATCTATTGAGTTGGCAGCCCTCGTTCTATTTTTACTTTGCGTATTTTTTGTTTTCGGCGCTGGATCTTTAGCCATCGCTGATTTTATGCCGAACAAAAAAGATTAATTTTTTTATTTTTCAAAGTGAAGATTACCCTTTTTACCTAATATTTTTAACTCAATATATTTATTGGGCTAAAAAGGACATTTACAATAAGGTTGTTGGACAAACATAATCGGTTAGTTTTACACCGGTATCTTTAATGTCTTTAAAACCACCTCTAACGTCTGTTACTTTTTTCACACCATTCGCCTGAAAAATTGATGCCGCGATTAGTGAACGATAGCCTGTTGCACAATGTAAAAAATATTCCTTTTGCGGTTTTATTTCAGCAAAATTTGAATGAATAAAATCTAATGGAAAAACTTCAACACCTATAACATGTTCAGAAAGATATTCAGATTCTTTTCTAACATCAAGCGCCACTTCAATACTTCCTTCCCTTAATTTATTGGCAAATTCAATTGCAGATATTGAACCAATTTTATCAACTTTATGACCTGCAGCTTTCCAAGAATGAATACCACCACGCAAATATCCTAGGGTATTGTCGTAGCCAACTCTAGAAAGACGAATTACAACTTCCTGCTCTCTACCTTCTTCAGCAATAAAAATTATTTTTTGATTGATATCCTTAACCAATGTACCAACCCAAGGTGCAAAACCACCTTCAACACCAATATACCAAGCTCCCGGAACAGTACCTTCCTCAGCATAAATTTCTTTTGTACGTGTGTCTATCACTAAAATATCTTCCTGCTCACTCATTTCTTTAAAAGTATCAGCATCAATAGGGGTGGCACCTCTTTTCAATATTTCATCAATACTTGTATTAACGCCTTTATTCATTCGTACATTGTTCCCAAAGTATTGCGGAGCCGGTTTTAAACCATCAGTAACCTCTTTAATAAACTCATCTTTTGTCATATCTGCTCTTAAAGCATAGTTTGTTTTCTTTTGATTTCCCAATGTATCAAAAGTTTCTGAACTCATATTCTTTCCGCAAGCGGAGCCAGCTCCATGATTTGGATATACAATTGTATCATCTGGCAAAATCATTATTTTGTTTCGCAACGAATCAAATAAATGACCCGCTAAATCTTCTTGTGTTAGTTCCGATTTTACGGCTAAATCTGGTCTCCCCACATCTCCAATAAACAAACAATCTCCTGTAAATACATAAGGGGTATTACCCTCCTTATCTATAAACAAATAAGAAGATGATTCCATTGTATGCCCTGGCGTGTGTAATAACTTAAGGGTAATATCTCCTATTTTAAAAGTTTCTCCGTCTTTTCCCTGATGAATCTCATAATTAGGATTTGCATTTGGACCAAAAACAATGGTTGCCCCTGTTTTTTTAGCCAAATCAACTTGACCGGAAACAAAATCGGCATGAAAGTGGGTTAAAAACACATATTTAATTTTAACTCCATCAGCTTTTGCCATTTCAATATATGGTTCCGTTTCTCTTAAAGGATCAATAATGGCCGCTTCTCCATTGGAATGGATATAGTAGGCCATTTCCGCCAAGCATCCTGTAAACAATTGTTCTACTTTCATGTTATTCTAATTTTTTAATTCGGTTATACCTGCCAGGCAGGTGTAATTCGCATTTATTAATCGGTATTTGCATCAAGTTCAGGTATGCTTACTTCATAATCGATTGGTTTATATTTAATTAAAATTATTTCTTGTTTCTCAAATTTACAAGATGAACAATCTTTCATTTGTAATCTTGATCACGTAAAAGAAGATATTTTAAAAATATTACCTATTTGTCTGTTTTATATAATCAGAATATTTGATTTCTGTCTCCTTATTTTTTTTCCTTTCTTCAAAAGCGTCTACAGCTTCTTGAATGCTCAAAAAGCAATTTTGATAACCAATTTTTTTTATAATTCCACTTTTCTCCAACACATCTCTCACTGGTCCTTTCATTCCGGTAAAAGCGATATCAATATTTATGCTTCGATACTTCGCAATCACATCGTTTAACATATACACTCCAGAGCTGTCTATACTATTGATGCTTTCCCCATCTATAATTATTAATTTTAATTTATTTCCCTTTCTTGTTACAGATGATTCTAATTTATCTTTAAAATATTGCACATTGGCAAAAAACAACTGAGCATCAAAACGTACAATTAAAAGCGCTTCTGAAGTAATAAGAAGTCCTTCAAACCTTTTAATGTTCCTATAAAAATGCGTGTTGGGAATTCTCCCTAAAATTGCAATATGCGGTTTGGTTGTTGTATAAATTAACATGCCGAGCGACAGCACGACACCAATAAAAATACCTTCTTTTATGCCAACAGTTGCCGTAATTAAAAGCGTACTGTTTAAAATGACTAGCTCCCTTTTTGAATATTTCAGCAATTGCTTTGGCACCCTAAAATCTAACAATCCAAAAACCGCCACTACAATAATTGCGGCAAGCACAGCCTCTGGCAAATAGTAAAAAACAGGCGTAAAAAACAATAAGGTGAGTCCGACTACGAATCCCGAAATTATAGCCGCCATTGGTGTTTTGGCTCCCGCCTGATTGTTCACCGCGGTTCTAGAAAAACCCCCAGTTGCCGGATAAGTCTGAAAAAATGAACCCACAATATTTCCCATTCCTAAGGCTATTAACTCTTGGTTCGGCCGCACTTTATAATCATTGTGCTTTAGTTCAATCGCTTTGGCAACGGATATTGCCTCTAAAAAAGCAATAAAGGAAAGTGTTAATGCAATTGGAAATAAATCAATAAGTGTTTGCTTTTCAAAAGAAGGAACAATAAAATTCGGTAATCCGCTTGGAATATCGCCAATAATTTTAACACCTATTTGATCCAAATTGAAAAATTTAACGAATAAAATTCCTAGTACAACTACCACCAATGCAGCTGGGATTCTTTTAGAAAACCGTTTAAAAAAAACCAAAATTAGTATAGAAATTATGCCGATAGAAAGGGTTGCTAGATTGGTATCTTTTATATGTTGAAGCGCCTCAAAAATCAAGCTGTGTATTCTATTATTTCGCTGCATATCAACTCCCAACAAATGTTTCAATTGACTTAAAGCGATAATTAAAGCCGCTGCTGAAGTGAATCCACTAATAACCGGTCTTGATAAAAAATTAACCAAAAACCCCAATTTAAAAATCCCGAATATCACCTGTAAAACACCCATCATAAAGGCAAGAAGTATTGCAAATTCAATAAAATGCTCCGTGCCTATCTCTGCCAAAGTAGCAACTCCCGAAGCTACAATAAGAGAGTCCATGGCCACAGGTCCAACTGCAAGCTGGCGAGAAGTTCCAAAAATAGCATAAACAATTTGAGGAATCATCGCGGTATACAATCCATAAATTGGTGGTAATCCTGCAATCATTGCATAAGCAATTCCCTGTGGTATTAACATAATTCCAACAGACAACCCTGCTCCCAAGTCGTTTTTAAAAAATTCTTTTTTATAATTGGGCAACCACTCTAAAATTGGAAAAATATCTTTAAGACTTAATTTCATTTGTACACTCTTTAAAAATTTTAATAGTACAATTATCACATATACTTCTATCTAATTTCTTATAAATTGTAGAAATAGCGGTATTTTTATCTTTAAAGAAATTTTCGTAACCTATATTTTCAGAAAAACCTCCATTATTAAGAACATCTTGACTAATAATTTTTAAACCCACAAAATAAATTCCACCACCTCTTTCCTTCCATTTATTAACTTCATGGGTTAACCACTCAGCCCCTGCCAAATCAATAAAATTAATTCCATTTGATAAAACTAAAACATGTTTATAGGTGTGTTTTTCATACATGCTCATGAAAAAATTTGAAACCTCTTCAACAGCACCAAAATAAAGTGACCCATCAATACGTATCACTTTTATTTGTGGGCATTCTTCTACCGAAGGATCTCTGATAATATTGACGAATTTTTTTTCTTCATTTAAACCTAACTCAGCTACATTCGGTTTTGAAGTTCGTTCCAAATAAAACACTAATGACACCGCAATACCTAAAATTACAGCTTGTTCTAAATGTAAAAATAAAGTCCCTAATAAAGTTAAACTAAATACAAGTAATTCTCTTTTACTACTTGTATAAATTAGTTTTATATGTTTAAAATCAATTAAATTATACCCCACCAATAAAATAATTCCTCCCATTGCTGGTTTAGGTAAATAGGAAGCGTATTTAGCTCCAAATAATAAAACAACAATTAAACCCAGACCTGCAATAATTGCAGAAAGAGGTGTTTTAGCTCCTGCTTGATAGTTTACACCTGAACGCGTAAAAGAGCCTGAACTTGCATAACAAGAGAAAAAACTAGGTATTATATTTGACAATCCTTGCCCAATAAATTCCTGGTTATTGTTTAATTTTTGATGAGAATGTAAAGCAACAGCTCTTGAAATTGAAATCGCTTCAACCAACCCCAAAAGTGCTAAAACAATTGCCCCAGGAAATAATTTTTGCATCCAATCGAAACTGAAATCCGGAATTTTAAAAGAAGGCAAATGGCCTGGAATAGAACCAACTGTTTGAATACCTGAATGTTCTCCACCCAAATAAATAGCAAGAAAAGTTCCTAAAACCATTGCAATGAGTAAGTTAAATCTTGCAATTTTCTTTACGAATTTTTTTATTAGTATCGCTATTATAAGTGTTGCTAAGGCGACAATTAAAGCATAAAAATTGGTTTCTTTAATATGTAAAACTAAATAATTTACAACTTCATATATCTTGGAACCTTGTGGTACATTTATTCCAAAAACATGTTTTAGCTGTTTAAATGCAATTAAAATTCCAGCACCAGCAGTAAAACCAATTACAACGGAGTTTGAAACAAAATCAACAAGTTTACCCATTTTAAAAATCCCCATTAATAACTTAATAACTCCAGCCATAAATGATAAAACAATGGTCATAGAAATATATAAATCTATTTCATTTTCTGGGTGATAATACTTTGTGATAATAGCAAAAACAACTATTGAGCTTGTTGTTGTAGGACCTGATATTAAATGATATGAAGATCCCCAAAGTGCCGCAATAATTGGAGCTATCATTGCAATATAAAATCCGTAAACTGGTGGCATACCAGCTATTAATGCGAAAGCTACTGCTTGTGGAATTACAATAACAGTTCCTGTAATTCCCGCAATTAAATCATCTTTCCAAGTGCTTTTTACTAAGGGTAGCCAAATTAAAAAAGGAAATATTTTTTTTAAATCCATAGCCAATAAGATTCGAATTTTTACTCAATCAAAAGTAGTGTGAACAATTTTTAGTTTTGTGATGAACATCACAATAAAAACTAAAATAAATCTCCTTGAATATTTCCTTTAATTTTCCCTAAATGTTTGTAGGCAAGTTCTGTTACTTCTCGTCCGCGTGGTGTTCGCATGATAAAGCCTTCCTGAATCAAAAATGGTTCGTAAACTTCTTCAATGGTTTCGGTATTTTCACCAACAGCCGTTGCAATGGTGCTAATTCCAACAGGGCCACCTTTGAACTTATCAATGATTGTGGTCAGTATTTTATTATCCATTTCATCCAAGCCATGCGCATCAACATTTAATGCGTTTAGTGCATATCTAGCAATTTCAATACTAATTTTTCCGTTTCCTTTAATTTGGGCAAAATCACGGACTCTTCTTAACAGGGCATTCGCAATTCTTGGCGTACCCCTGCTTCTTCCTGCTATTTCGATGGCTGATTCCATAGAAATAGGCACTTTTAAAATAGTTGCGCTGCGTTGTACAATGGTTGTCAGTAATTCAGTATTATAATATTGTAAACGGCTACTAATTCCAAAACGTGCTCGCATTGGTGCCGTTAACAAACCAGAACGCGTAGTTGCCCCAATTAAAGTGAAAGGTTCTAAATCTATTTGAACTGTGCGGGCGTTAGGTCCAGATTCAATCATAATATCAATGCGATAATCTTCCATGGCCGAATATAAATACTCTTCCACAATTGGACTTAATCGATGAATTTCATCAATAAATAATACATCGCGTTCGCTTAAGTTGGTGAGCAATCCCGCTAAATCTCCTGGTTTATCCAATACAGGACCTGAAGTAATTTTAAGTCCAACATTTAATTCATTCGCTAATATATGGGCCAAAGTAGTTTTACCAAGTCCAGGAGGTCCATGAAATAAGGTGTGGTCCAAAGCTTCGTTTCTTAAATTGGCCGCTTTTACAAAAATCTTAAGATTGTCTATAACCTGTTCCTGACCCGTAAAATCATCAAATGATAAAGGACGCAACTTTTTTTCAACGTCCAAATCTTCAGGTGAAGCAGATTTTTTTTCAGGATTTAAGTTTTCGTTCATAAAAACAAAGATAATGAAGTATGATAATTATTAATTAATAATTAATAATTATTAATTGCATTCATATAAAAATAGAGAAACGCACTAAATAATAGGTTGCTAGAATTTTTATCAAAAACACCAACAATGATAACTAAAATATACCATGATATTTGTTTTAAACTTCAATTTAATACGCCTATAATTTTATATAAAAATGATTTTTTTTTATTTTTGCAAAAAATTAGATATTAATGATTTGTAGTTTAGAGAAGAAAGAAATTGAAGAAATTAGACCGACAAATATTCTACCACAAACAACCTTTTGGGGGCGATTAAAAAGTAAACAAGGGTTTATACCTTGCGGATTTGAATTAACCGTTTCAAAAGATTTAATTTACAATTCCACATCTTCATCAATAACGGTAAATGATGATATCTTAGTTTTAATAAAATATATCGATGCAAACCTTTGTTATGCTTATGTTCCGTATGGTCCAGAATTAGAGCCAGATTTTGAAAATCACGGTGTGTTTTTGGAACAACTATCAGAAATATTAAAATTGCAGCTTCCTTCAAATTGTGTTTTTATTCGATATGACCTAATGTGGCAAAACCAATGGGCAGTTGAAGATGATCATTTTGACGAAACTGGTAATTGGATTGGACCTCCACAGAGTGAAATTCAAGAGCTTAGAGTTAATTTTAAAACTGAAAATTGGAACTTAAAAAAGAGTCCTAGAGATATACTTCCTAAAAATACTTTCTTTTTAGATTTATCATTAAAGGAAAGGGATTTACTCTACAATATGAGATATAATACTAGGTATAACATTCGAAACGCACATAAAAAAGGAATTCAAGTAAAGGAATATGGTATTGAACAAATTGATAATTGGTATAACTTATATAAAGAAACAGCAATAAGACAAGGCCTTCCAATGCAACATAAGGAATACTTTTCTTCTATAATAAAAAATCAAGATAATACTAAAAGTGGCGTCAATGTAAAAATGCTTATGGCTGAAAGGGATGGCGCTTTTTTAGCATCAATGTTTTTAGTGTTATCCAATAAAAAAGCTATTTATTTATATGGTGCTTCTTCTTCCAATAATAAAGATTTAATGGCAAGTTATGCGCTTCAATGGGAATCTATAAAAATGGCTAAAAATCTGGGTTGTTCAAAATATGATATGTTTGGTTCCGCTCCCAATTTAGATCAAAAACATCCACTCCGTGGCATTCATATTTACAAAAAAGGGTTTGGTGGTAATTTATTTCATAGAATGGGGTGTTGGGATTATCCATATAATCATAAAATTTATGAATTATATAAAATGCATGAACTAAGCAATTAGCCCAAAATACAAAGACTTTTCAAAAAAATTGAAAAGTCTTTGTATTTTATGTTTTAATTTTTAAGATTCCTCTTCCCCGTCATATAAAGGCGTAATTTGAGAAACATAATCTTCTGCATGCCCAGGTTTGCTATAATCATAAGGCCAACGATGAACTGCAGGAAGTTCGCCAGGCCAGTTTCCATGAACATGTGCAACAGGAGTTGTCCACTCCAACGTGTTTGATTTCCAAGGATTTTGTGTTGCCTTTTTGCCTTTATAAATACTGATAAAGAAATTTGTTAAGAAAATGATTTGTGCTGCACCGCCCAAAATGGCAAACATGGTAATTACTATATTTACGTCGGCAACATCGTCAAATAACGGAAATGCGGTATTGGCGTAATATCTTCTTGGCAAACCTGCCAATCCAACAAAGTGCATAGGGAAGAAAACACCGTAAGCCGCTATCACAGTAAACCAAAAATGCCAATAGCCCAATGCTTTATTCATCATTCTACCATACATTTTAGGAAACCAATGATAAACACCAGCAAACATTCCGTAAATAGCCGATACACCCATTACCAAGTGAAAGTGGGCAACCACAAAATAAGTATCGTGGACATTAATATCTAATGCACTGTCCCCAAGTACCAAGCCTGTTAAACCTCCAGAAATAAACGTAGAAACAAATCCAATGGAAAATAGCATTGCCGGATTCATTTGAAGATTTCCTTTCCACAATGTTGTAATCCAGTTAAAAGCTTTTACTGCGGAAGGAATCGCAATTAATAAGGTTGTAAATGTAAATACAGAACCTAAAAAGGGATTCATTCCAGACACAAACATATGATGTCCCCAAACAATTGTCGATAAAAATGCGATGGCCATAATTGAACCAATCATGGCTCTGTAACCAAAAATAGGCTTTCTTGAATTACAAGCAATAATTTCAGAAACAATACCCATAGCAGGCAATATAACAATATACACTTCAGGATGACCCAAGAACCAAAATAAATGCTCAAACAAAACAGGAGAACCACCTTGGTAATGCAAAACTTCTCCTTGAATAAATATATCTGATAAATAAAATGAAGTTCCAAAACTTCTGTCAAAAATTAACAATAAGGCAGCAGAAAGCAATACAGGAAATGAAACCACCCCAATAATGGCCGTCACAAAAAACGCCCAAATTGTTAGAGGCAATTTTGTCATTGTCATCCCAACAGTTCTTAAATTAATTACTGTTACAATGTAATTTAACGAACCCATTAAAGAAGAAGCAATAAATATTGCCATTGAAATCAACCAAAGTGTCATTCCCATTCCAGATCCTGGAATGGCCTGAGGTAAAGCACTCAATGGCGGATAAATTGTCCAACCGGCTGCAGCAGGTCCTGCTTCAACAAAAAGTGAAGAAAGCATAATTACACTTGACAAAAAGAATAACCAATAAGACACCATATTTAAAAATCCTGAAGCCATATCACGTGCGCCAATTTGTAATGGTATTAGTAAATTACTAAATGTTCCGCTTAAACCTGCAGTTAAAACGAAGAAAACCATAATGGTACCGTGAATAGTAACTATTGCCAAGTAAATATCTGGAGACATAACGCCTCCATCTTGATGGCGACCTAAAAAAGCCTCGATAATACTAAAAGAAGTATCTGGCCAAGCAATTTGTAATCTGAACAACATTGACATAAAGACCCCAATAATTCCCATAAAAATACCGGTAACTAGATACTGTTTTGAAATCATTTTATGGTCAGTACTAAAAACGTATTTTGTAATAAACGTTTCTTTGTGGTGATGATTTGACATATTATATTTTTTTTAGTAAGTAGTAGTTAATTTTTATTGTACAACTTCAGCAATTGTTTTTTGACCGCTTAACCAACTGTTAAATGCAGTTTCTTCCTCAACAATAATCTTCATTTGCATATTGTAATGTGAAGCGCCACAAATTTTGTTGCAAAGAAGTAAATAATCAAATTCATAAATATCTTCACCTTTTTCTGCTCTTATTTTATTTATCCCTTCAACTTTTGCGATGGTTTTTTTATTAGCTCTCATTTCTTGTGTAGTCATATTTGGCGTAAAAGAAAACTGGGTCACCATTCCTGGCACACAGTTCATTTGCGCTCTAAAATGTGGCATATATGCGGAATGCAAAACGTCTTGAGATCGAAACTTAAAAATAACTTGTCGCCCTTTTGGTAAATGCAATTCTCTGGTTGGAATATCATCGATTGAATTTTTATCGGTCATATCAACTCCCATTGTATTGATCCCTTTTATATTGCGCACATTGGCTCGCCCCAATTCATTGTCGGCTCCAGCGTACCGGGCTTCCCATTGAAATTGTTTGGCATATAATTCAACAATTAAAGGGTTATCTGCATCAGAAGCATCCATAACATCATTCCAAACTGAAAGTCCGTAAAGCACCAAACCAGCAAGAACAACTGCTGGAATAATGGTCCAAATCATTTCTAATTTATGGCTATCCGCATAAAACAATGCCTTTCTTCCTTTTATTCCACGGTATTTAAAAGCGAAATAAAACAATAAGAATTGGGTAATTGCCTGTACAGATAAAATAAGTAACATTGTTACCACATACAAATTATCAATGCGAGCACCTTCAATAGAAGCGGACTCAGGCAACAGAATCACAGAGTATTTCCAAAATGAAAATATCATTAATCCGTAAAAGAAAATTCCAAAAATCGCAAATAAAATTCCTTGGGTATTGTTATCCTTTTCTGTGGCAATTACGCCTTTCAAATTAAAAATACTTATTATTTGCCACATTGCAATACCTATTGCAATTACGAGTAAAATATAAAATAATGCAGTCATGTTTTTTTAGATAGTAGTTATAGTAATGTCAAATATAAAAAAAATCCTGAATATTTAAACTTCAGGACTCTTTATCTATATTATATTTATGATTTTAATAATGAAAATGTTCACTTTCTTTGATGAAAGGATTTCCTTTTGCCAATAATGGTGCTTTTGTCAAGGCATTAAATACCACATAAATGAAAATACCCAAAACAAGCAATACTGAACTTATTTCAGAAATGCCAATAAACCATTGGTCTCCAACTGTTGCGGGCATAATCATCACAAAAACATCAATATAATGTCCAATTAATACAACAATACCAGCAGTTACAATAAACCAAGGAACACGTTTATAATCGCTATTCATTAATATTAATAGCGGAAAAACAAAGTTTAAAACAACCATTCCTAAAAACGGAACTTTATATTCGTTGAATCTGGACACAAAATAAGTTACTTCTTCAGGGATATTTGCATACCAAATCAACATAAACTGCGAGAACCATAAATAGGCCCAAAAAATACTAAATCCAAACATATATTTGGCTAAATCGTGTAAGTGGCTATCGTTTACAAATTCCAAATAGCCATTTCCTTTTAAATAAATTGCAACCAATGCGATGGTTGTAATTGCTGAAACTATTAGGCCTGAGAATACATACCAACCAAATAATGTGCTATACCAATGCGGATCTAAAGACATAATCCAGTCCCAAGACATCATTGATTCAGTTACTAGGAAAAACACTAAAAATGCTGCTGAACTTTTAAACAATTTTCTGTAGTTGCTCAAGTCAGATGAAGCATCTTGTTTAAGGGTCATTTTTCTAGCATAATTGCGATACAATATCCAACCAAGAATATAAATAGCGGCTCTAACCAAAAAGAATGGTACATTTAAATAGCCTGCTTTATTCTGAATTAACGCATCATTGGCAACTACTTCAGGATCCATCCAAACAAACAAATGATTCATATGTGCGGCTGAAAGCACAAAAAATACAAATAACAATATTCCGCCGACAGGTAAATACGCCGTGATTCCTTCCATTACCCGAAACAAAACTATTGACCATCCAGCTTGTGACGCATGTTGAATAGCATAAAATGCGAGTGTTCCCAATGATATCATAAAAAAGAAAAACAAGGCAACGTATAGTGACGACCAAGGTTTGTTTTTTAATAAATGATATACATGCGCTGCATGGGCTTCTTCAGATTGTACAGCATTGCTGCTTTCTGCCACTGTTTGACCGTCGGTTGTAGCAACTTCACCATGTGCATTATGACTTTCTTGCAATAGCACTTTAACTTCATCTACTGATGCAGGTGCAGATAAAAATCCATAACCAACTCCTAAAAGTCCAATAACCATTAATGCTAATGATAATGTTTTTAATTTACTTGAAAAGGTATACATATTTTTAAATTCTATCTTAGTAAAAGTGTTATTTTAATAGTTCGTTTCTAAGTTGTTGCACGTACATAGTCACTTGCCAACGTTCTTTTTCTGTTAATTGACCAGAATGAGATCCCATTAGGTTTCTTCCGTAAAAGATAACATGGTAAATACTGCCCTCAGTTATTGGTCTATCTTTATAGTTAGGAATTCCTACAAATTTATCTCTTTTTACCAATTCACCATCACCTGCCCCAGCAGAACCGTGACAAGAAATACAATATATGGTGAACATTGCTTTACCGTTCGCTAAATTCTCTTCATTTACCTCCAATGGATTTTTCAAATTTACTAGTGCGTCATTATAACCTTCTGTTGTATTTGGATAATCATAAGGTACTTTTCCGCGAGCAATAGTGCCTTCAACAGGAAGTTGGCTGGTCATACCATTTGCATAATTTGGGTTTACAGAAAAGGTTTCATAACCAACAGGCTTATACATGTCTGGCATATATTGGTAATTCCGCTTTGTTTTATCCAACCAACAAGATGAAAGCGTGAATAAAAAAGCCAATGCTATCGTAATTTTTAAAATGTTCTTCATTTTAATTAATGCTTTTCAGTTACTTTAATTTCTACAGTTCCTGTTTTTTTCAGAAATGAGACTAGTTCATCTTCATTTCCGTCAACAATCACTTCCATCACAAACATATCATCAGTTGTTCTAGGATCAGGGTTTTCAGCTTCCTTAAATGGCCATAACTTGCTTCGCATATAAAAGGTGATTACCATTAAATGCGCCGCAAAAAACACGGTCATTTCAAACATTATAGGTACAAATGCTGGCATATTTTGAATAAATGCAAAGCTTGGTTTACCTCCAATATCTTGAGGCCAGTCTCTGATCATCATATAATCCATCATCCATATAGAAAACACCAAACCAACACATCCATAAAGAAAGGCTGTAATTGCAATTCTAGTACCTTTTAAGCCCATGGCTTTGTCCAACCCATGAACCGGGAACGGTGTATAAACTTCTTCGATATGATACTTTGCCGCACGTACTTCTTTTACGGCATCCATAAGGATATCATCATCATTATACATTGCTTGCACTACTTTATTACTCATGATTTCCGTCTCTTAATTTTTTATATTTTTCTCCAGATGCCTTCAAAATAGATTTAACCTCTGCTTGTGCTATCACTGGGAATGTTCTTGCATATAATAAAAATAACACAAAAAAGAAACCAATGGTACCAATGAAAATTCCTATATCAACAAACGTTGGTGAAAACATTGTCCAAGATGAAGGTAAATAATCTCTATGCAATGATGTTACAATAATCACAAATCTTTCAAACCACATTCCAATGTTTACCACAATAGAAATGATGAAAGAGAAGGTAATACTTGTTCTTAATTTTTTAAACCACATAAATTGCGGTGAAAATACGTTACAGCTCATCATAAGTAAATATGCCCACCAGTAAGGTCCCGTAGCCCTATTTAAAAAAGCATATTGTTCATATTCCACCCCTGAATACCAGGCTATAAACAACTCGGTAATGTAAGCACAACCTACTATTGAACCAGTAATCATAATTACAATGTTCATTAGTTCAATATGTTGTTCAGTAATATATGCTTCAAGATTTGACACTTTTCTCATAATGATAAGCAAGGTGTTCACCATTGCAAATCCTGAGAAAACCGCACCAGCAACAAAATAAGGTGGGAAGATTGTGGTATGCCAGCCAGGAACTATTGAAGTTGCAAAGTCAAATGATACAATGGTATGTACTGAAAGCACCAAAGGTGTTGCCAAACCGGCCAATACCAAGGAAACTTCTTCAAAACGTTGCCAGTCTTTAGCCCTTCCTGTCCATCCAAAACTTAACAGCCCATATATTTTCTTTTGGAACGGTCTGACAGCCCTATCCCGCAACATTGCGAAATCAGGCAATAAACCTGTCCACCAAAATACCAGTGAAACAGAAAAATATGTTGAAATGGCAAATACATCCCATAACAATGGCGAGTTAAAGTTAGTCCAAAGTGATCCAAATTGATTTGGTAATGGCAATACAAAATGCGCATTCCATACACGCCCCATATGAATAATTGGGAACAGACCTGCTTGAATAACGGAAAAAATAGTCATTGCTTCGGCAGAACGGTTAATACCCATTCTCCATTTTTGACGAAATAGCAATAGTACTGCGGAAATAAGTGTACCGGCATGACCAATACCTACCCACCAAACAAAGTTAGTGATATCCCAAGCCCAGCCTACGGTTTTATTTAATCCCCAAACACCAATTCCTGTTCCGATGGTATAAGTAATTGCACCTATACCCCATAGGAATGCCAAAAGCGCGATTGAAAAAGCTATCCACCATAATTTATTTGCTTTACCTTCAACCGGAGCGGCTACATCAACAGAAATGTCGTGGTAGTTTTTGTCTCCAACAATTAAAGGTCTTCTAATAGGTGCTTCGTAATGAGACGACATAATTCTTATTTAATTATTATCTATTAATATTATTTTTATGCTTCTTGAGTGTTTCTCACTTTAACGTGATATACAACATTTGGTTTTGTGCCAATGTGTTCAAGTAAGTGATATGCTCTTTTATCTTCTGCCAAAGTTTTAACCGTATCTTCTTGTTTGTTAACATCACCAAATACCATGGCGCCTGCAGTACAAGCAATGGAACAAGCAGTTTCAAATTCATTTGTATTTACGGGTCTACCTTCTTTTTTGGCTTTTAAAATGGTAGCTTGTGTCATTTGAATACACATAGAGCATTTTTCCATAACACCACGTGAACGAACCACGACATCTGGGTTTAACACCATTTTGCCTAAATCATCATTCATGTTGTAATCAAACTTACTATTATTAGGATATTCAAACCAGTTAAATCTACGCACTTTATAAGGACAGTTATTTGCACAATAACGCGTACCTACACAACGATTATAAGCCATTTGATTTTGACCCTGACGTCCATGAGAAGTTGCCGCTACCGGACAAACTGTTTCACAAGGTGCGTGGTTACAATGTTGACACATTACAGGTTGAAAAGCTACTGAAGGATTTTCAGAAGGATCTTCCAAAGCATCCATGGTATTTTTGAAGCCCATTACACCTTTTCCGTTCTCTTTTAATTCATTATCACCAGCGAAATCTTCTTCGTGAGAATAATAACGGTCTATACGCAACCAGTGCATATCCCTTGAACGTCTTATCTCATCTTTTCCAACAACAGGAACGTTGTTTTCGGCATGACAAGCTATAATACATGCACCACAACCGCTACAAGCATTCAAATCTATTGAAAGATTAAAATGATGCCCCATTGATCTATCAAATGAATCCCACAAATCTACTGATGTTGCTTCAACTTCATTGTGATCTAATGAAACCATAGGAACTTTATTCCATTCTTTTGAATCAACACTATTGAATATTTCTAAAGTAGTTTCCTTAATAATATCACCTCTACCCATTAAGGTATTTTGCAATTGAACACAAGCAAACTCGTGTTCACCGGAAACCAATTTTAAACTTACATTTGGCTGAAAACTATTAAAGTCTTTATAAAAAGCATAGGCATTTTTACCAGTTTGCATTTCTGCTTTTAATCCTTGTTTTCTTCCGTATCCAAACGCCAAACCTAAGGAGCCTTTTGCTTGTCCGGGTTGTATTAAAACAGGTAAAATTTCAGAGACACCGTTGAGGCTTAACTCAACCAAGCTTCCGTTTAATGCACCGTTAGCCACATGGTTATTTGTCGCACCCAATGCTTCGGCATCTGCTTTTGACATGGTTAAATAGTTGTCCCAAGAGGTTCTTGTGATTGGATCAGGAAGCTCCTGCAACCATGGATTGTTGGCCATTTGCCCATCACCTAAACCAGTTTTAACATAAAGCTGTAATTCTAAATCACTCCCTTTAACTTCCGCCAATTGAGAAGCCGCAGTTTCTAAATCAACCTCTAGTGAAATTGTATCACTTTGAACCGCATCAGCAGTAAAAACTCCGTCGTGTAAGGCTTGATTCCAAGATGCTCCTCCCAATATTTCGCTATTCCAGGTTTCTTTTAAGAAATCATAATAGGTGGTCGTACTGCCAGTCCAAGCCAATAAACAATCTTGAAACTGACGTGTATTGAACAATGTTTTAATAGTAGGCTGAATCAAACTGTATTGTCCTTTTCTAATTTCAGCATCGCCCCAAGACTCTAGGTAATGTGGTGTTGCCAAAGAATATTGAACGGCTTTTGCCGTTTCATTGTCTTGCATAGAAAATGCAACCGATAATTTCACTTTTTTCAATCCTTCAACAAAAGCTGCTGAATTTGGCAAAGTGTAAACCGGATTTGAATTGTGAATAATAACTGCACCTATTTTGCCTTCATTCATATCGGCAATTAATTGTGCAACATGAGCATCATTCCCCTTTCTTATATTTTTGGTTACGTTAACATCTAAAACTTCACTATTTAAAGCTTTATTGATTGCCAAAGCAAGTAATTGTGCATTTTTATCCTGAATTCCAGTTAAAACAACAGCTTTGCTTCCCGCTGCTTTTATTTGCGCTGCTGCTTTTTGAATTGCATTATTCAAAGGAGTTTCTTCTGTGGTAAGGATACCAGAAACAACTGCATTATATAATTTTATAAGCGCTAAGTTTTGTTCAGATGGTTTTACCCTAATTCGCTTATCGGCATTGGCGCCTGATAAGGACATATTTGATTCAAACTGAATATGGCGTGACATTTTTCCGTTGGTTGGAACGCGTCCTTTTGAATAGCTGGCTTCAAAACCGCCACCTTGCCAACTTCCTAAGAAATCTGCACCAATAGAAACAATAACTTCTGCTTTTTCTAAATCATAATCTGGCAGTGCTCTTTTGCCGTACATCTCTTCAAAAGCATCCAATGCTGCAGATTCTGAAATAGCGTCATATTCAACATGAGCCACATTTTCAAAAGTTTCATTTAATTTAGCAATCAGTTTTATGGTTGAAGGGCTTGCACTAGTTCCAGTTAAAACCGCTATTGGCAAACTTGAAGCTTTAACTTCATTTAATTTAGCAATGATTTGTTGGTCTGCTTCATTCCAAGTAATTTCAGCACCATTGGCTTTAGGACCTTTTAAGCGAAGACTGTCGTATAATGAAAGTACAGAAGCCTGCACACGAGCATTTGTGATTCCGTTAGCATCTTTGTTAGGTTCAATTTTTATAGGACGCCCTTCTCTAACTTTTACCAAAACATTTGCAAAATCAAATCCATTAGCCATTGTTGTTGCATAATATTCGGCAACACCAGGAATAATATCATTCGGTTGAATGATATATGGAATTGATTTTACAACCGGACCTTCACAAGAGGCTAAAGTAACCGCCGCAGTTGTAAATCCAACGTACTTTAAAAAGTCTCTACGTGTAGTTGATGAAGTCTCCAAAGTTTCTTTATCACCTAAAAAAATATCTGTTGGAATTTCTTCAAAAAACTCGTTTTGTTTTAACGTATCAACAATAGAGCTTTTTTCTTTTAGCTCTTCAACACTTTTCCAGTATTTTTTGTTTGATGCCATTTTATATTTGGTTATTTACTTTGTAATTAATATTAATAGTGACATTTAGCACATTCTAATCCTCCCATTTGGGCAGCCGTCACTTTTTCCACACCGTATTTTTTAGACAACTGGTCATGAATATTTTTATAATAGCCATTTTTAGTTAAATCTACTTCAGTTGTTCTGTGACAATCAATACACCATCCCATTGTAAGTGGCGAAAACTGTTTCATGTCGTGCATTTCCTGAACAGGACCGTGACAAGTTTGACAAGCAATACCGGCAACTGTTACGTGTTGTGAGTGGTTATAGTAGGCAAAATCGGCCAAATTATGAATTCGAACCCATTCAATTGGTTTTTGTTCATAGCCTTCAATATATTTAACATTTGCCTTATCCCAGCCTACTGCATCGTATAATTTTTGAATTTCCTTGTCTAAATCTTCTTTGGTATTGTTTCCAAATAATTCACCTTTATATTCTGAAATTGCTTTATGGCAATTCATACATACATTGGCGGTTGGAATACCCGAAGTTTTACTGTTTTTTGCAGAAGAGTGACAGTACTGACAATCAATTTTATTGTCACCTGAATGAACTGCATGCGAGAATACAATTGGTTGAATTGGCTGATAGCCCACATTAACATCAATTTGCATTAACCATCCAAATGAAAACCAAGCAATCAGTAATAATGAAAATATTAAGAAAAGAAAACGCAAGAAAGGATTAAATATTAATGTTCTTAATACACTCGGTTCTTTTACCTCTTCAGTTTCGGTAGCTTTTCTTTTAGTAAGCACCACCACAATGAGTGATAACAATAATAAAGCAGCAATAGTTATGGCGAGTGTTGGCAAAACGCCAATTCCTGGTTTGTTGAAAATTTCTTGATCTGCTGCAGAAGCAGTCGCAGCAACAGGAACAACATCGCCTACAGCCAAGTATTTCAATAAATCATCTAAATCCTGATCAGTAAGCTGTGGAAATGGCGTCATTGTAATAGGAGAATATTCAGAAGCGGTTTTCGCCAATGCATCACCTGTTGCAGTCAAAGCCACATTGTCCTTTATCCATAATTTTAACCAAGCATCTTCATACTTGTTTCCTATTTTTAAAAGCGGCGGACCAATTAATTTCGCATCCAATTTGTGACAAGCAGCACAATTTGCTTTAAAAATTGCCTTACCGCGTTCAACGGCAGGGTCAGCTTCAGTTGCCACTGCAGCAACAGCTTCAACTGGTTTGCCCTTGGTATATTCCAGGATATCCTTAATATCTTGATCAGATAATTGCGGATTCGCTATCATTGGCAACTTATTGTTCTCTTCAAAAACTTGAATTGCTAACTTATCTCCTGACTTAATCATTCCCGGACTGTCTTTAATCCAGGCAATTAACCAATCTTGATCTCTTCTTTCCGTAACGCCCAATAATGCTGGACCAACCAATTTTGCGTCCAATTTATGACAGGCAGCGCATATAGATTTGAAGAGTTTCTCTCCGTTAGCTGGATCACCTTGTGCCGATAAATTAAACGAGAAAAAGAATAGGAAAACAAGACTACTAATGACTAATCTTGATAATGGACTGTGTTGTTTCACACTTTTCATATTTAAAAAAGATATTTTCTTTCTATTTTGGTACAATATTTTCATATATTAATATATGACTTAAATCATTTTTTAAGGATTGAACAAAAGTAGTATATATAAACAAAACTTAAAATCTAAAAATTGTGTTAATTGTAATTTATATTCATTCTAAATAGCAAATGAATGCACAAGCTTCTCAAAGAAAATTATAAATTTGGAAAATATATAAAATATTATGAATAAATTATCGATAAGGTTAATTATCTTGGTGTTTCTAGCCATTTTTTTAAATAATACCAATGTGTTTTCACAAAGTGAAAACGAAAAAATCAGCGCTCTAATTGAGCAAAAGAAGGCATTTAATAAAACAAATAAAAATATACTGGTCTTTAAAATTCAGATTTATAATGGAAATGAAACCCAAGCCTATGCTGTAAAACGCAATTTTGAAGCTGATTTCCCTGAATATCGTACAAAAATCATTTACAAAACACCCGAGTGGAAAACACATGCAGGCAACTTTAGAACAAGATTGGAAGCCGATAGGGCGCTTAATATTGTTAAATTAAAATATGCGGGAGCTATTGTTTTAGAAGAAAAAATTTGATATAACTTAATTATCCAGTTTTGTTAAATAAATTTATAAATCGTTCTGTCTTAACTTTATTCTTTTAACTTTAAACTTATTAAACCACCCTGTTTAATCTTTCAAATAAGCGGGTCTTTAAGTTGTTGTAATCTACGATAGATTCTAGGATTTTCTCACGTTCTTCCTCAACGCCTATTTCAGTAATTAATGAATTTATTTTTTGTTCAATAAGAATTCTACGCATATTATATATGGCGTCGAGCACCATTTTTGAAAGATCGCTTTTTTTGCTTCTGATATATATTTCTTTGCGTTCCCAATTGCTTAGCACATACCTTTCATCGTCCATTAATATAGTGGTCACCAAATTGGCAACTTCGGCGTTGTCATGATTGACCAACTTATCCACAGAAATAATTTCATCTTGATTTAATTGATAAATTATTTCAAAATAAATATTTTTAAAAGTGTCATCGGTAAATTCTACCTCATCATCATGTAAATTCAAATAGATTTCCTTTGAAACCACATTGTTGAATTTTACCTTTTTTATTGGTTGAAGTTCCGGATCTACCGCATCTTCCCCAGCAACAAAATCAACAAATTCCACTTCATTATTGCCGTACAGCAATAAAATTTTTATAATTTCCCGTTCATACTTTTGAAGTTCGTTGACTTTTTCAAATTGCGGTGTTTTTTGCAAAACAGGCTCTGTAGGCCTTTCCTGAATCGGTCTGTTTGCCGCTTCCCTTTCTTCCTTTTTATCGATTTGAGCCAGTTCACTGAAAAGTACATTCTCTGATATATCCATGATTCTGGAACATTCCTGAATATATACTTCACGCTGAATTCTATCGGGGATTTTAGAAATGCTGACTACAATATCCCTAATTAAGCCTGCCTTTTTAACAGGGTCATGCTGTGCTTCTTCCATCAATAAAGCCACTTTAAAATTGATGAAATCTTTGGAATTTTGTTTTAAATATTCTATGAGCTCTTGGTTTGTGACTTTTTTTGAGAAACTATCTGGATCGTCTCCATCAGGAAACATCACTACTTTTACATTTAAACCTTGCTCTAAAATGAGGTCAATTCCACGCATGGAAGCGCGAATACCGGCGGCATCGCCATCAAAAAGTATGGTGATATTTTTTGTAAGCCTATTTATCAATCGGATTTGATTTTCAGAAAGCGCTGTTCCAGAAGAGGAAACCACATTTTCAATACCGGCTTGGTTAAATGAAATCACATCGGTATAGCCTTCAACCAGGAAGCAATTGTCTTCTTTGGCAATGCTTTGTTTTGCGTAATAAATACCATATAATACATGGCCTTTATGGTAAATTTCACTTTCTGGAGAGTTTAAATATTTGGCTGCTTTTTTGTCGTTAATTAAAATTCTGCCTCCAAAACCCAAAACACGTCCGCTCATACTGTGAATTGGAAACATCACACGCCCTTTAAAACGGTCGAATTGTTTGGTTCCTGTTGAGGAGAGCAAATCGTCCTTAACTATTGTAAGTCCGGTAGATTCCAAATATTTTAAGTTATACCCTTTATTTAAAGCCTCTGTGGAAAAAGCTTCCCACTCGTTCAGCGAATAGCCCAATTGAAATTTACGAATCGTTTCATCGGTAAAGCCGCGTTCTTTAAAATAACTTAGACCAATTGCTTTTCCCTGATCACTTTCCAGCAAAGTTTCATGAAAATAATCTCGGGCAAACTCTGAAACAATAAACATACTTTCCCGTTCGTCTGCCTGCTGTTTTTGTTCATTGCTTTGTTCGGTTTCCTCAATTTCAATATTGTATTTTCTCGCCAAGAACCGAATAGCTTCCGGATAGGAATAATGTTCCTGCTCCATTAAAAAAGTGACCACATTTCCGCCTTTTCCAGAACTAAAATCTTTCCAAATCTGTTTCACAGGAGAAACCATAAACGACGGGCTTCTTTCATCAGAAAACGGACTTAATCCTTTGTAATTGCTTCCAGATTTTTTTAACTGAACAAACTCACCGATAACCTCTTCAACACGGGCAGTTTCAAAAACTTTATCTATGGTACTTCTAGAAATCAACTGGTCTATATTTTTTGAATTTAATTTTTCTAAATTACAATTATAACTGACAAAAAAAAACTGTTCAAGGAACTTTACCTTTAAAACAGTTTCTTCCGATTTTATTTATTTTAGGTTTATGAAACCGCTTTTAACTTTTTTATGGTGGACATATTAATTTTATCTTCGGCATATTCCTTTGTGATTTTAATTTGTTTTTCATTGGTTCCTGGCAAGTCAAACATAGCATCGGTTAAAATAGCTTCACAAAGTGACCGCAATCCACGAGCGCCTAACTTGTATTCAACCGCTTTATCAACGATATATATCAATGCGCTTTCGCTAATGGTGAAATCAATACCGTCCATTTTAAACAATTTTTGGTATTGTTTAATGATGGAATTTTTCGGTTCGGTTAAAATCATTCTCAACGTTTTTTCATCCAAAGGATCCATATGGGTCAATACTGGCAAACGTCCAATAATTTCGGGAATTAAACCAAAATCTCTTAAATCTTTTGGAATAATGTATTTTAACATATTTGTTTGGTCAACAACATCGCCTTTAATGGATGCGCCATAACCAACTTCTTGGCGGTTGAGCCTTTTTCCAATAACTTTATCAATTCCGGAAAATGCGCCACCAGCCATAAATAAAATATTTTTGGTGTTGACTTCAATAAATTTTTGGTCGGGATGTTTTCTTCCGCCTTTTGGTGGAACATTGACAACCGATCCTTCCAATAATTTTAACAATGCTTGTTGAACGCCTTCCCCAGAAACATCGCGAGTTATTGACGGATTATCGCCTTTTCGGGCAATTTTATCAATTTCATCTATAAAAACAATCCCTCGCTCTGCTCTGCTCACATCATAATCAGCTGCTTGCAGCAAACGCGTTAAAATAGTTTCCACATCTTCACCTACATAACCTGCTTCGGTTAAAACTGTGGCATCAACAATACAAAAAGGCACATTTAACATTCTTGCAATGGTACGTGCAATTAAGGTTTTTCCTGTTCCTGTTTCGCCAACTATAATGATATTGCTTTTTTCAATTTCAATTTCTTCCTCATCTTTGGAGTCTGGTTGAATCAAACGCTTGTAATGATTATAAACCGCAACAGCCATCACGCGTTTTGCCTGATCCTGTCCAATCATATATTGGTCAATAAATGCTTTAATATCTTTTGGTTTCTTAACAATCAAATCAAAAGTAAGGGCAGAAGCATTACTTCCTGCAATTTCTTCCATCACAATTCCATGGGCTTGCTCAATACATTTGTCGCAAATATGCGCGTCCAAACCTGCAATTAACAAATCTGTTTCCGGCTTCTTTCTGCCACAAAATGAACACTGCAAGACTTCATCCTTTTTTGCCATCCTATTTACTTTATTTATTTTTTATTGGTTCTTTCTTGTAAGCAAAAATCAATTTATTTTCTTACTAAAACTTCATCAATCATTCCGTAAGCTTTTGCTTCATCGGCTTTCATCCAGTAATCACGGTCTGAATCATGATGCACTTTTTTTAGGGTTTGACCTGAATGTTTTGAAATTATTTGGTACAATTCATCTTTTAATTTCAAAATTTCGCGGGTGGTAATTTCAATATCACTTGCCTGACCTTGCGCACCGCCCAAAGGTTGGTGAATCATAACGCGTGAATGTGGCAATGCCGAACGTTTTCCTTTGGTTCCTGCGCACATTAAAACAGCGCCCATTGATGCGGCTATTCCTGTACAAATTGTAGCAACGTCAGGTTTTATGAATTGCATGGTGTCGTAAATTCCCAAACCAGCATAAACACCGCCACCAGGTGAATTGATATAAATAGAGATGTCTTTTGAACTGTCAACACTTTCCAAAAACAACAATTGGGCCTGAATAATATTGGCAACATAATCATCAATTCCTGTTCCCAGAAAAATAATTCTATCCATCATCAAACGCGAAAATACATCCATCTGCGCAACATTTAACTGACGTTCTTCAATAATATAAGGTGTAAGACTGCTAACCAACTTATCATAATACATGCTATTGATTCCTTGGTGTTTCGTTGCGTATTTTTTAAATTCTTTTCCGTAATCCATTGTTCGGTGTTTTATAGTATTTAGAGCACAAAGATATGAAGTATTTATTTATTTTAAACTGAAATACAAATTTGTATCTATTTATCTAAAATTACTATTGGTTATTTGGTCATATTTTATCCCCTTTTATTATGCGCGCATAATAAAATTACTTATCTTTGATAACGAATTTTTAATTTAAAACTTATAATAAATATTACACGCAATGAGAAACACTTTATTTTTAATCTCCTTATTTATATTTTCAATAAGCAGCTACGGACAAGAATTTGAAACTGGGATTATCATCACCCAACGTTATGACACGATAACAAACGTAAAAATTGAAAAATTAAATGACGCAAAAAGTTTGCTGCATTTAACTTATATTGATGCCGATGGCAACCAACAAAAACCTGACATTGAATCCATAAAAAGTTATACCCGAGGCGATGAAAATTTTACACGCATTTACAACAATGGTGATATGGTTTTGGTAAAACAAATTACCGCTGGAAAAAAATTAAATTTATACTTAAGAGATTACAACGGAACCGCTACTTATTATGTAGAAAAAGTTTTTGACGAACTTATAAAAGTTCCGTCATCAGGTTCAAAATTCACTAGAGTTTTAGGTGATTTTTTAAACGATTCTCCTGAAATTTCCCAAAAAATTAAATCAAAAGAATTACAGGATCTAAAAGAAATTGTGACACTTTACAACCAAGGTTAGTTTCTTTTGAAATTATAAAAGTCCGCTGATGTTTTCATAAGCGGACTTTTTTTATTTGTTTTAACTATATTTGAAATTCTAATACCATTTAAAAATGATGAAATTTTTTACGCTTATTTATATTCTGCTGGCATTTCAATCGGCCATTACCGCTCAAAACTACAAACAGCGATTTAATGAGATTGATATAAAACATTATAATTTAGCGATAGAAGTAAATGATTCAACCAACAACATTCAGGCAAAAATGACTGTTTCATTGTTGTTTAAACAATTGGTAAATACGTTTTATTTGGATTTGGTTCAAGTAGATTCCACAGGAAAAGGAATGCACATTGCATCAATTTTTCAAAATAATGATACGGTTCAATTTACACATTCAGACAATAAAATTACCATTCAGCCAAACGCTATAAAAACCGACAGCATTTACACCTTTGAAATAGCATACGAAGGCGTTCCAAAAGACGGATTCATCATTGGCGAGAACCTTTACGGAGACCGAACTTTTTTTGCAGATAATTGGCCGAACAGGGCTCATAATTGGTTTCCTTGCATAGACCATCCTTCTGATAAAGCAACAGTTGAATTCAAAATTAAAGTACCCAATCATTATCAGGCAATCGCAAACGGCTACTTGTTTGAAGAAACCAATTTATCAGAAAA
The DNA here is from genome assembly GCA_027449025.1 of Lutibacter sp. Lineage (GTDB taxonomy): Bacteria > Bacteroidota > Bacteroidia > Flavobacteriales > Flavobacteriaceae > Lutibacter. The sequence goes on along the minus strand of DAIDMK010000001.1, from coordinate 58,814 downwards.
TTTAAAGTTGTACCACTATAAAACTGCCGAACCTTTGCCAACAAAAGTAATGGCAATTGGCATTGCGCGTTTTGCGGTGCGGCATCTTGGAGAAACACACAATATTCCTGTCTCCACTTGGGTTTATCCACAAACTAAAGAACAGGGATTTTACGATTTTGCCAACACAAAAAATATTCTAGATTTCTTTATCGAAAAATTTGGTGAATATCCATACCAAAAATTAGCAAATGTACAATCCAAAACACAATTTGGCGGTCTAGAAAATGCCGGAGCAATTTTTTATGCTGAAAAAATGGTGAACGGTGAGCAAAACCATGAAGGTTTGATAGCCCATGAAATTGTGCATCAGTGGTTTGGGAATTCTGCCTCGGAAACAGATTGGTCTCATTTGTGGTTAAGTGAAGGTTTTGCAACCTATTTCTCCGATTTATACCTCCAAAAAACCCAAGGAGATGAAGCTTTCCAACAAAAACTAAAAGAGAGGCGCGAAAAAGTTTTAAATTTTTATAAAAAGAAACAAACGCCAGTTGTTGATATAGAAAACACCCATTTAATGAGCTTGTTAAACGCCAATTCTTATGACAAAGGTGCTTGGGTGTTGCATATGCTACGCAAAAAATTAGGTGATGAAACCTTTTGGAAAGGAATAAAAACCTATTATGAAAAATTCAAATTTAGCAATGCTTCTACAAATGATTTTAAAAATGTAATGGCAGAAGTTTCCAGTAAAAATTTAGATACTTTTTTTACGCAATGGCTCCAAAATGCAGGTCATCCAGTTTTAAAAACCTCTTGGCTTTACTACCAAAACAAACTTCGATTGCTTGTGGACCAAACCCAGGAAAACGCTTTTAATTTCCCGCTTGATGTTGAAATAATTTATACAGATGGATCTTCAGAAATAAAAACTTTTGAAATTTCTAAAATAGCAATTCCTTATGAAATTGAAACTAAAGGAGAAGTAAAAGACGTGAAATTTGATCCAAATACTTGGTTGTTGTTTGCGCTAGTCGATTAGTTCTAAGTTTTTAACTTCTTACTTCGGATTTCCGTCTTCGGTCTTCCGTCTTCGGACTTCCGTCTGAACAGACAGCTTGCGAACTGTCCCTACATATTAACTTATTAAGTATTACATTTGCAAAAAATAGAAGAATGACCTTTTCCGATTTAAATTTAAACCGATTTTTATTAAATGCTTTAGACGATTTAGGCTTTATCATTCCTACGCCCATTCAAGAAAAGGCATTTTCGGTGATTATGAGCAGTAAAGATGTTGTTGGTATTGCCCAAACTGGAACAGGTAAAACTTTTGCTTATTTACTGCCTATATTAAGGCAGCACACGTTTTCAGATCAAAAACATCCAAGGGTTTTAATTATTGTTCCTACCCGTGAATTGGTGGTACAGGTTGTTAAAGACATTAAAAGTCTAACGCCCTATATGAATGTTCGATTTGCTGGAATTTACGGCGGTACCAATATAAATACCGATAAACAGCTAGTTCATGCAGGTTTAGACATCTTAGTTGCTACCCCTGGAAGATTGTTGGATCTGGCATTGGACGGCATTTTAAAGCTCAAATTTATTCAAAAATTTGTGATTGATGAAGTTGATGAAATGATGAATCTGGGTTTTAGACCGCAAATTATTACCTTGATGGATTTGCTTCCTAATAAACGCCAGAGCATTTTATTTTCTGCAACCTTAACCAAAGAAGTTGATAATTTGTTGGATACTTTTTTCAAATCTCCGGTTAAAATTGAAGTCTCAACCAGCGGAAGTCCGTTAGATACCATTCAGCAACAAGCCTATCCAGTTCCAAATTTTTATACGAAAGTTAACTTTTTAAAAAATATTCTGCAAGATAAAGAGACCTTTAACAAGGTGTTGGTATTTGTGAAAAACAAAAAACAAGCCACTATTTTATTTGATGAAATGAATTTGGCACTTCCAAAACAAGTGGCGGTAATTCACTCCAACAAAACACAAAATTATCGCTTGCGTTCTGTAGAAAAATTCGAAAAAGGAAGTATTTCTGTTTTAATCGCCACCGATATTATTGCACGTGGATTGGATTTAACCAATGTGAGTCATGTTATTAATTTCGATATTCCAAAAGAACCCGAAAATTACATCCATCGAATTGGTAGAACAGGTCGCGCCGAACAATTGGGAACTTCTATTTCATTATTTACAGAAGCAGAAGCCGATTACTTAGGTGAAATTGAATTGTTGATGAATCGGGAAATAGATGTTTTTGACCTTCCTGAAGTTATAGAAATTTCTACCCAGTTAATTGATGAGGAAATTCCACGATCAGAACTTGAAGAATCTTCAAATGAAAAGAAAAAGGAAACGGTTGCTGGCGGATTGGCATTTCATGAGAAAAAAGAAAAAAACAGAAAAGTAAATCTAGGTGGCTCTTACCGCCGGGAAATTGTGAAAAAATATAAAAAACCGTTAACACGTGGGCAAAAAAAGAAGTAATTTTAGATAAATTTATTGCTTTTTTTGAAAAAGGATTCAATCCTAAAAATTGAGCCTCTAAAAAACATCTTAGTTACTCTTATATATTTATTATACCCTTTTTTTATTGATGTTTGATTTAGTTAATTCCCCTGCTTTAATTTGCTCTTCAAGCCTATTTAATCGGCGTTTGTAATTGTAACTATATTTGGCATGCGCTTATTGCCGAATAATTAACAACAAATCTTCTATTTTCTGATTTTTCAATGCCAATACCTCAAGTGTAATTTTTTAGTTCTCTAACATACAGGTCTGTATGTTGCAATACCTAAATTTATTACGCTATTGATATTAGACCTTTCTAGTACCAATATTTTTTTTCTGTAGAGAGTTTACTTAATAAAATACGTCATCTGCCGTATTGATTTGCGTTATATTTTACAAGACTTTTGGATTAATACTAATCAAAACGGCTATTTATGAAAACTCAAAAATTAAACAGATTATTAATAATTGCACTAATGCTTAGTGTAACTATTGTAAATGCCCAAAAGGCAGAAGCACCCAATACAGTTTACGATTTTGGCGCAAACATTAACGAAATGACTTTAACTATTGGAGGAATTTTAGTTGTTGCTACCAATGACGGTTTGGTAGGAATTAAACCTACACAAAAAGAACCGATTTTTACGTTCAACACGTTTGGCAAACTAAAACCAGAAGAAACCGATTTTATACCAAATTCTCCATATATCGTAGTTTCGCAAGGTGCAGACTCTAAATTTGCCGGTTTAACTAAAACAAAAAGAGCGGTAATTGATTATATACAAGGTGATGTAATATTTAATTCAGAAAATGACAATTGGAATCAAATTTATACCTGTAACGTAATTCTTCCAGAAAACAAATTAATTGTTAGCGGCATTCAAAAAGAAGGAGACAAATTTGAGAAAATGACGCCAAAAGTAGCCGTATATGATTTGAGTTCAAGAAAATTAGACTATAGTTTCTTTTTAGATAAACCGGGCAGGGTTGGTATTGCAAGAGATTTTAGCGTTACAGGCACGCCTCTCCTATTAAAAGACTTTTTAATTGTCCCAACAGCTCAGGGTTTATTAGCCAAATCAAGCATGGGAGAAGATGTTTGGGAAAATAAAGTTAAAGGAATTAATTGGATGGTTGCAGATGCTACTGAAACTGAAATTTATGCTTTTGAAACAACTACAAATGGTAAAAACACTAGAATTCATAAAATTGGTAAAAACGGAGAAGAGCTTTGGAAAGACGACAGAAAAGTACAAGGAAATGTATCTAATTTTGAAATTACACCAAAGGGATTAGCAGTTGTAAGTGATAAAGATGATGGAGGAAGCACAAGCGTTTTTGCAACTAAAAATGAATCAGAAATTGCCTTTTTAAGTGCTGCAACAGGTGAAGATGTATGGGATAAAGCACCAAAAACAAAAGGATATGTTCAGCATTTTTATATTCAAGATGATGGAATACTTTTTGGAATCCAACAAGGTGGTATCAATAAAATTTCTTTTGATGGACAAGCCTTATTTAAAAAACCCTTAAAAACAGGTGAAAATATTATGATTATGGCAGAAACGCCACAAGGTTTAATTTATATTACAAGTGAAGACGCCAATATTGTAAACTTAAAAACAGGAGATCAAGTTTGGAAAAAACCTCTAAAATATAAAAACTCAGCATCTGTAGCCTCAACTTTTGACAGCGCTAATAATAGATATCTTATTGCTGCAGAAGAAATTTTGTATTCTATTGATGGTAACTCTGGTGATATATCAGAGCTTGCAAAAACAAAATTTGATGAAAAAGAAATGCCTAACACACTTGAAATTAAAAACGGAAATATATTTTTAGGCTCTTCTCAAAATATGATGTTGTTAGATGCCAATGGCAAACAAATTTATCATGAATACTTTAAATCCAACACAAACAGTGGATTTGTAAAAGTGTTGGCTGGAGTTGTTGCTGTAGCTTCAACTGCGCTAGCTATGTCAACCGCTGCAAGAGCTGGTGCTAACAGATCTTCCTTTGGTAATTCAAACGATTTAAGCAGCTATAATGATTATGGTAAAGAAAATAAAATGGCATCAGACATGTTTGCTTCTATTGGAGACGCTTCCTTTAAATTGATGTCACAACGGTTTAAAGCAACTGCTGCAACTGAAAATACCCAATTTATTTTATCAAAATTAGATGGTGGAGCTGGGTTGGTAATAGTGGATAAAAACTCTGGGAAAGCAGGGAAAGAAATTCTTTTAAAGGATAAAAAACCAGAATATAAAATAGATGATTTGGGTGGTTTTCTATATTATAAAGCCGATAAAAGCACCTTGAATGCCTACGATTTAAAAAAATAAAAACATAATTCTTTGAAAGGCTGTCTCAATATCCTACAAATTGAGGCAGTCTTTTTTAGTTAAAAATTGAGAAAAAGAAATAATGGTTAAATTTTTAGAAAAATTGAATATGGTTTTTTTGTATATTGCTTTAAAAATATACCATGAAACTAAAACTAACCATCTTATTTTCAATATTTAGCCTTTCAATTGTTGGCGCTCAAACCAAAGTTATTGACAGTTTAAAAACACTTGTTAAAACAAAAATATCCGATTCTGTAAAAATTAAAGCTTATGGAGATCTATGTTGGTATTATAGTGGTATTTCAACAGATTCAGCATTTTACTTTGGAAATATTGCATTGGATTTATCCAAAAAAACCAATAATTTAAATGGTGAAGCACAAGCTTATAACGATTTTGGAATTATCCATTATAAACTTTCAAATTTTGACACTTCCAATACCTATTATAAAAAAGCATTGGTTATTCGGTTAAAAAATAAAGACACTTTAGGTATAGGCAGTCTTTATAATAAAATGGGAATCGCGTATCAACGTATTTTCAAAATGGATTCGGCAATTTATTACAACACAAAAGCCTTAGAAATTTTTGAAAGCATAAAAAACAAACCATATGTTGCATTGGTAAAAAACAACATTGCAAATATTTATTTTAACCTAAAACAATATCAAAAAGCATTAAATGAACATTTAGATGTCGCTAAAATAAGAGAACATATTAATGATGAATTTGGATTGGCTCAATCTTATACCAATATTGGTAATTCCTATTTATTTTTAAAGGATACCCTAAAAAGTGTCATTTTTTATAAAAAAGGGATTAAAATTGCTGAAAAAAATAATTATGAGCAAGAATTATCTACACTGTATAACAACTACGGTACTATTTTAAATAATCAAAAAAAATTCGATAAAGCAATAATCTTTTTTAATAAATCCTTAAAACTAAGAGAAAAATTAAATGATAGTTATGGTATTGCCAGTGTAAGTCAAAATATAGGTGATTTATACTTATCTACCGGAAAAATGAAAGATGCAGAATTAAATCTTAGAAGGGGATTGTTATTGGCGAAAAAAATAAATGCAAATGAGTTAGAAATGAAAGCTTATAAAGGGCTCCTTTCATTTTTTGCCGTCAAAAAAAATACTGATAGTGTTCTTCATTACCAAAAATTATATTCGATAGCTCAAGACAGCATATTTAGTTCAAGAATTACAAAAGAAATTGCAGAAATTCAAGAAAAATATGATACTTCACAACGTGAAAAAGAAATAGCACAACAAAAAGAACAATTATTAAAAAATGAATTAGAAATAAAAAATAAAAATTTATACGCACTTCTTTTTGGATCTGGATTTTTAGTATTTGGAATTGTTTCTTTTGGCTTATATAAACGTCAGCAACATAAAAAAAGAGAGTATAATAACCAACTTCAGCTTAAAGAAGCTCAAACTTATAACAAACTGCAAGATCAACGTTTACGTATTTCACGAGATTTACATGACAATATTGGATCCCAACTTACCTTTATAATCTCCTCTATTGACAACTTAAAATTTTTAACAGATGCAACTAATGATAAATTTAAAAATAAATTAACTGAAATTAACCAATTTGCGACCTCCACAATTGGTCAATTAAGAGATACCATTTGGGCAATGAATAAAAATGAGATTAGTTATGAAGAATTTCAGTCCCGCTTATTAACATTTATTGAAAAAGCAAAAAGTGTAGCGTCCAATATTCATTTTCAATTTAAATCTGACGTTACAGGTACCATTGTATTTTCTTCAATTAAAGGAATGAACATCTTTAGGGTTTTTCAAGAAGCCATTAACAATACTATTAAATATGCAGAAGCAACCGAAGTAAATATATTAATTTCTGAAAACTCAACAAACATCGAATTCGAAATAAAAGACAACGGTAAAGGTTTTGATAAAAATACCGTTGAACTTGGCAATGGATTGGAAAATATGCAACAAAGAATCATGGAAGTTGGCGGCACTATTTTAATCAATTCTCAACCAAATAGAGGAACATCCATTAAAATTGTTTGTCCTAAAAATAAGACAAATGCCGTATAGTTTTGCAAAGTATTTCTAATTAAATTTACAAATACTAAATAAATCAAATATTATGAACCTAAAAATAGCCATTGCAGAAGATAATAGTTTTTTAGCAAAAGCTGTTATAGAAAAGCTGTCTTTTTTTAAAGATTTAGATTTTAAGTTTAAAGGCAATAATGGTGCAGAATTGATTGGAAAATTAGAGGTAAATCATAATATTGATGTTATATTAATGGACATACAAATGCCTGAAATGGATGGTATAACGGCAACCGAAATTATAAAATCTAAATATCCTCACATTAAAATAATTATGCTCACTGTTTTTGATGATGATGAAAATATATTTAATGCTATTAAAGCCGGTGCAAATGGATATTTGCTTAAAGAAATAGATGCAGAAAGTTTACATAATTGTATTTTAGATGTCATAAATGGCGGTGCACCAATGACGTCAAGTATCGCATTAAAAACACTCAACCTTTTACGTAATCCTGTATTTACAATCCCTAAAAATGAATTGGAAAAAATAAAACTTACTACAAGGGAAAACGAAATTTTGGAACACTTAAGTAAAGGTTTAAATTATAATGAAATAGCCGACAATTTAATTATTTCTCCTTCAACAGTTAGAAAACATATAGAAAATATTTACAAAAAATTACAGGTTCACAATAAAATGGAGGCGGTTTCAAAAGCTAGAAAACACAATCTTATTTAATCCTTTAGCGCATCTTTTTATGGATAAAATTCCAAAAAGAAGGAATCACTATAGTAATTCCTTCTTTTATCATTATCAAAAATATATTTTACTCCTAAATTTTAATAACCACCACCCAAAGCTTTGTATAAATTAATGACGGCATACACCTGACGATATTTGTTGTTAATTAATTCTAATTCAGTTCTTAACGCATCGTCTTTTGCTGTTAAAACATCCAAATAATTTATCAGTCCATATTGTAATAATTCATCGGAATAGGTGGCTGCCTTTTTCAATGCATCCAATTTATGGGCTCTTATTGTTAATTTTTCTGATTCATTTTCATAATCTGCCAAGGCATCTGAAACTTCTTTTCCTGCCAATAATAAAGTTTGCTCAAATTGCAAATACGCTTTTTGCTGATTTGCTTTGGCAATATTATAGCCTGTTTTTACTTTTCTCTGGTTTAAAATTGGCTGCGTTAAACTAGTAAAAACAGAAGAAAAAAGTGAGTTTGCGTTAAACCAGTCCTTAATTTCCAAACTTTGGAATCCGCCCGAAGCGTTGATCATTAAAGAAGGATAAAAATTGCTTCGAGCCACATTTGTCAGTTCAAAAGACTGCCTAAAATTTAATTCGGCTGAAACCACGTCTGGTCTTCTGCTTAATAACAAGGCTGGAATTCCAACTTCTATGTCTGCCCTTATCTCCTGTGATTCAAAAAGTCCTCTTTCAATAGTTTGCGGTGTTTTTCCAAGCAAAATACTCAAGGTATTTTCAGCAATTTTCACGCTGTATTTTAAATCTTTCAAAATAATTTCCGTGGCATATTTTTGGGCTTCGGTTTGTTTTACGGAAACTTCATTCACAATTCCGGCAGTTTTTAAAGCCTTTATTGTTTCAATGCTTTCCACCCTGTTAATTAAAGTTTCTTCTGCCACTTTCACTTGCGCATCCAATGCCAACAACTGAAAATATGTTGAAGCGATGTTTGCCACCAACTGTGTTTGAATGGCTTGTTGCGCCGAAACAGTCTGTAAATAAGCAGCAACAGAAGCTCTTTTATTGCTTCTTATTTTCCCCCAAATATCAGCTTCCCAAGAAAGGTTTCCAGAAAATTCAAACTGTTCAAAATTACTTTGGTCAAAATCTTGGCGCAACCAACTCGCATTGCCATATAAAGTAGGTAAATAGCCTGCTTTACCCTGCTTCATATTTTCTTCTGCAGCCCTTAAATTTTGAAGCGCAATTTTTATGTCGTAATTATGTACCAACCCTTGGTTGATATATTGCTGTAAAATGGGATCAGTAAATAATTTATCCCAGGAAACAGCTGCTATCGAAGCACTATCTAGCGTTTGTGTCGTTCGGAAAAGACTGTCGGTTTTAACTTCTGGGCTTTCATAATTTTTAGCCACAAAACACGACTGCAACAATGCTGCTGAAATTACTATAATAGCTAATTTTGATATATGTTGTTTTTTCATTTTCAATATTTTTATAAAATTTCAGGATCATCTACACTTGGTTTTTTTCCGATAAGTTCCTGTAAACTTTGGAAAATAACGAACAACACCGGAATTACCAGTACACCAACCATGGTTCCTATTAACATGCCGCCGGCTGCCCCTGTTCCTATAGATCGGTTTCCGACAGCGCCCACACCTCCTGCCAACACTAAAGGCAACATTCCAAAAATAAAGGCAAATGATGTCATAATAATTGGTCGCAAACGTGCTTTGGCGCCTTGAATTGCAGATTCGTACAGAGACATACCGTGACGTCTTCGCTGCAAGGCAAATTCCACAATTAAAATGGCATTTTTAGCCAACAAGCCAATCAGCATAATTAATGTTATCTGAAAATAAATATTATTTTCCAATCCAGCTAAATTTATAAATCCGATTGCACCAGCCACTCCAACAGGCAATGAAAACAATACCGAAAGTGGCAGAATATAACTTTCATATTGTGCAGCCAACAAGAAATAAACAAATATTAAACTCAATAAAAATACCCAAATTGCTTGTCCTCCCGCTAAAATTTCTTCACGCGTCATCCCTGAAAATTCATAGCCATAATTTTTTGGCAAATGCTGTGAGGCAACTTCTTCTACCGCCTTAATAGCATCTCCTGTACTATATCCTGGATTCGATTTACCTGTAATTGCAATCGCATTTAAAAGGTTGTAACGCGACACAAATTCTGGCCCATATATTCTTTCTAAACTTACAAACTGGCTAATTGCCACAGATTCATTATTGTTGTTTCTGATAAAAATATTGTTTAAAGTTTCAGCAGTTGCCCTATCTTCTGGTTTTGCCTGAATCATCACACGATATTGCTTTCCAAATCGGTTAAAATCGGTGGTATATAATCCGCCATAATATCCCTGAAGTGTATTAAATATATCGCTTACCGTTAAACCCGCATCTTTAATTTTCTCAATATTGATGTCCAATTGATATTGAGGAAAGTTAGGATTAAAACTCATCATCGCATATTGAATTTCGGGTCTTTTATTTAATTCCTGAAGAAATTGACCAGAAACATTTCCCATTTCTGTCCAAGAATCATCTCCTTTGCTTTGCAATTTGAACTCAAATCCATCCGACGACCCAAAACCCTGAACACTTGGCGGTGTAAAAAAGATTAATTTTGCATCTTTAATTTCGGCTGTTTTTGCAAAAAGTTGTCCAACTACGGCATCAACCGATTGGTTTTTATCTTTTCTTTCGCCCCAATCCTTTAACTTCACAATGGCAAAAGCATAAGACCCTCCGTTAACGCCATTCAGCAAACTAAAACCAACCACATTCAATCTGGCTTCAACAACATCCATGGAGTTTATAATAGAATCGAGGTTATTTACAATTTTTTGGGTTTGTTCTAATGTTGATCCTGGTGGCAAAGAAATATCAGCCATAATAATTCCTCTGTCTTCTGAAGGAATAAAACCCGATGGCGTAACCTTAAACAAGTAAAAGGATCCAACCGTAGCCAATAATAAAATAATACCGGTTATCCATTTTCGCTTCATTAATACTGTCAAAATTCGGTTGTATTTACCTTGCATGGTATCAAAACTTGTATTAAAAGCCATTTTAAATTTTTCTTTTAGCTTGGTTTTTTCATGCTCCGATTCCTTATGGGGTTTTAAAAATAAAGCACACAATGCCGGACTTAAAGTCAAAGCATTTACGGCTGAAATTAAAATAGCAATGGCTAAAGTGATGGCAAACTGCTGGTAAAAAATACCTGAAGACCCCTTAATAAAAGTAACTGGCAAAAATACTGCCGACATCACCAGCGTGATAGATATAATAGCGCCTGTAATTTCACTCATAGCCGAAACGGTGGCTTGTTTACTTGATTTTGCGCCTTGATCCAATTTAGCATGCACCGCTTCTACCACCACAATGGCGTCATCAACCACAATTCCAATAGAAAGCACAATGGCAAAAAGCGTTAACATATTGATGGAATACCCAAACAAGTTCATAAAGAAAAAAGTTCCAATAATGGCAACAGGAACAGCTATAACCGGAATTAATGTAGACCTAAAGTCCTGAAGAAAAACAAATACCACCAAAAATACCAATACAAAAGCTTCCAGCAAAGTAGTCACCACTTTCTCTATGGAAGCATCTAAAAAAGTATTTACGTTAAATGGGACCACATAATCTAGCCCTTTTGGAAAATCCTTTTTGGCTTCTTCCAATATTTTCATCACCTCTTCGGTAACTTCTTGTGCGTTTGATCCCGGAGTTTGAAAAATACCTCCAGATACACCTGGTTTCCCCATTCCCATGTTTTTGGAAGTGTAGTTAAACGCACCTAATTCTATGTTAGCAACATCTTTAAGTCTCAAAAACTCTCCATTCCCTTCGGATCTTATAATTATATTTTCGTATTCGGAAACTTGCGATAATCGGCCTTTATACTTCATGGTGTATTCATAAATACCCTCTGCATTTTCACCAAATTTACCTGGTGCAGCCTCAATGTTTTGTTCTAGTAGCGCTGCCTGAATATCCGACGGCACAATATTGTACATCGCCATCTTTTGGGGATCGATCCAAATACGCATGGAATAATCTTTTGCTCCAAAAATATTTACCTGTCCTACTCCTTTTATCCTTTGCAATAGCGGAACAATATTTATTTTTGCATAATTCTGGACAAAAGTTTCATCATATTCTTTATTGTCAGAAAACAAAGAGAAATACAGCAATGCGCTAGTTTGTTTTTTAATAGTAGTAACACCTGTCTGTATGACTACAGAAGGTAATTTACTGGTGGCTCTTGAAACTCGGTTTTGAACATTAACCGCAGCAATATCGGCATTTATGCCTTGTTCAAAAAACACACTGATGCTTGCTGCACCACTGTTACTGGCTGTAGAAGACATATAGGTCATTCCTTCTACACCATTTATTTCTTCTTCCAAGGGAATTACAACACTGTTTAGCACTGTTTCAGCATTTGCGCCAATATAAGTGGCACTTACTTGAACTGTTGGCGGCGCAATATCCGGATATTGCTCAATGGGTAGCGACATTAATCCCAATACCCCTACAATGGTTATTAAAATGGAAATTACTGTTGACAAAACGGGTCTGTCAATAAATTTTTTTATCATAATTTAAAAATTATCGGATTGATATTTTAGCCTATTTTGATTATTTTTTAGCGGTAACATTCGGAATAATTTCCTGGCCTTCAGTAAGTTTTGAAACACCTTCCACCACAAGCAAATCCCCTTCTTTAATCCCGCCAGAAACGATAAAATCTAAATCCAAAGTTCCTTTCGTGTCTATTACACGTGATTCCACCTTATTGTCTTTCCCAACCAAATAAACTATCTTTTTTCCCTGCATTTCAAAAACGGCAACCTGCGGCACCAAAACAATATTTTTTTCTGAAAATGGAATTTGAACTATCCCGCTTCCACCGCTTCTTAAAATTCCTTCCGGATTTTGGAAAGTGGCTCTAATTTCTGTACTGCCAGTTCTTTTATTTATTAAGCCATTAATAGTTTCAATTTTACCGCTATGTTCATAAATTGAATTATCAACCAAAATAAGAGAAACATCTGCAATATTGTTTATTTTTTCCTGCATCGTATTTCCTTTGAAAGTTCTGCTGAAATCCAATAATTCTTTTTCATTCATGGAAAAATAGACCCTCATGTTTTTAGTATCCGAAACAGTGGTTAAAGGCTCTATAATATCTATATTTACCAAACTGCCTTCTTTATAGGGAAGGCTTCCTACAACACCATTCACCGGACTTGTGATGTTGGCGTAATTGATATTTGCAATAATACTGTTGTAATTGCTTTTTGCTTGGGCTAAATTTGCTTTGGCTGTTTCTAGCTGAACATTGCTGATGATGTTTCTTTCTACCAAAGGAACCAATCGGTCAACCTCTACCTGCGCTGCTTTCACTTTGGCTTTTTCTGCTGAAGCATCCTGACTTAGCTTTGCTGTTTCCAATTTAAATAAAAGTTGTCCTTTTTTTACAATCTGGCCTTCATCAATATAAATTTTTTGGATAAAACCAGTCACTTTTGGCCTTATTTCCACATTTTGTTGTCCTTCCAAATTAGCCGAATATTGCTGATAAACAACGGCATCTTGTTTTTTAACTTTTTGGACGTTTAGCGTAATTGGATCTTTTGCCTGTTGTTGTGGTTTATCTTTTTTACAGCTGACGGCTGAAAAAACCAACAAGATGGCGAATGTAGATTTGAGGATGTTTTTAATTGATAGCATTATTCTTTTTGATTTACAATGGTTAGTATGTTTTGTTTTAATTCAGTTAAATTATCGATCATTTTATCAATAAATTCTATGTATTGTCTGTTAAATTGTACGCTTAAATTATTTTCGTCATAATTATTATTTAATTGAAACAATTTTTTTTTATAATTATATATTTTTTGATGATTGTTTTTATCTTTTGTCCACATCTCTATTTTTTCGTCTAACCTTGAAATAATATGATTTTGGGAAACTTTAAAATAGCGTTTTCTATCACCGCACTTGGTGTAATAGGTAATTCTTCCAAGAGATTGAAGCAATTGTAAATTTGTTGAAATTGAGCTTTTGCTTGCTTCCAATTTTTCTGTAAGCTCCTCAAAAGTTGCACCCTCAATGCCATTTAATATTAAGTACACAAAAATTCTGGAAGCTAAAGGCGCTAAATTATCAGAAGACTCAAAATGAACACCAAGTTCTTCAACCAAAGCCAATTTTTCAGCCATCAAATTATTTTGATTAATCATACTGTGAAAATTTTGGCAAAAATAAACGTTAGTTCGTTTACTTCCGAACTAACCGTGTGTTAAATTTATGTTAAAAAAAGAAGAGGCGGTTGCCTCTTCTTTTCGTCATATCTGTTATCGGTCTTTATTTCAAGACTTTAGCTACACTTTGCCATTGACCTCCGTTAATGGCGTCAATTCCTTGTTGTTTTAAAAACGAAGCAGCCTGTCCGCTTCTTGCACCACTTCTGCAAACTGCAATCACTTTTTTATTCATTTTTTTTATCTCTAAAACTTTTGTGGGAATGGTATTTAGCACCATATTTTTTGAGCCTTTTACGTGCCCTTCTCTAAACTCTTCTGCCGTTCTTACATCAATAACAACGGCACCTTCTTTTAAATATTCTTCAATTGAAGCACTACTATTTCCTCCACCAAACATTCCAAAAAAACCCATTTTTTTTAATTTTAAAATTTTGGCAAAGGTAATTTAATATAATGTCACATAGGTAACTATAGTTACGCTATTTTGAAATAATACGGATTCCATTAGTGATAAGCTGTTCGTACTTTTTAATTTTTTTAAGCGCTATTAAATACGCTAGAATTTCAGTTTTCATTTTTGTATCCATGTGGTAAACAAGTTCATACATCTCTAAGGGCAATAACCAATCTGAAGTAAAATTTACTTTTAATTTTTCAAAAATTAAGCTAATTTTCAGAAAATCCAATACGCCACTCTTTCTCATTTCAGCGATATCCTGATACATTATATGCAACTTAATTTCTTCTTCTGAATACGAAATTTTATGTGTTTTGGTTGTTGAAACTTCTCCTAAATTCTTAAACGAATTAACGGAAGCCGGTCCGGCATGGGCTGAAATGATGTCTTTTCCCACAGCCATATCATAAATTCCCCATTCCGGTCGAAACAACACTTTATCGTTATGCGTTACCATACAATTTTTAAAAGAAATCAATAAAATCTTCCCTTTCATATCGCGTTTTCCCGTAATTACTTCACCTTCCACTTTGATATCTCCCTCAAACATTAAGGTTGTTTTTTTGCCTTCATAAATTCCGTAAACCTCTAGGTCTTTTGGGAACATATCTTCAATCGCTAAGTTGATACCTTTTAATTTCCCTAATGGACTTCCGAAACCTTCCATATGATAATCGATTCCGTGCCCAATTAATTCCTTGTCCCTGCTCGCCAAAGCAGTTGGGCCGGAAGTTTGAACGTAAATGGGTTTATTGTTGCCATCCACAATCACATTGGAAAAAACACCCGAAATTTGAAGTCCGGTGCTCAATTCAATTGTGCCAATATTTTTAGATTTTATCAACTTTTGTATGCCTGATAATCCGCCAGTTCTCAATGCCATTTTATTGGCGAATTCTTCGAGCACAAAACTTAAATGCGCGAAATCGGGTGTTACAAATAGTTGTGGCTGTGGTTTGGTAATGTCGAAATTTTGTGTTGCTGCTTCTATAGTATAAGGAACTTTTTCAACCTCTTTTGTTAAGCACTTTTTGCTTTCACCGATGGATGAAAGCAATCCAGCGCCATATATTTTCGGACTTTCCAATATCCCTATTAAGCCATATTCAACTGTCCACCAATGCAAATTCCGTATTTGAGCCATTTCAGAAAGCTCTCCCATAGTATTTTGCAAATCTTCCACTTTTTGTTGGGCTTTTCCAATTTCAACTTCTGAAGAATTTGGATCTTCCTTTAAAATAGAAAGCAATCTGATGGCTTCATACATTTCGTAATCTTCAGAAGAAGAA
This sequence comes from Lutibacter sp., assembly GCA_027449025.1. Lineage (GTDB taxonomy): Bacteria > Bacteroidota > Bacteroidia > Flavobacteriales > Flavobacteriaceae > Lutibacter. The sequence continues at coordinate 43,121 of DAIDMK010000001.1, read as the reverse complement.
ATTGCTTTGCAGCCAATTTCGCCAAACCTGCGCAAATATTCGGCATATTCTGGATTGGCAATAATTGGTGCGTGACCAGCGGCTTCGTGGATAATATCGGGCGCCGGTGTATATTCAAGATGGTCAATCGTTCTAATATCAGAAGCAATTACCAGCACATTGTATGCCTGAAACTCCATAAAAGCATTGGGAGGAATAAATCCATCAACAGAAACTGCCGCCCAGCCAATATCCTTTAAAATACGGTTCATTCCCTCCATTTTCGGAATAACCTCTTCAGAAATACCCGTTTTTTTCAAGCCATCCAAATACGATTCATGTGCCACTTTACTCAAAAAATCAATATTCATGCGCATCACATAACGCCATACTGCCTGATTTTGGGCTGTATATTCCGCATAAGGTTGCTTCACAATGAACTGATGCAAATGTTTTGGTAATCGTTCTGTTACTTTATTAAATTTTATGGTGCTTTTCATTTAATGCATTTTACACCGTGAATTTACAAATTTTTAAAAACTCCACTTAAAAAACGGAAACTAATATTCCTATTTGATTCCTTATTTTCAAAAAAAGTTTTCCATCTTAATTCCTCATTAATAGGAAAGGAAGCTTTCTGCAAACGTTTTAGTAATTTTTACAAGAATTTATGATGCAATCAAAAGCGCTTCAATTGAATACTTTGTATCTTTGTGTTTTTCAAAATAAATCCTATTCTTATGAACAAAAAGGTGATTTTAATGATTTTAGATGGCTGGGGAATTACCCAAGACCCGAAAGTTTCAGCTATTTTTAATGCAAAAACTTCTTATATAGACAGTTTATACGGTAAGTACGCAAATGCTAGTTTGCGCACCGACGGAGAATATGTGGGACTACCGGAAGGACAAATGGGAAACAGTGAAGTTGGACATATGAATTTAGGTGCTGGAAGGATTGTGTATCAAAACTTGGTGCGGCTGAATATGGCTGTTAAAAATAAAACGCTGGGAAAAGAAAAAGCGTTACTTGATGCCATTTCTTATGCAAAAGAAAACAATAAAAATATCCACATGTTGGGATTGGTTTCCGATGGAGGCATCCATTCCCACATTGATCATTTAAAAGGTTTGTTGGATGTTGCTGCAGAACATAACTTAAAAAATGTGTTTATACACGCATTTACAGACGGAAGAGATTGCGATCCAAAATCGGGCATAGATTTCATTGAAACCATCCAAAATTATATGAAAGAAACCACGGGTGAATTGGCTACAATTACTGGACGTTATTATGCAATGGACAGAGATAAACGCTGGGAACGCATCAAATTGGCTTATGATGCGATGGTAAATTCCGAAGGTGAAAAATCGACCAACGCCATTAAAAGCATCGAAAAAAGTTATACCAATGATGTGACCGATGAGTTTATCAAACCCATTATTATGACCGATGAAAATGGTCATCCAAAAGCGCAAATTAAAGCAGATGATGTTGTTATTTTCTTCAATTACAGAACCGATAGAGGGCGAGAATTGACAGAAGTGCTAACGCAAAAAGATTATCCTGAATTTGGAATGAAAACAATGCCGTTGTATTATGTAACCTTAACGAGTTATGATGATACTTTCAAAAATATTCATGTCATTTATACAACAGATAATCTAGAAAATACACTGGGTGAAGTGCTGGAAAAAGTCGGCAAAAAACAAATCAGAATTGCGGAATCAGAAAAATACCCTCATGTTACATTTTTCTTTTCAGGAGGAAGAGAAAAAACATTTGAAAATGAAACCCGCATTTTATGTCCGTCCCCAAAAGTTGCTACTTACGATTTAAAACCCGAAATGAGCGCTTTTGACATACGCGATGCCATTATTCCTGAATTGGACAAAAAAGCAGTTGATTTTGTATGTTTAAACTTTGCCAATGGCGATATGGTTGGACATACAGGTGTGATGGAAGCAGCCATAAAAGCTTGTGAAGCCGTTGATAAATGTGTGGAAGATGTGGTTGCTGCTGCTTTAAAAAACGATTATACCACCATTATTATTGCCGATCACGGAAATTGCGAAACCATGATAAATCCTGATGGAACACCAAACACCTCTCACACTACCAACCCAGTTCCCGTAATTTTGGTAGATAAAGAATTGAAACATATTGATGATGGCGTTTTAGGTGATATTGCACCTACAATTTTAGAATTAATGGGTATTGAAAAACCAGAAGTAATGACGCGTCATTCCTTAATTTAATTTTGTAGTTTTGCCGCAATTAAATTTTTACACAATGAAAAATGTATTTTATTTCATCCTTATTCTAAGCACTATGAGTTGTTTTGCTCAAAAAAATATTGGAACCTCGGTAAAAGATTCCTCAGGAAATTTGATTGGCGTTGCCAATAAAGAAAGTTTTCTTGAAGCACCATTTAATGAGTGGTTCACGCCAAATTATACTTCTTATGAAACAGACAAAGAAGTTACCGCAAAACTGACACCTCTTCTAAAAGAAGTAACCATCAAAGCATTTATGGGAACTTGGTGCGGCGATAGCCAAGATCAAACGCCCGTGTTGTATAAAATTTTGGATGAAGTAGATTTTAACTATAGCCATTTAGAATTAATAACCGTAAACAGAAGCAAAACCACCCCAGATAATTTACAGGAAGGTTTCAATATTGAAAGAGTCCCTACTTTTATTGTGTACAAAAACGATAAAGAAATTGGTCGTTTGGTTGAATATCCGAGAGAATCTGTAGAAGCCGATTTGTTGAAAATTGTTAGTGGCCAACCTTACAAACATTCGTACGAATAAAGCCCCCTAACCCCCGAAGGGAGGACAGAACGTTAAGAAAATGTTCAGTGAACATTTTTAGTGAATGTACCAGCTGGCGCAAGGGTATTAAAGGTGAAAGGCTAAAGGTGAAAGGAAAAAAACAAGCAGTAAATAAATTAATTTTTCAGCATTGAACTTTTAACTCCCCCCCTTCGAAGGTTAGGGGGCTAAATCCTGAAGTTCTCCGAGTTGTTTCAAAATATCAAAAGTTTTTTTGGCTTCATCTTCATCAATTATAGAAATTGCGGCTCCTACATGTACCATTACATAATCTCCAATAACTGCTTCAGGAACTAAAGTTAAGCTCACTTCTTTAATAATTCCATCAAAAGAGACTTTTCCAACTCTAAAAACTTCATCTAGTTGAGAAGTTATTTCTATTAATTTTCCAGGAATTGATAAACACATGTTAATTTATGATTTTAGAATTACGAATTTTGATTTTTTAGAATCGTCATTCTGAACTTGTTTCAGAATCTCATTATTTTTAATTTTAGATTTACGAATTTTGATTTATAAATTATTCCTTCCTTTTGGGAAAGATTTAGGATGGGCTTTTCAACCATTTATACCATTCATCCATTCCCTCTCCCGTAGTAGCTGAAATTTCAAAAAATTGCAAATTTGGATTTACTTGCAAAGCATAATTTTTTAATTTTTGAATGTCAATATTTACATAAGGTAATAAATCAATTTTATTGATAATGCAAATATCTGAAGTATAAAACATATCTGGATATTTAATTGGTTTGTCTTCACCTTCAGTAGTACTAATAATTACAACACGCTTACTTTCTCCTAAATCAAACATAGATGGGCAAACTAGATTTCCAACATTTTCAATCATCAAAATTGAATTGTCTTTTATATTTAACCTTTTAACAGCATCATATACCATATCACTTTCTAAGTGACATCCTTTCCCTGTATTTATTTGAATTACAGGAATGTTTATTGCATCGATTCTATTGGCATCATTTAAAGTTTGTTGGTCACCTTCAATCACATAAAATGATACTTCATCTTTTAAATGGGTTAATGTTCTTTCTAGTATTGAAGTTTTTCCTGAACCCGGTGAACTGACCATATTTAGCGCAAATATATTTTTAGCTTCAAAATAACCTCTATTTCTAGCTGCTAAAACCTGATTGTTTTGCAATATATCTTGCTCAATTTCTAAAACTTTATGTTTGTGATTATGGTCATGAGAATGTGTATGACCATCGTGATGGTGATGTTCTTCTTGATGTGAATGAGAATGTTCTCCATGAGAGTGTTCGTGTTGATGTTCATTATGAGCATGAATATGCTCTCCAGGTTTTAAAATTGTAGGGCCATTATTTTCAGATCCGCAACCACAAGTTCCACACATAATTTTATAAATTTAAATGACTTCTATAGCTTTTACTCTTAATTCTTTTCCTTTTAATATGCCTTTAAAATTACTTTTACATTTTGGGCATGTATCATATACATATTTCATTTCAAATTCTGTATCACAATCTAAACATTTTCCAATTCCTTTAATAATATCAATCTCCTTCTTGGCAAATTCTAATACTGTATTTTTTACGGCAGATTCCCAAACAAAATTTAGAGATTCTAATTCAATACCGGATAAAACCCCAATTTCAAGTTCAATTTTAGTAACTTGTTTTGCTTTTGCTTTTGCCGTTTCATCTTCAGCTATTTTAACAATACCAATTGCTATTGATAATTCATGCATACTTTAATAATATCGTTACAATATAGTTACTCTCAAAATTACAAATTATATAATTGTAAACCTATTCAATAAAATCACTAAATTTTAATTGTAACATTTATAGCATTTAAAGGCAGATCGCTCTTATTTCAAATCGTTCTAAATTAGCTAGTTAGTGTAATATCAATACCTATTATTTGTAACTTAGTGCCGTTCTTTTCATTAAAAAATATGAAAAAAATTAAATAATCTATCTTATTACTAAAAACTTTTAGATATGTCTATTAAAAATGCAAATCGAAAAACATATTATGAAAGCATTATTGAAAGTGGTTATAGCCGTAGAGATTTTATGAAGTTTACGACATATATGGCTGCTTTTATGGGGCTAGAATCTAGTATGGTTGGGCAAGTTGTTAAAGCAATGGAAACCAAAAAACGAATTCCAGTTATTTGGGAACACTTTCAGGAATGTACTGGTTGTTCGGAATCATTTATTCGTTCGGATCATCCTTTAGTAGCGGATTTAATACTAGAGAATATTTCATTAGATTATAGTGATACTTTAATGGCTGCTTCAGGACATAATGCCGAAGAAGCCAAACAGGAATCTATGAAAGAGAATTATGGCAACTATATATTAGTTGTAGAAGGCGCAATTCCAATGAAAGATGATGGTGTATATTGTACTATAGCTGGAAGATCTGCAATAGATATTTTGAAAGAATCAGCAGCAGGTGCTGCCGCAATTATTACTTTTGGAAGTTGTTCAGCTTGGGGAGGTATACAAGCAGCATACCCTAATCCAACAGGATCTGTTCCTGTAGATGCAATTATTAAGGACAAACCAATTATTAGAGTACCTGGTTGCCCACCAATTGGGGAAGTTATGACTGGAGTTATTATGCATTATGCAACTTTTGGAGTATTGCCACAGTTAGATTCATTAGGAAGGCCAAAACAATTTTATGCCAAGAGAGTTCATGACAGCTGTTATAGAAGACCTTATTTTGATGCAGGCTTATTTGCCGAAAGTTTTGACAGTCAAGAAGCCAAAGATGGTCACTGTTTATATAAATTAGGTTGTAGAGGCCCAGTAACTTATAATGCATGTGGTACCATGGGTTGGAATAATGGTGTAAGTTTCCCTATTAAATCAGGGTATCCTTGTATAGGGTGTAGTGAGCCAGATTTCTGGGATAATTCTCCATTTACTGAAAGATTGGAAAATGTACCAGGTATGGGTATTGAAGCAACAGCCGATAAAATTGGTAAAATTGTAGTTGGAGCAGCTATCGGTGGGGCAGTTATACATTCAATAGCAACCAATATCGCAAAGAAAAAAGAATTGAGAGAAGCTGAAGAATGTGGTGAAGAAAATGAAAAAAATATTAAAGCATAAAATAACTTATCATGGCAAATAGAATTGTAATAGATCCAATTACTAGAATAGAAGGGCATTTACGCGTTGAAGCTGAAATAAAAGATGGAAAAGTAGTAGATGCATATACTTCCTCTACAATGATAAGAGGAATGGAAAAAATAGTGCAAGGCAGAGATCCACGAGATGTATGGGCATTTGTTCAACGAACTTGTGGTGTATGTACTACCGTTCATGCAATTGCATCTATACGTAGCGTTGAAGACGCATTAGACATTGTAATCCCGCCAAATGCTGAAATAACAAGAAATATTGTAACTATTGCTCACGCAATGCAAGATCACGTGGTACATTTTTACCATTTACATGCACTAGATTGGGTAGATGTAACTCAAGTATTAAGTGCAGATCCTAAGGCAACTTCAGAATTAGCTCAAAGTATTTCTAAATGGCACAATAGTTCACCAGGATATTTTGCAGATGTAAAAGAACGAATTAAAAAGTTTGTGGAGAGTGGTCAGTTAGGAATTTTCGCAAAAGGATATTGGGGACATAAAGCAATGAAATTGCCAGCAGAAGTTAATTTAATGGCTGTTGCACATTATTTAGAAGCTTTAGAATGGCAAAAAGAAATTGTAAAAGTACATACTATTTTAGGTGGTAAAAATCCACATCCTCATTTCTTAGTTGGAGGTATGGCAAGTCCTATTAATTTAGATGGTGCTGGAGGTTTAAATATGGAACGCCTAGCCTATGTTGGTCAATTATTAAAAGATGCACATAAATTTATTAATGAAGTTTATGTTCCAGATTTATTAGCCATTGCATCTTTCTATAAAGATTGGGGAGCTATTGGAGATTCTAAATTTAACAACTATTTATCTTATGGGGATTTACCTACTGATAATTACAGAAATCCTGCAAGTTTTAAATGGCCACAAGGAGTTATTTTAAATGGAGACATAAGTAAAGTTCATCCAGTTGATTTAGAAAATACAAGTGAAATTCAAGAATTTGTAAATAAATCTTGGTATGATTATTCTGGAGGAAAAGAAAACGGATTACATCCTTGGGAAGGGGAAACTAATATTAATTATACGGGTCCTAAACCTCCGTTCGAGCATTTAGACATTGATAAAGAATATAGTTTCTTAAAAACTCCACGATGGCAAGGAAAACCTATGGAAGTAGGTCCATTATCTAGAATGTTAGTAGGTTATGCTTCAGGGAAACCAGAATTTAAAAACGTAGTAGACGGAGCTTTGAAAGCATTAGATGTTCCAGTTACCGCTTTATTCTCTACTTTAGGTAGAACAGCTGCAAGAGGATTAGAATCTAAATTATTAGCCGATTGGGGATTAGAATTTTACGACAAGTTAATTGCCAATATTAAAAACGGTGATACTAGAATGGCTAATTTAGAAAAATGGGAACCGAAAACTTGGCCTAAAGAAGCGAAAGGAGTTGGATATATGGAAGCGCCTAGAGGTGGTTTGGCTCACTGGATAGTGATTAAAGATGGTAAAACCGATAATTATCAAATGGTAGTTCCAACTACTTGGAATGCCTCTCCACGTGATCCAAAAGGACAAATGTCAGCTTATGAGTCAGCTTTAATTGGAACTCCTATTGAAGATCCAAATAATCCTGTTGAAATATTAAGAACCATTCACTCATTTGACCCTTGTTTGGCCTGTGCAGTGCATTTGTATGATGAACATGGAAAACATGTGAGTCAAATTCAAATTGGTGGATCTTGTAGTATTTAATTAGTAAACCATTAAAATTTATAGTAATGGCAGTAACAACATTTAATTTTAAAAGAATATATGTATGGGAATTACCTGTTAGACTTTTTCATTGGGTAACCGCATTTTCAACAACTATTTTGGTAATAACAGGATTTATCATTGCAAATCCACCAGCAATTAGTGCCAATGTAGAAGCTACCAATTCATTTTGGTTTGGTTATGTTAGAGCAATTCATTTTATAACCGCCTATATTTTAATTGCAAATTTAATTTTTAGGATTTATTGGGCTTTTGCAGGCAATCAATTTGCAAACTGGCGTAATTTTATTCCATACACTAAAAAAGGAATATATAATATTATACATGTACTTAAAGTTGATATCTTCTTAATGGAAGATAAAGAACATAAACTGCATAATATTAGTATTGGGCATAATTATTTAGCAGCTTTTTCATATTTTATTATGACTTTGTTCTTTATATTACAAGTAATGACTGGCCTATCATTAATTGCCGACACTTCAAGTTGGTGGTTACCAGACATGTTTAAATGGGTTTCAACTATGTTTGGTGGTGATATTACCACACGATATATACACCATATTCTTACTTGGATATTTATGGCTTTTGTTGTTATTCATGTGTATTTAGTTTTATTCCATGATTATGTTGAAGCAAGAGGAGAAGCTTCAGCTATGATAAGTGGTTTTAAATTTATTCGCGCTGAAAGAGTAAAAGAAACTGAAGAAGAAATTATAGATAAAGCCAAACAACAAATGTGGGAAGGAAACAAAAAACCAGCTAAAAAGAAACCTAAAAAAAAATAGAGAATGATTTCAGATGATGTAATGGAATTGCAAAAATTGTTTTATCAAACTCATGATTATTTGAATAGTGAGAAAAAAGATAGAATTTTAATACTTGGCATTGGTAATTATTTAATGGGTGATGAAGGTGTTGGAGTACATACAATTCATGCATTAAGTAAAATTGATTTACCTAAAAATGTAGATATTATGGACGGAGGAACAGGGAGTTTTGATTTGATGCCTATTTTATCTCAATACCCTTTGGTGATTTTTGTTGATGCTACAATGGATGGAAGAGCAGCAGGTACTATTGATGTGATTTATCCTAAATTTGCAGCAGATTTTCCAAGTGTTTTAAGCGCTCATGATGTAGGACTGAAAGATATGATTGAAGCGTTGGAATTTCAAAACCAATTACCTGAAATTATTTTAGTTACCGTTTCTATTTCAGAAATGATTCCAATGACGATTAATTTAACTCAAAAAGTTCAATCTAATATTAAAAATGTAGAACATAAAATATTAACTATTTTAAAAGAAATAACGATTTAAAAATAAATATTAACCATTCTTTTTATTGAATCTTCCCTATAAATTACATTAAAAACTGTAAATTTATAGGGATTTTTTTTAAGCTTATTTAATGCATAAAACATATAGAATAACTATTTCAGGACAAGTTCAAGGTGTGGGCTTTCGTCCTTATGTATATGGTTTAGCTAAAACATTTTCTTTAACAGGAACAGTTTCAAATAATGAGAAAGGTGTTATCATATTTGTATCTGGAGTTGAAAATTCAATACAAAAGTTTTATAATAAATTAATTCAATTTCCACCACCAGTTTCTTGCATAAAAGATAGTTTAATTGCACAAATTGACTTTCAACCATTTGACGATTTTAAAATTATACTATCTAATAAGAGCGGAAACTTAAATTTACCACTAACACCTGATTTTGCTATTTGTGAAGATTGTAAAAACGATATAAGTGATTTAAAAAACCGTAGATATAATTATGCATTTACAACTTGTGTAAATTGTGGTCCTCGTTGGGCAATTACCAAAACATTCCCGTTTGAAAGAAATCATACAAGTATTGAGAAATTTTCTATGTGTGAAGAATGTAAAAACGAATATATTTCACCAACTTATAGAAGATTTCATTCACAAACAAATACATGTTCTTCTTGTGGAATTCAATTGTATTTAGTTGATACTAATTCTAGTAAAATTGAAATTTCACAACACAATTTATTTAAAGAAATAGCAAAATTACTTTCCAATGGAAATATTATTGCAATTAAAAATACCAGTGGCTATTTGTTATGTTGTAATGCTGAAAATGAGGAAGTTGTACTTAAATTACGAATTAAAAAAAACAGGCCAAACAAGCCTTTTGCAGTTTTGTATCCATCCATGGAGTTTCTTAAAAATGAAGTTAAACTAACTGAGAAGCAGCAGAAATTGCTTACTTCAACCGAACGTCCAATCACTATTATTTCATCAATTAATTATAAAGGAAATATGGTATTAGATGAGGTTGCTCCAGGTTTAAATCAGTTAGGTGTTATGCTTCCATATACAGGGATTTTACAGTTGCTAGCAAATGAATTAAATTTTCCAATAGTTGCCACAAGTGGTAATATTCATAGTTCACCAATTATTAGTGAAAATAATGATGCTTTTGAAAAATTACAGCATGTTGCCGATTATTTTTTGCATCATAATTTACCAATTATGCATCCTCAGGATGATTCTGTGGTTAAGTTTAGTGCTAAATTTAATCAAGAGGTTTTATTTCGTAGATCACGTGGTTATGCTCCTAATTATTTAAATGTTTCAATAAATTCTGAAGAAAAAATAATGGCATTAGGAGCTGATTTAAAAAGTAGTATTGCTTTTTATCCTAATCAATATTTGTATGTAAGTCAGTATTTAGGGAATTTAGAAAATTTTGATGTTTATAATAGGTTTACTTCTGAAGTAAATTCATTTATAAACATTTTTGAACAACAACCTGAAGTTATTTTAATAGACAAACATCCCCTTTATCACAGTTCGCAATATGGCAAAGAATTGGCGGTAAAAACAACATCAAAACTAATTAAAATCCAACATCATAAAGCGCATTTTGCAGCCATTTTGGGTGAGCATAATTTATTTAATAAAAGAGTGTTAGGCGTTGTTTTTGATGGCACTGGTTTTGGTGATGATGAACAAATTTGGGGCGGAGAGTTTTTTAACTATGAAGCTAATACAATGGAAAGAATCAATCATTTTGAATATTTTGATTGGTTGTTAGGCGATAAAATGTCTAAAGAACCTAGGCTTGCGTTATTGTCATTGGTTTCAAATGAAATGCAATCTATTTTAGTTGAAAAATTTTCTTCAAACGAATTAAAAACCTACCAATCTTTAAAGAAAATAAACAAACTTAAAACATCTTCAGTTGGAAGGTTATTTGATGCTGTTGCTTCATTGTTAAATATTACAGATTTTAACTCATACGAAGGTGAAGCAGCAATTTTGCTGGAAAATTTGGTTACAAAATATGATTTAAAAACTTGTAGAAGCTATTTAAAATCTTTTGAAGCCGAAATTTCTTCTAAAGAAATAATTAAAAATATTGCTATAGATTTTAAAAATGGAGTGTTAAAAGAAACGATTGTTGTAAATTTCCTATTTACTTTAGCAAACACAATTGTTGAAACAGCAAAAATTAATAATTACAACTATATTGCAGTAAGCGGAGGTGTTTTTCAAAATACAACGCTGATTGATATGTTATTAGCATTAGCACCAAATGAGCTAAAATTGTATTTCCATAAAGAGGTGTCACCAAACGATGAAAATATTTCTTTTGGGCAATTGATGTATTATTTAAATGTCAAAAATTAAGAAATGAAGTACTTAACCGAATATAGAAACTTTGAGGCAACTAAAAAAATCTTAGATGAAATTCATAAAATAGTAACACGTGAATGGAATATTATGGAAATTTGTGGTGGACAAACTCATGGACTGGTGAAAAATGGGATTTTAGAATTACTTCCTGAAAAAGTAAGAATGATTCATGGTCCTGGATGCCCAGTTTGTGTAACGCCTTTAAATTTAATTGATAAAGCTATTGAATTATTAGAACAAGGAGTTATTGTTTGTTCTTTTGGAGATATGATCCGAGTACCAGGAAGTAAAAAAAGTTTGTTAGAAGCAAAAGCACTTGGGGGTGATTTACGAATTTTATATTCACCCATTGAAGCAGTTTCAATAGCAAAACAAAATCCAGATAAAGAAGTTGTTTTTTTTGCAGTTGGGTTTGAAACTACTGCTCCAGCCAATGCATTGTCTGTCTTACATGCTGAAAAAGAAGGGATTAGTAATTATTCAATTCTTGCATCACATGTTGTAGTTCCTCCAGCTATGGAAGCTATTTTAGACGATAAATTGAGTACTATTGATGCTTTTTTGGGTGCTGGGCATGTATGCGCCATTATGGGAATACAAGAATATTATCCGTTAGTTTCAACATATAAAATTCCAATAGTTGTCACAGGTTTTGAACCATTAGATTTAGTTCAAGGTATTTATATGGCTGTAAAACAATTAGAAGCAGGGCAATATAAATTAGAAAATCAATATGCACGTGTGGTAAAAGAACATGGGAATAAAGCGGCAATTGATGTGATTTATAAAGTGTTTGAAATTGGGAATAGAGAATGGAGAGGTATTGGTGAAATTCCAAATAGTGGCTACGTTATTAAAGAAGCCTATAGAAAATATGATGCTGAATCAAAATTTAATATCAGTTATATAAAAGTACCTGAAAATTCAAATTGTATTGCAGGTGAAATTTTAAGAGGAATTAAAAAACCAAATCAGTGCGATCAGTTTGGGAAAGCTTGTAAGCCGGCAAATCCGTTGGGAGCTCCAATGGTTTCTTCGGAAGGTGCATGCGCAGCATATTATCATTTTTCAAATAATTTAATAGACTAAAAAATGAACATAGAAGATATAGGATTTGAAACTATAAATTTAGGCCATGGAAGCGGCGGCGAACTCACTAGAAATTTATTAGATAAAATTATTTTCACAACATTTAGTAATCCTTTTTTAGACCAAAAACACGATGGCTCTATTGTGAAATTTAATGGGAAAATTGCAATTTCAACGGATAGTTTTGTAATTACTCCTATTTTTTTTAAAGGTGGAGATATTGGTAGTTTAGCAGTTCACGGCACTGTAAATGACGTTGCTATGTGCGGTGCCATTCCAAAGTATTTATCATTGGCTTTTATTATTGAAGAAGGATTAAAAGTTTCAGAATTTATACAAATTGTTCAATCTATTAAAAAAGCGGCTGATGAAAGTGGGGTATTAATAATTACAGGTGATACTAAAGTGGTGGAAAGAGGAAAAGGTGATAAAATATTTATTAATACAACAGGTTTTGGAGAAGTTCATCCAAAAGCAAATATTTCTGTTCATCATATAAAAGAAGGTGATAAAATTTTAGTAAATGGTTATATAGCTCAGCACGGAATGGCAATTATGAGTGAACGTGAAGGGTTACAATTTGAATCGAATATTGAAAGTGATTCAACCAATTTAAACTTTTTAGTTAAAGATTTATTAGATCAATTTGGTGAAAAAATTAAATTATTCAGAGATCCAACGCGTGGTGGTTTAGGAACTGTTTTACATGAAATTGCCAACGACATTTCAAAAGGTGTGTTTTTAAAAGAAGAATTTATTCCACTAGAAAAACAAGTAGCAGCAGCTTGTGAAATGTTAGGGTTAGATCCTATGTATGTTGCCAATGAAGGTGTTTTTTTAGTAGTTATTGATTCAAGTATTGAAGCTGAAGTTTTAGCATTCATGAAAAATCATGAAAAAGGTAAAAATGCTGCTTTAATTGGTGAAATTACCAATGAACACCCCAATAAAGTGGTGATGCAAAGCTTTATTGGAGGAAAAAGAATTGTAAGTCCTTTGGTTGGTGAACAATTACCAAGAATTTGTTAAACTTTTTATTTACGAATCACGATTTTTGATATACGATTTTTTGAATTTAGACTTCGAGACTTTTGAAAACCTAACCGCAAGGCTAATTGCGATTTCTAAACATTTAGCGCCTTTTGCGAAAATATTTGCGCCTTTGCAGTTAAACTTTTTGTTTACAAATTATCATTTTTGATTTACGATTTTTCACTTAAGCTCCGCTCAATACTCTTTTTCAATCTTTGAAACTTCATGACACAGCTATTTCACAAAGATTCACGGAGAATAACTAAGTTTCACAAAGAATTTCTAAGGTTCTAGGAACTTTGCTGTTAAGGAAAAAAATTTCAAATTTTAATTCGCCATAAACCAATAAATCCCTATCAAAAGAGCAAACAAACCGCCAGCCATTCTAATTCCTTTGAAAAAAGTATTGTTGTGGTCCTTTTTTGAAAATGCAGCTACACTGCCAATCACAAAAGCAAAAGATATCATCGCTGCCAAAGTTCCTATTCCAAAACCGATAATGTATTTTGCGGACTCCAGTTTTGAGGCAAACCCGATGACAGGAAGAAACAGTAAAAAATGTGCAACACCTGCCAAACCATGAACAAAACCCACCGATAAAGAAGCAATAATGCCTTGTTTTAACGCTGAGTTACTGTGGATATGTGATTTTTCAGTTTGGTGAATGTGAGGATGATTCCTAATAACCTCACCAACTTCATAGCCAATGCCTGAATGTTTCTTAATTTCTGAACCAATCTCCTCATGAATGTGCGGATGTTCATGAATTATTGGATTTCCTTCAACATGTATGTGTGTATGTTCGTGATATTTTTCATCCTTAAAAATTTTATAGAAAATCCATAAGGCTAAACCTATTAAAATAATGCCGACCATCTTTTCACTATGCATCGATATTTTTTCCACAGGTATCAGTTCTTTAAATATCAAAAATAAAACACCAATGCTAAGCATTCCTAGCAAATGCCCAATGCCCCAAAAAAGCCCTACTTTCCAAGCTTTCTTTTTACTTTCAATGGCAAAAGGAGTTACTGCCGCCAAGTGATCCGGACCTGATATTACGTGCAATATTGCGGCAATTACGCCAGCAAATAAAGGAATAGAAAATTCCATCTGTTATAAAATTGAGTGCTATTAAAAATACAAAATTATATAATACCATAAACATTATATTTTGAGGGGAATACACCAATTTTATAAGCCAAAAAATCATTTTTTTGAGAATCCTCATGCTTTCTTGGAGATTGTGAATGGCTAACCTGACAAGAAATATTTTTTAAAAGATTGCTTTACATGATTTCATGCATTAATCCAATTTTCTTAAAAGAATTCTTAAAATCCTAAATAAAGCTGAAGATAAGCTGCGAAATCAATTTTAGTATGCAGGTGGTTATGTTTTTCAAATAAGTGGTTACTTTCATTAAAAATACTGTTTTTAGCACTTATTTCATAACTAGTAACAACCTGAAATTAAAATAGTTAAATGTGCAAAAATCAAAATATTTTCACTAGATTTATAAAATTACTAACTAAAAAATATATTATAATGAGAAAAATCGCACTGGTTTTGATGATGATTTCCACAATCATCACTTACGCACAAAAGAAAACAAACGGAACTATTTATTCGGAACATCCTGCAATTATCAATGTTGAATCAATGATGCAGGCATTTATAAAAGGTGACGCCGATAAGGTCTCCAGTTTTTTGGCCGACGACTTTAAGCAATATTATGGCTCCAATACCAACAAAGATGCTAAAGGAGGAGACAAACAGGAGTTTTTAGATGATGTAAAGTTTTGGAAAGATAATTTTTCCTATTTAAGCATAAAACGATCTGAAGGCGCATATCCAGATGCTCTAGAATATAAAGACGGAACCAATGATGATGTTGTTTGGGTGCAAACTTGGGATCATATAAATGGAATGCATAACAAAACGGGGGTAAAATTAGATATGCCGGTTCATCGATTGTTTATTGTTAATAAAAACAATAAGATTAAAACAATGATAAACTATTTTGACCGCGGTGCATACCGTGAAATTGGCAATAGTTTTAATAATAGAACCAATGGCGTTATTTATAACAATCACGAATATATTAATACCGTTCGAAAAATGCTTAACGCATTTGAAAATAAGGATTATGAAACCGCCTATAGTTTTTATGATGATAAAGCCCAATTCAGCAGCAGCAATATGCCTCCTAGTGCGAAAGCATTAACCTTAGCTCAAATGAAAGAAGAAGATAAAAAGTTTTTCGAAAAATTTGAAATTACAAGTATTGATGTGACCGGATATCCAGACTATTTACATTATGAATTGGGAGACGCAAAGGTTGTACAATCATGGTGGAACTTTAGGTTGATTAGAAAATCTGACAAAAAGAGTATTGTATTACCCGTATTTTATATTCACAACTTTAATGATGAGGGCAAAATAAATTCAGAATTAATTTATTACAGTGAAAAAATGCTGGAATAATAACAAGGTTTTTTTTATAAACAAAAAAGCCGAAACAAATTGTTTCGGCTTTTTTCGTGCTAAAACGGATTTTGATTGCTTTTTTAATTTTTTATTGCAAAAAAGTAAGGTTTTGCCTTACTTAAGTAGGGTAAAACCATAAAAAAAAATTCTTTCCTAAATTATTATCAATATTTGTATAATTGAAAATTGTTTTATTATAAATTTACTCCGTCTAATAAGTAGAGTTATGATCTATAAAAATTTATGGATTTAATTTATGATGGAAAATTGCTATGAAAAGGGTTTATTTGTTAAATAAACCCTTTTTCTTTCGCTTTTATAATCAAATCTCTATCTTCATTTTCCTGAACATTAAACATTTCTTTAAGTTGTCTTTTTCTTTTTTCAATTCCGGCTATTGACATAGGAATAACATTAGGAAGATCTTTCATTTTAGTACCAATAGATAACTCATGCAATAATTGTCTGTCAATTTTGTCAAGTAAATAGTCGCTTGAGATTTGCTTTCGCAGTAATTTTATAACAGACTTACTGTAATATGGAGGGTCAAAAATTACGGTCTTAATTGCTTCAATTAATTCTTCGGTATCTATATCGTTTTTTACTAAAAACCCATCAGGATTTACATTTTTCAATATATTTTGAACTCGATAATTGTCATTAAAAGTTGTAGAAATAATTATTTTTGCATTGGGAAGCATTTGATTTATTCTCACGCCAATATCTTCACCCGATAAAATTTTTCCATCAGAGGAAACCGGCAATTTGATGTCTAAAAAAATAATGTCAAAACCATCAGATTTTGAAGCAATTGCTATTTTTTTAAGCGCAATGTCAGAATTTTCTGCGGTTTCAATTTCAAAAGAAACGTTCTCAATAACCAAACTGGCATTATTTAAAGCCATTTTGTAAACTTCCAATATTATTGGATGATCATCTATCAATAAAACTTTATAAACTCTATTCATAATTATCAGTATCAACAGGAACAAATATACTTATTTTTGTGCCCATATTTACAGAAGATTTGATATCAAAATTACCTTTTAGTATAGAAACTCTGGATTTCATATTCTTTAAGCCAATCCCTGCGCTTTTATTCTTGCCCTCAAATCCAATACCATCATCTTCAATATTAAGGGAAATGCCGTTATTAATTAAATCGAATTCTATTTTAACATTCTTGGCTTTTGCATATTTATTGATATTTTGAATGGCTTCTTGTATTATTCTGTAAAAATTAATTTTTATTTTGTTGTCAATTGTGTCCCAAGCAGCTTTATTATTAATGATTTTAAATTTAAAGCCGCCTATTTCACTTTGTGTTATTAACAGGTCTTCTACTATTTTTATGAAATCAGTTTGTGACGATAATATTTCATTTTTTAATTCGTGCGAAATTGTTCTTATTTCCTTTTCAATATTTTGCAATTCATCTACGTAAAGTTTGTGCTTTGTAATGACTTCATCATCACCTTTAATATTTAAAAAACCCAATGCCAGCCTGGTTCCAAAAATTTTACCCAAAACACCGTCATGCAAGTCTTCCGATATTCTTTGACGCTCCTTTAATCGCCCCTCTTCCAAAGATGACTGCTGCTTTAACATTAAAGAATAAATTTCTTCATTCGCTTTCTGTTGCCTTTTTTCAAAAAGGAGTTCTTTATTTTTAGTACGTTGCACTTTTAGAAAATACATTAATGAAAGTATCAATACCGCTATAACACTTGCAACAGAAATTTTTAATTTTTGATCTGAAAGCATTTCTGTCTCCTCAATATACGCATCTGTTTCAAAGCGGATTCTAGTAAACTTATCTCTTATTTTACGTTCTTCAACTTGAAGACTATCACTTAAAACCGCATAGTTTTTAAAATAACGACTTGCATTTTTGGTGTCTAATGCTGAAAGTAACTGTAATGACGCCAAAACATCTCTGTTATTGTTGATTTCTTTTGCTAATTTATGAGCTTCTTCAGCATTTAATAAAGCTTTAGTAGTATCGGCATATTTCATATAAAATTCTGCCAAGTGTAATTTACTCAATATAACTCCGGAAGTATAATTAATACTGTCCCTTATAAATAATGCTATATAAAAATCTTGTGGTAAATTAGAAGTGTCTCCATTTAAAAATTTCGCATAGGCTAGGTTATCAATAATATTTGCATAAAGATTTATATTTTGACTTCTTAGACTTTCATTTTGCAATGCTTTTTTATAATGTTCTAAGGCTTCTTTATAATCCTTTCTGGCGTGATAAACCAGTCCTAAATTATTTAAACTAGCTTCTTTATATGTGCCCGTCTGTTTTATATTTTCTAAGTTTTCTATGGCCCTATTATGATAAAAGATTGAATTATCAAATTCTTGAATTTCATTTAAAACAACACCTAATAGATTGTAGCACAAATAAAGATCTAAAGGTTTCTTTAACTTTTGGAATTTTGAAATTGCTTGAAATGTCAACACTTCACTCCCCGTATAATCCTTTACATCCTTTTGTATTATGGCCATATTGTAGAGCATTTTTCCGGCAAAATATTCATGCTTTATGGCTTGGAAGTACTTAAAGGCTTCATAATAATGAAAATAAGCACTGTCATTAAGCTCTTTTTCTAAATAGTACATTCCATAGCTCCAATGCGTATCTGCAATTCCAAAAGTATCGCGCAGTTTTATCGATAATTTTTGGGCCTCAAGGTTGGCTTTTAGAAAGAATACAGAATCCTTTAATTGATAGCCTTCATAGGCTATTTTTGCTAAATTGCTATTTTTAACGGAATCATTTTTTTGGAAACTGTTCTGTTTGTATGCTTTATGTATTATTTGTTTTCTTTTTTCAAGAGTAATTGATTGGTTCTTTGCATTTTGAATCCAGATGGAAATACTGTCAACTTTAACTAATTTGGTTGAAATATCTTGATTGGGTGCATGGCATCTTGTTACTGTAATTGCAAGCAGCATTAAAAAAAATAATTTAAATACGCGATTGTATGCAGCTGGAATTGTTTTCAATGCAGTCAAGATTCAAAAAACAAATCTACTAAAAAAAGGCTAATAAAAAGTTTTGAAAATCAACAATCTGAACCTGTTTAATCATTTAAACAAATTCAGATTGGTAAAATATTTTTTTAAACAGTTTCTTATAATGACTTTCTTAAAGGGTGCTGTTTTTAGAATAAGCGGAACATTAATACTTAATTTTTCCCCGCAGGTGGCGTTTCATTTCCTGCCGTAGCATATGTATCTTGGACTGTAATTGTCAATTGGTCTTCTTCAGTATCATTTGAGGTGCAAGAAGTGAAAGTGAATGCATTAAGGACTACAAAAAGCGCAATAAAATATTTAAAAGTTTTCATAAAATAGGGTTTTTAAGATTTATAACAGTTCTAATTGCCAAATATTGGCATTCATTAATTTTATATGATAAAAAGTACGGAGATATAAATGTAATCTCCTGATACTACAGCAAAAAGCTTTTATTAATACGAAGATATTATTACAATAAGCACTTAACCAATAAATAGATTCTCTTTTAGTGAAAGTACTATTTGTATGAGTAAAATGCTATGTTTTGAAAGGCAAACTTAATTTAACGATTGAAAGGAATTGTGTGACAATGCCTTTTTCATAATTTCAATATTATCAATATAGGTTTTGGTAAACGGAATATCATAACTGTTTTTTTTAATAGTGCAAATTAATTTACCATATTGAATTCTTGAAACAAAATTTTTATTTATGATATAACTTTTGTGAATTCGCAGAAAATTTTCAGGAAGTACATCTTCAAAAGTTTTTAATGTTTTAAAAGCGCTTATAATATTGCCGTCACTCATATAAAAATCTGTGGTATTGTTATCAGCTTTTAAAAAAAGGATTTCATCTGTGTTTAGGTATTGATAATCTTTATTCGATTTTAAACAAATATTCTTATTGATAATGGTAGGATTTCTTTTTTGAAATTTTAAAATGGATTTTCTTATTTCCAATTCTGATAGTGGGTTTAATATAAAATCAAAAAAACCATTTTTTATCGCTTCGTATGCTTTGTCTTTTGAAGAAGATATTGCAATAAAAACAGGAAAATAATCACAAAATAATGAATTTAACTCATTTACTAGTTCAAATGGTTTTTCAAAAGTGTTGTCTATATCAATAAACACCAAATTTGGAGTTTCTTTTAATATAAAGTTTAAAGCGTAATCATACTCACCAGAAACACCGATACAATTAAATTCATGATAATCTTCCATTACATTTTTAATACAATGGGTTGAATTTGTCTCTTTGGCTATGATAAAATAATTACGCAATTTTCGTATAAAATTTAGTTAATAAATATTTTAGTGAATAAATTTACGGCAATTCCCTATAAAATAAGTAAGGTTTATCATTACTATGTGAAAGGATAATCCACTGTTTTTTAAAATTCAGATTGCTAAATTTGAGCATACTCCTAAAATAAATAAAGGATACTTTCAAATAAATAATTTAAGATATCGAAACATTATGATTTCAATACCACAACATCCTTTAACCAAAATAGTTAACAGCCAGAATAAAAAAACAAACATGTTTTTTACAAAATATAATCATCGAACAGCCATATTGGAATCCAAATTTGAAGGGTATTTAACTGTAGAAGAATTAATTGAAAGTAGCCTTGCTATAAAAGAGAATGAGTCCTACCCCAGATTTTTGAAAATATTGATAGATTCTAAAAAAGCCATTGCAAATTTTTCATCAAATGAATTATCTATACTGGCAGAAGAACACTTCAAAGTTATTGAAAAATATGAATATATCGTTATCGCTATAATATTGGATACTCCTAAGGAGACCGCTTTTGCAATGTTATTCCAAAATTTAATTAAAAATAGCAGGTCTAAATTTCAAATTTTTTCTACCAAAGCAGCTGCCACAAACTGGATAAACAATTATACCAAATCTAACTGCCAGCACTTATAAAATTTATACTTGGTTTAATAAATTCACATAAAATCGAAAAAGTCTGGTTCCGAAAGCTATCGGAATGAACCCTCTAGGAATATTTAGTCTTTAGTTTCTCCATTAATTCAGAGTATTCCTGTAAGTTTTCAATGAAAATTTTACTTTTCATCCTTTTGATATGTTTTTCAATATCTCTGTCTTGTTTATATCCTAAATTTTCAATTTTTAATAACAATACCCAATCTTTAGCTTTTGATGTAAAACTATTTTCAAAAGTGCCATTATTATGCTTAAACAATCTAGTTTTCAAATTTTTACAACCGCCAATAAAATGTCACTGAAGTGATTTTGAGTATAAAATATAAACATAAACCATTTTTAAATTTTTAAAATTAAAAAACCCTTGAAAATCAAACGATTATCAAGGGTTTTAGTACAAGAGGCGGGACTTGAACCCGCACGGGCCTTACAGCCCACTGGATTTTAAGTCCAGCGTGTCTACCAGTTCCACCACTCCTGCATGGGACTAATATTGTTTAGAGCGAAAGACGGGATTTGAACCCGCGACCCCCACCTTGGCAAGGTGGTGCTCTACCCCTGAGCTACTTTCGCAGTAATTTTTAAAGAACGCCCATTTAATTGCTTAAATGAGTGGGCAAATTTAAAACAATTCTCTTAATTGCAAAGCTAATTTTTTAATTTTATTTAAAAGATTTTTTAATCCGCTAATTTTAAGGTTGTAATTCTGTAATATTAAAATATATTTGCACTATTCAAACTATTTTTAATGCAAATAATCTCAAATTATCTTCAACCTAAAGTGAATTTTTCAGCGATATTTAGCGATTTTAAGCAGTTAACCAAAGTTGGCTTGTCCTTAAGCGTGGTATTTTCTTCATTGGCTGGATATTTATTGGCTGTTGATAAAATTCAAATTTCAATTCTTATTTTACTGGCTATTGGAGGTTATTTAATGGTGGGTGCCTCAAACGCATTTAACCAAATTATAGAAAAAGATACAGATGCCTTAATGAAACGCACAATGAACAGGCCTTTGCCCGCCGGCAGAATGCATGTGTCTATGGCGATGGTCATTGCGGTTTTCTTTACTATTTTAGGTTTGTCCATTTTATACAGTATCAATCCTAAAAGTGCTTTGTTTGGCGCTATTTCCATTTTTTTATATACCAGTGTTTACACGCCGTTAAAATCGGTAACACCTTTAGCGGTTTTTGTTGGAGCCATACCGGGAGCCATTCCTTTTATGTTGGGGTGGGTTGCCGCAACCAATGATTTTTCCATTGAGCCTGGCATGTTATTTTTAATTCAGTTTTTTTGGCAGTTTCCCCATTTTTGGGCAATCGCCTGGCTTCAGTATGATGAATACAAAAAAGCCGGCTATAATTTAATGCCGATGGGGCAAAAAAATAAGAAGGCAGTGGTACAAATCATTATTTATACCATTTGTTTGATTATAGTTTCTGTGATTCCAGTTTTGAAATTGACAGGAAATTTTTATATTTATCCGTTCACAGCAGTTATTTTAGCATTTTTGGGTAGTATTATGTTATTTTATGCGGTAAAACTGTATAAAAATCAATCCAATAAAGAAGCAAGACAATTAATGCTGTCAAGCGTATTGTACATTACGTTGGTACAGATTATTTATGTAGTGGATAAATTTTTACATTAAAATTTAAATAACGAAGTACAATTTTTGATTTACGAATTTTTTAAATTTTTCATTTTACCTTTAAAAAACGAATCAAAAGTTCAACAATTAAATAATTAAACATTTCATGAAACAAACTTTAGAGCAAGATTACATAAGGGCAAAACGGAAATCAGCAAAACCAATGTTATGGGTTTCTATGGTGAGCATGACCATGATGTTTGCCGGACTCACAAGTGCTTATGTGGTAAGCAGAAAACGTATTGATTGGGTTTCTTTCGATTTGCCGCAGGCCTTTTATGTCAGCACGTTTTTAATTGTGTTGAGCAGCATTACTTTTATGCTAGCCAAACGCTTTATCAAACAAAATAACCGAACATTAACAAGTACCTTTTTATTATCAACCTTACTTTTAGGGGTGGCATTTGTGTTTTTTCAGTTTGAAGGATTTAGCGAATTATTGAATTCGGGATTGTATTTTACTGGTGAACAAAGCACCGTAAAATCATCTTTTATCTACGGCATCACCATGGCCCATCTGGCGCATATTGCAGCGGGAATTGTGGTATTGCTGGTGGTAATTTACAACCACTTCAATAAAAAATATTCAGCAAATGATACGCTTGGACTTGAATTAGGCGCCATTTTCTGGCATTTCGTAGATATTCTTTGGATATATTTGTTTTTATTTTTCTATTTTATTAGATAATAAAAAAATATGTACTTTTGGCAGAACTAACTATAACTAAAAATCAAAACAAAACTTTTATGGAAGCAACTATTGCTACTGACAGTAATGAAAATAACTGGAGCGGAGGAACTCAAAAACCTCTAGGCGCGAGTTATGGCAAAATGATGATGTGGTTTTTCATTTTATCTGATGCGCTAACATTTTCAGGTTTCTTGGGCGCATATGGTCTAATGCGCTTTAAATTTCACGATTCTTGGCCAATAGCCGATGAAGTATTTACCCACTTTCCTTTTTTACATGGGCTGCATGCACCGATGTATTATGTGGCATTAATGACTTTTATTTTGATATTTTCATCGGTAACTATGGTTTTGGCGGTTGATGCTGGCCACCAAATGAATAAAAAGAAAGTAACTTTTTATATGTTGCTTACCATTCTTGGCGGCGCCATTTTCTTGGGCTCACAAGCATGGGAATGGAAAAATTTCATAAACGGATCCTATGGTGCGGTAAAATTAAGCGACGGAAAAATTATCCAATTTGTTGATGCTACAGGAGCGCAAATCACCTTGGAAAGTTTTGTGAAATCGCAACAATCAGAAAGAACACAACATACTGCCAATAAGGGAATTTGGTATGTAAAAGAAGCCAAATTACCTCCTTTTACCTTAAATGAAATTGTTGAAAGTTTTAAGGCAAATCCGAAAATTGCAATAAGAACAGAGCAAGTAGATCCAGAATTAAAATCAAAAACCATTATTCCGCACAATGAAGCCATGGGCTTTTTGAACGAGGCTGAATCGGTGGTTATGGGCGCCAATTTAAGAGAAAATGAATACGGAAAAACATTGTTTGCCAATTTCTTTTTCTTTATCACAGGATTCCACGGATTCCACGTTTTAACAGGAGTTATTATAAACTCTATCATCTTTTTTAATGTGATTGTTGGTACTTATGAGCGCAGGGGACATTATGAAATGGTTGAAAAAGTTGGACTTTATTGGCACTTTGTAGATTTGGTTTGGGTATTTGTATTCACCTTCTTCTACCTGATTTAATTCATAAAAAGACACTAAAATGACACACGCACAAGAACATACGTCGCACACAAAATTAATCTGGAAAGTATTTGCCATTCTTTCAGTCATCACTATTGTTGAAGTTGCTTTGGGAATTATAAAGCCAGATTCACTTTATTTAACCAAATTTTTAGGCACAAGTCCGTTAAATATCATTTTCCTGATTTTAACTCTGGTAAAAGCCTACTTTATCACCTGGTTTTTTATGCACATGGCCGATGAAAAAAAGGGTTTAAGAAGGGCCGTGGTTTGGACAGCCGTTTTCTTAATCATTTATTTAGCCACATTGCTATTAATTGAAGGGAACTACATCAAAGATGTTTTGGGTCCGCTTACAAAGTGGAACTACTAATATTTTAAATAGAAAAAAGGTGGTTTTTAGCCACCTTTTTTGTTAACTTTAATCACATGAAAAAATTCTGGGTGCTTTTTAGCCTGTTTGTATTGCCTTTGGTATTTTACATATTTCTATCGAAAGGAATCTATAAATATGCCAATTTACCAATATTAACAGAAGATATAATTGACTTAAAAACAGTATCTCCGTTGACAACTGCCACTTTTTCTGAGAAATTGACCGTTATTTGTTTTTTGGGAAGCGATATTGGCATGGCGAGAGCAAGTATTTTCAATTTAAACCAAACCATTTACAAAAGGTATTACCAAAAACCTTTTTTTCAGATGGTTGCCATACTTCCGCAGGGAATGGAAAATGAATATAGCGAAACAATAAATGAGCTTTCTGCCTTTACGGATATTGGCAAATGGCATTTTATTTATGCAAGCCCACAAAACATCAATTTACTTTTTGATAGCTTTGAAACACCTTTTAAATTAAATAAAAACCTTTATTCTGAAAATGCTTATATTGTGGATATGGAATTCCGATTGCGCGGAAGAAAAGATGATGAAGACACCAAAGGAGGAAAATTATATGGTTATAATATGAAGTCGGTTTCAACATTGAAAAATAAAATGAAAGACGATATTGATATTATTTATTACCAATTGAAAAAATCTGCCGAAAAGCAGCAAAGAAGAAAAAGAGAAATTTAATTATACTAAAATGAAGAAATATAGTTACGTAGGTGTTGCCTTTATCATTTTAATCTTTGGAATATATGCAGTTCCAAAAATTGTAAATAAGTTTAATACACCAACATTGGTCACCATCGCCAAGGCTCCTTCCTTTGAATTTACCAATCAGGATGGCAAATTAATTTCAGATTCATTTTATGATAAAAAAGTATATGTGGTTGAATTCTTCTTCACCACCTGCCCTACCATTTGTCCGAAAATGAATGAAAACATGCAGAAAATTCAAAATGAGTTTTATGGGAATCCTGATTTTGGCATTGCTTCTTTCAGCATCAACCCCAAATATGACACGCCTGAAATTTTAAAGGAATATGCCAAAGTGCACGGTGCAACTTCAAAAAATTGGAACTTTTTAACGGGTGAACAGGATAAAATTTATGAATTGGCAAATACTGGATTTACTTTATATGCTGGAGAAGATAGCAATGCAGAGGGCGGATTTGAACATTCTGGGATGTTTGCTTTGGTTGATAAAAATGGTAACATTCGCTCGAGATTGGATGAATATGGAAATCCGATTGCTTTTTATGATGGACTCAACCCGCAAGGCGTGCAACAAATTAAAGAAGACATTAAAATACTTTTAAAAGAATAATGGCAACTGTTTCAAAAAAATACAATAAATGGATTGTTATTTTATCCATGGTAATCCCACTAGTAGTTGCAGGGTTGTTTAGCGTTAAAATAGCTGTGAAACTTCCTGTTTTTTTGCCGCCTATTTATGCCACCATAAATGCTTTTACAGCTATACTTTTAATTACGGCTTTTTGGGCAATCAAAAACAAAAAAGTGAAATTTCATGAGAAATTGATGAAAACAGCCATCATTTTATCTGTAGTATTTTTAGTGCTTTATATGGCATATCATATGACCTCAGATTCCACAAAATTTGGCGGTGAAGGCACTTTAAAAACGGTTTATTTTATTATTTTAATTACACATATATTATTGTCGGTGATTGTTATCCCTTTTGTTTTGATTACCTATGTAAGAGCCATCACAAACCAAGTGGAATTGCATAAAAAAATAGCGCGATTTACATTTCCGTTATGGTTGTATGTTGCTGTAAGTGGTGTAATTGTTTATGTGATGATTTTTCCGTATTATTAACCCCTTAACCATTGACGGGAAAATTTAATGATAACAAACAAATATGAGTATAAATAACAACAGGTTGCTACAGTTTTTTTGCCAAAACTTCGCAATTACACCATAATTAACTACTAACTACTAACTAAATAAGCATCTTTATGAAAAAATCATTACTTACAATAATATTACTTTTTGTTGTTCATATAGCCGATGCGCAATGTGCCATGTGTAGAGCGGTTGTTGAAAGTGGAAGTTCAAGCGAAGCCGAGGGATTAAATTCGGGTATCATATATTTAATGACATTTCCTTATATCTTACTAGGCACCTTATTTTTAATAATTGTTAGGTATAGATTAGCAAAAAAGAAAATTAATAGAAATTGATATTAATAACATGACTAAAATTTTAAAAATTCTTAATCTAAGTGATTTTTTAACCCCAAACACTCCAAAGAAATTTCGCTAGGAACACAAAAAAAATTTATAGAATATCAATTAATAATTGAATGCGCGTTAGGGATTAAAGCGGAAATACTGGCATTGCAAGCCTAAAAATAAGAAAATTTAAAAATTGCCTTGTGGCAATGACAGATTGCAGCGGAAAGCCCGACCCTTGCGGGAACGCCCTCCAAAAATGCGGGTAGGTTCAAAATATTAGTTGAATAAGATTGTCCGAAAATAAAAGGAACAAAATTTAACATTTCCATAAGTGACTAAAAGTGTAACAAATGCTAATTTTAGTCGTCATATACAAGAATCAGCATTACTAATAAAACTCAGTCAACTAAAATGAGAACAAAAATTGTTAGTATTTTGGCTTTTGTGTTATTTATAAACGCAAACGCACAAGATAAAAAATGGACACTTCAAGAATGTGTCGACTACGCTTTAGACCACAATATTTCCATAAAACAACAGGCACTCAGCAAAGATTTAGCTGAAGAAGACATTACCATTGCCAAGGGTAATTTTTATCCTTCCTTAAATTCTTCGGTTTCACAAAACTGGAATTTCGGATCTTATATAGATAATTATGGCGGTCGGGTTTCCACAGACAGCCGCTCCAATAGTTTGGGGTTAAGTTCAAACGTAACGCTTTATAACGGAAACAGAAATAAAAACAATTTGCTGCAAGTTCAAAAAAGTTTGGAAGCAGCTGGCTTTGATTTGGAAGAAAATAAAAATGGTATAATGCTAAATGTCGTTAACCTTTATTTAAACGTGCTGCTGAACAAAGAAAGTATCATTATTGCCCAAGACCAGATTGAGATCAGCAAAAATCAGGTTGAAAAAGCAAAGGCTTTGGTTGATGCGGGTTCACAGCCAAAATCGACACTTTTAGAAACAGAAGCCACTTTGGCGGCAAATGAAGAACAATTAACCGCTGCGCAAAACGCACTAGATCTTTCCCTGCTAAGCTTGGCGCAATTGTTACAGATTTCTCACAAAGGTTTTGACATTCAAGATGTGGCTTTAACCATTGATGCAGCATCGTTAATTTATAACGATACCGATGTGATTTTTAACACTGCTATTGCTAATTTACCTGAAATTAAAAGTGCTGAAGTTCTTCTTGAACGTTCAGAAATTGGTGTAAAAACAGCAAAAGGTGCTTATTATCCGTCGCTTTCTTTTGGTGCAGGATTGGGAACTTCTTACCAACACAATCAGGGAGAAAAAGATGTGCGACCAATAGTTGACCCAAACACCAATACAATCACTTATGTTTCAAACGGATTTGGAAAACAGCTGGAAGACAATTTAGGCTACAATTTAGGATTTTCCCTAAATATTCCAATTTTTAACCGATTTCAAACAAAATCAAACGTAGCAAAAGCCCAAATAAATCAGGAAATAGCAGCCTTGCAATTGGAAGACAGACAAGTTAAATTAAGGGAAACTATTGAAAAGGCTTATGCCGATGCCAAAGCTGCTTTAAACCAGTACATCTCGGCAGAAAAATCGTTATTGGCGCAAAATGAATCTTTTAAAAACGCCCAAGTAAGCTATGATTCGGGCGTGATGACTTCTTTTGATTTTGACCAAGTAAGAAACAGGCTGGTGAACGCACAATCATCATTGGCCAATGCAAAATACAATTTTGTTTTCAGAACCAAATTGTTAGAATATTATTTAGGCATTCCTATTGTCCTTGAATAATAATTGTTATTTTTTAATTCACGCAAACATCCAACGCAAAACGTTGGATGTTTTTTTTATAAAAATGAAACGTGCTTAGTAAAATTTAAATAGATGAAACAGCTACAACAAAACATCTAAAGAAAAAGGAAGATTCTAAGCGCTCCATTTGACAAATAAAAAATAAAACGAGTAATACCAATATTGACACACAAAAAAATGATTAATGGGGACTATATCTGTTTCCAATAAAAAATAAAAAATAAAACAGATGAATGGAGTATCTTTGCCTTTTTAAAATAAAGAAATTGGTATTTATATTAAACATAGAAACTGCAACAAAAAATTGCTCGGTAAGCATTTCAAAAGAAGGCAAAACCATTGCTTTAAAAGAATTGAATGACGGTAATTATTCGCATGCCGAAAAATTGCACGAATTTATTGGGCAAGTTATTTTGGAAGCCGAAATTTCGCTATCCGATTTAAAAGCCGTTGCTGTAAGCAAAGGTCCTGGTTCATACACCGGTTTGCGCATTGGTGTTTCCGCAGCAAAAGGATTGTGTTTTGCGTTGGACATTCCGCTGATTTCCGTAAATACCTTACAATCCCTTGCGCTTTCTGTTTCCATTGAAAAAGGCTATAAAGTTCCGTTGTTGGATGCAAGAAGAATGGAAGTTTACAGTCAGGTATTTAGCAAAAAAAATGAAATAATTCGCGCTGTTCACGCAGAAATAATTGATGCCAATGCTTTCTCAGAATTTTTAAATGCTGAAAAAGTTTATTTTTTTGGAGACGGTGCCGAAAAATGCAAGGAAATTATCATTCATAATAATGCTATTTTTATCGACGGGAAATTTCCCTCGGCAAAAGAGATGTCGACCCTTTCATTTGAAAAATTCAAAAAAACCGAATTTGAAGATGTGGCCTACTTTGAGCCGTTTTACCTAAAAGAATTTATAGGCGGTATCTCAAAAAAGTAGTTACTTTCCCAATAAAATAGTCTCAAAATCATAAAATATATTTGAATTGCCGACCTCGCTAAAATCCTGTTTTTAGTTGTTCCAATGCTTTTTTCATATTGCTTTCTGGCAATTTACAAGCTCCTTCAATACAGATATAAATGAGGGTTTCGGTTTCACTAAAACGACTTTCCAATAGCGGAATCAAACTTTTTTTGGTGCTTCCAGCTATTAATTTGTTAGGAATATAGTGCACATTAATCTCTTTAAGCTGAATTAAGGCATTTTTACCAGAAATGGCAATCTCGTAAAATTCCCCAACAAAGTTTGAGCCCAACTGCAGCCAATTGGAATATCCCGAGCCATATTGTTTGGTTCGATCTTTCACATTATGCAACATTTGTTCGCTCACTTTTAAGTAATAACTATTGGAATAATAATGGCTTAATTTAAATAAATTTTTAGCCATAATTGAGTTTGAAGCCGGCATTACATTGTCCTCAATTTCCATTTTCCGCGCAATTAAATCGGCATCCTGATCTGACGTGAAATAAAACATGGAACTGTTTATATCAAAAAAATGATCGAAAGTATAATCCGTCAGTTGTTTGGCAGCGTGCAACCAAGTTTCATTAAAAGTGGCTTCATACAAAGAAATGTAAGCTTCAATTACCGTTGCATAATCTTCCAAATATCCGTTTATGGTGCTTTTTCCATTTTTATAACTGTGGTTTAAGTTTCCTTCTTCCTGCATTTGTTTGGTGTAAATAAATGTGGCGTTTTTTATGGCGGCGTCTAAAAAACGTTGCTCGTTAAATGCTGAATAAGCGTCCACATATCCTTTTAACATCAAGGCATTCCAAGAAGTTAGCGATTTATCGTCGCGTCTTGGTCGTTCTTTTTTGGCGCGTTCCTTCAGTAATAGTTTTTGCCAGGAAATAACTTTGCTTTCAAGTTCCGTTACTGAAATTGCGTGTTTTTTGGCAATTTCCGCATCGCTATTTTTTCTGATCAATACATAATTTTCATGTTCCCAAAGTCCATAATAATTAACATTGTAATAGTCGGCAAACAAATCGTAATCCTTTCCTAAAATGGTTTTCAATTCATTTTGTGTCCAAACATAAAAAGCGCCTTCTTCCAATTTTCCTTCTTCATTAAGGCTATCGGCATCCAAAGAAGAGTAAAAAGCACCTTCTTTGGTGGTGAGTTCCCGTTCAATAAATTCGAGCGTGTGGTAAACTGTTTTTTTATACAATTCATTTTTGGTGGCGCGATAAGCTTCCGCATACAAACTCACCAATTGTCCGTTGTCATACAACATTTTCTCAAAATGCGGCACATGCCATTTTGCATCGACAGAATAACGCGAAAATCCGCCCCCAATTTGATCGTGTATTCCGCCATAAGCCATCTTTGTTAGGGAAGTATTTACATAATTCATCATTTCCTCATTTCCAGAACGAACTGCGTAATTCAATAAAAATTGGTAATTATTGGGCATTGGAAACTTAGGTGCCCCCTTTCTTCCACCCAAATCAGCATCCATATACTGTTTCCATTCAAGCACAGCCTTGTCTAAATCATCCGCCGTAAAGGCCTCTTTTTTATCGTTAAATGCCACCAAATCCGACTTTTTAACACCTTCGGTTAATTTCTCTGCATATTCAATGGCTTTTTCCGGTGTATCTTCATACAATTTCGCCAACTGTTCCAAGGCATTCATCCAATTGTCTTTAGGGAAATACGTACCGCCCCAAATAGGTCTTCCGTCGGGCAAAGCCACGCAGTTTAATGGCCAACCGCCTCTGCCGGTAATTAATTGGATCGCGTTCATGTAAACTTGGTCAACATCGGGACGTTCTTCCCTATCGACTTTTATATTGATAAAATACTTGTTCATCACCGCTGCCACTTCTTCATTTTCAAAACTTTCATGCGCCATCACATGGCACCAATGGCACGAAGAATAGCCCACAGAAATCAGCAACAATTTATTTTCTTTTTTGGCAAGTGCCAACGTTTCCTTATTCCACGCATACCAGTTTACAGGGTTATGGGCATGTTGCAACAAGTACGGACTTGTTTCGTTTATTAGGCTGTTGGTAAATTGATGTTCGGGCATTTTGGTCGCAGTTTTTTGGTTACAATTGGTTAAAATGAGCAAAAAAAGAAGGCATATTCGATACATTCCCGATTTTTTTATAAATATACTAAATTGTAGATTCATTTTGAGTTAACTGCTTTGCAATTGGGTTAATTGTTAGAAATTGTCACCATCAGTCTTTCTGATATTTTTCTCTTTAAAAATGAAGCCAGTTTCTAATTTCATTCGTTTTTCTATAAATATTAATTAGCTATGAAATGGTAAGTTAAACTATTAAAGCAAAATAGCGAACATAGGATTGCCGATTATTTTAAAAAAAAATGCAGCGCTAATTTATAATGCCACAAGAATTATTTGGGTTTCGCAATATTTAAATTGTAAGTTATTTAGTAGAAAAATTGTAACAAACAATTTAAAAGGGACTCTTATAACAAAAGGCATCTATCAAAAATGATACTATCCCATTGTTTAATTGTTATTTTATAAAGGATTTTGAAGCGTCTTCTATTTTTTACCAGGTATCCAAGATAAAAAAATTGTGTAATTTTAAAACCTCTTAACTTATTAAATATGAAATGTGCATAACGCAAACACGATGCAATCACCTATGAAAATATGCGCATTACATGTGACCAATAAAAAACAATAAATATTTACATATGAAAAAAATAACGCTCTTTCTGTTTCTTTTGCTAACGGTCTCTATAAATGCCCAAATGAAAGCCGATGATGTAAAAACTTTTACGTTAAAAAACGGAATGAAATTCCTTGTGGTGGAAGATTTTTCCATTCCTAACGCCAATATGTATTTATTTTACAAAGTTGGAAGCCGAAACGAATATCAAGGAATTACAGGTCTTTCTCACTTTTTTGAACATATGATGTTCAACGGAGCCAAAAAATATGGTCCAAAACAATTCGATCAAACCATGGAATTTAATGGCGGCGCCAACAATGCTTATACCACCAAAGATGTTACCGTTTACACCAATTGGTTTCCTGCAAATGCCATGGAAATTATTTTTGATTTGGAAGGCGACAGAATTTCCAGCCTTAGCATTGATCCTACAATAGTGGAAAGCGAAAGAGGTGTTGTATTAAGTGAACGAAGTACCGGACTTGAAAATTCACCTTGGCGACGCTTATCAGAATCCGTTGAAGCCACTGCTTTTCAGGAGCATCCGTATCATTGGTCGGTGATTGGTTATGAAGATGATATGAAAAATTGGAAACAACAAGATTTGGAGCGATATTTTAAAATGTATTATGCACCCAACAATTGTGTGGTGGTTGTTTCTGGAGCTATCAAAACAGCAGAAGTTAAACGATTGGCTGAAAAATATTTGGAGCCAATTCCTGCCCAAACAGCGCCGCCAAAAATAACCATTGAAGAACCTGCACAAACAGGAGAACGAAGAATTACAGTTCAAAAAGAAGTTGCCAATCCGTATTTGATGATTGCTTATCATACGCCAGAAACCAACCACGAAGATTATTATGCGTTGAACATACTAAGCGACATACTTTCAAGAGGGCAATCATCGAGATTGTACTCTCAGTTGGTTAATGAACAACAGCTGGCTACTTCTGTATTCACCGATTTTGGTGAGAGTTTTAATCCTAGTCTTTTCAGTATTTATGCCATCGCAAATAAAGATATAAATCATTTGGATTTAGAGAACGCCATTTATGTTGAAATTGAAAAAATAAAAAATGAAGGTATTAGTGAAATTGAGCTTCAGAAAATTAAAAATCAAAAATTGATGGAATTTTACAATCAGGTAGAAACCATCAACGGAAAGTCGAACAATATTGGAACTTACGAAGTGTTTTTTGGCGATTATAAAAAAATGTTCGATGCGCCAAACAATTACAATAAAATTAAAGTTGCAGATGTGCAAAACGTCGCTAAAAAATATTTTACAAAAAGCAACAGAACAGTAGGAATATTAAAAACAAATGTAGAAGAATAATTTTATGGAACGCATCACAAAAAAACTCATCGTCATCTGCCTATTTTTGTTCACTTTTTCAAATTTATCGGCACAAAGCTTTAAATTACCCGAACACACAAATTTCAAATTACCAAACGGACTTACCATTTATTTAATGGAGCAACATGACGTTCCTGTGATTAGTGTTTCTGCAGTTTTGCCTGCTGGCGCTATTTATGATAAGGAAAAATACGGATTGGCATTTTTAACTGCAAAATCGCTTAAACACGGCACAAAAAATTTCAGTAAATCAAAACTTGATGAAGAAATTGACTTCATCGGGGCCTATGTCGGCACAGATGCATCAAAAGAATACGCCAGTCTTTCATCAAAATTTGCGGCAAAAGACCAAGACAAAATGCTGACGCTAATTAAAGAAATATTGCTCAATCCTGTTTTTGATGTTGAAGAGTTTGAAAAAGAAAAAAGTAGGATGTTGGTTAGCCTTGAACAGCAAAAGGAAAGTCCGAGAGCCGTAATAGGCAATTATTTTGACAAACTTTTATACGGCGATCACGTTTATGGAAATGAAATACAAGGAAATAATGCGAGTGTAGAAAAACTAACTGTGGATGATGTGAAATCCTTTTACAACACAAATTATAAGCCAAATCAGGCAGCCATCAGTATTGTTGGTGATTTTTCAACAAAAGAAATGAAAGCCAAATTAACTGCTTTATTCTCAAGCTGGAAAAAAAGCGAAAATGACCTAGAAAACTTGGCAACAAAACCCATCGTTTATCCGGCAGAAGATCGTGTCATGCTGGTAAATAAAGAGGACGCAAAAGAAACAACATTTTATATTGGGGCAAAAGGCATTCCCAGAAATAATCCCGATTTTGTAGCCATTGAAGTAATTAATACCTTGTTTGGAGGTCGATTTACTTCAATGCTCAATGATGAACTGCGCGTAAACTCCGGACTAACATATGGTGCCGGCAGCCGTTTTAACACCTTAAAAAATGGCGGTTCTTTTGTTATCAGCACTTTTACCGCAAGCATAACTACTGAAGCCGCTATTGATAAATCTTTGGAGGTTTTGAATAAGTTACACACCAATGGCATCGACGAAAAATCACTAGCATCAGCGAAAAATTATGTAAAAGGACAGTTTCCGCCGCGTTATGAAACAACGAGCCAACTGGCAAACTTGCTGACACAAATGTTTTGGTATAATTTTAACGCTTCTTTTATCGAAAATTTTGAAAAGAATGTTGACAGTATAGATCTTAAAAAGGCAAACCAAATTATTACTGATTATTTTCCTGCTAACAATTTTCAATTTGTGCTTGTGGGAAAAGCAGCCGATATTAAAAATATTGCTGCAAAATATGGCACAGTAACCGAAGTGAATATAAAAGATTAACAAACATAAATCATGAAAAACAAATTCCCCTTACTATTAGCATTTTTAACAATTATCATCGCCTGTAATTCCAACCCAAAATCCACCGAATCTTCAGACAATAAAAAAGATGAAATGCCCGACAATAGTCGAACTTCCTTAGATTGGAATGGTGTTTACAGAGGCATTTTGCCTTGTGCTGACTGCGAAGGTATCGAAACTGAAATTAAGATAAATGCCGATTTAAGCTATAGAATGTCTTCAAAATATTTAGGAAAAAATGAAGAAGCATTTAAAGAAAACGGCACTTTTACTTGGGATGAAGCCGGCTCCAAAATAACCTTGGAAAATGCGGATTCAACAGCCGTAACCAATCGATATTTGGTGGGCGAAAACATGCTTTTTATGTTAGATGCCGACGGAAATAAGATTGAAGGGGAATTAAAAGAAAAATACCAATTTAAAAAAGTACTATTCGATAACACAATTTCCGAAAAATACTGGAAACTTCTTGAGTTGAATGAAAAGAAAATAATTTTAGGCAAAAGCCAAAATACAGCGCCACACTTAATACTAAAAGATGAAAATAGCCTTGTTTATGGCAATGGGGGCTGTAATGAAATCCATGGATCCTATGAACTTGCAGAAGGTAATAAAATAAAATTTTCAAAAATAGCAACAACAAAAATGTTTTGTAACTATATGAAAACGGAACAAGCGCTACTCAATGTATTAGAAATGACCGATAATTATTCCGTAAAAAACGATACCGTAACGCTAAAAAATGCAACAATGGTTTCCTTAGCCAAATTTCAGCTGGTTTACGCCAAAGAATAAGTTTCTTTTAAAAGTTTCTCTGAAAAAAACTTAAATAAAAAACTCAGATATATGGAAAACCTTGAAATAAGAAAAGCGACCTCTAAAGATACAGCTTTGTTGCTAACAATTGGCAGGCAAACTTTTTTTGAAAAATTTAATGATGATAATTCCGAAGAACATATGCTTCAATATGCTTCGGAAGCCTACACTTTTGAAAAAATAGCTAGCGAAGTAAACAATGCAAATTCCCAATTTTATTTAGCCACTTTAAACAACCAAACCGTTGGTTATTTGAAAATCAATTTTGGCGAAGCGCAAACCGAATTGAAAGATCCGCAAGCCCTTGAACTGGAACGTATTTATGTGCTCAAAGAATTTCAGGGCAGGAAAATTGGACAAGTTCTTTTTGATAAAACACTTGAAATTGCAAAACAAGCCAGGTTCAATTATGTTTGGCTGGGCGTTTGGAACAAAAATTCAGGCGCCATTAAATTTTATGAAAAAAATGGACTAAAAGCCTTCAGTAGCCATGTTTTTATGCTCGGAAACGACCCTCAAACCGACATTATGATGAAAATAGAACTTTAGACCGAAAAATATTTTTTTGCTTTGCTAAAAGAAGCATTTTTATAGCAGTTAAATCTATTATATTTACGCACAAATTAGCTACTTATAGCAATAAGCAAAACAAATGGCAGATTTTTTTAAACATTTAATCCACGAATTTGAGTTGCCGCTGGGAAATCCAGTGTTGATATTTTCATTAATTCTGCTTATTATCCTGCTCTCACCTATTCTACTTAGAAAATTAAATATCCCAGGAATTATCGGTTTAATTATATCCGGTGTGGTGATTGGCCCTTATGGCTTAAATATTTTGGAAAAAAACTCAGCGGTCGACCTATTTTCAACCATTGGATTGCTCTACATTATGTTTATTGCCGGGCTTGAATTGGACATGAACCAGTTTAAAGCCAACAGAAACAAAAGCCTTTTATTTGGTTTTTTTACTTTTATCATTCCTTTGAGCATTGGTTTTCCGGTTTGTTTTTATTTTCTTGATTACAATTTTAACGCAAGTTTGCTTACCGCCAGTATGTTTGCAACCCATACACTCGTTGCCTACCCAATAGTAAGCAAATTAGGAATCTCCAAAAATCAGGCAGTTGCAATTACGGTTGGTGGCACCATCCTAACAGATACCGCTGTCCTTATCATTTTGGCCGTAATCATTGGCAACAGCGAAGGAAATTTAAATCAGGATTTTTGGATTAAATTGGGAATTTCTTTGGCAATCTTTGCTGCCATTATGTTTTATCTGATTCCTAAAATCGCAAAATGGTTTTTCAGCAAGCTTGAAAGCGAAAAACATTCGCACTATATTTTTGTATTGTCCGTTGTTTTCTTCGCTGCATTTTTAGCGGAAGTGGCTGGCGTTGAACCAATTATTGGTGCTTTTGTGGCCGGCTTGGCCCTGAACAAATTGATTCCGCATTCATCAGCATTGATGAACCGTATAGAGTTTATTGGAAACTCATTATTTATCCCATTTTTTCTAATTTCGGTTGGAATGATTGTTGACGTAAGCGTAATCACAAAAGGTCCAACAGCCATCATAGTGGCAGCAACACTTACTGTTGTGGCCTTATTCGGAAAATGGTTTGCCGCGCTGTTTACACAGCTCGTTTTTGGGTATTCATCCGCACAGCGACAACTTATTTTTGGTTTGAGCGCTTCTCATGCCGCAGCAACGCTTGCCATTATATTGGTGGGTTACAAGGTCGAAATTTTAGATGAAAACATTTTGAATGGAACCATTATTTTGATCTTAGTTACCTGTATTATTGCTTCTTTTGCAACTGAAAAGGCCGGTAAAAAAATTGTCATAGAAATGGATGACGAGCCCGCCGATCTCAAAAAATCAAGTGAATTCAACAATGAACACATTCTAATTCCAATTGCCAATATAGAAAGCATAGAAAAACTGCTCGAATTTTCCATATTCATCAAGGATAAAAAATCGGCCAATCCGGTGTCTATTCTTTCAGTTGTTTCAAACAATGACGAAGCGGAAATTAATATTATGAAAGCACGGAACAAGCTCGAAGCTTATGTAAAACAAGCTTCAGCATCTGAAACAAAAGTAAATATTATAACTACCATAGATCACAATCGGGCAAGTGGTATTTCCCGTATTTCAAGGGAAATTATGGCAGATATTATTATTTTGGGTTGGCCACAGCGCGCAGGCTTGATAGACAAACTTATTGGCGAAAAAGTTGACAGTATTTTAGACAATACCATCAAAACCACTTTTATTTGCCATTTTGAAAAGGCCTTGGTTTTGCACAAACGCATTGCTATGGTCGTCCCTCCTTTGGCAGAACATGAAAACGGATTCAATCAATGGTTTACCAAAATGGCCAAATTGGCGCAAGAATTAAGCATTCCTATTTTGCTATGCTGTAACGAAACCACCAAAATCTATGTAAAAAAACTGATGAAAAAAGCGCGATTAACAGCATTAATTACACCCTATTTCTTCGAAGATTGGGACGATTTTTTCATTATTTCAAAAGTTATCAAACAAGATGATTTACTGGTATTGGTTTGCGCACGCAAAGGCGCCGCTTCCTATATGAGCGTATTGGAACATTTGCCTTCAAAACTCGAAAAACATTTTGAAAAAAACAGTCGAATCGCTATTTATCCGCAGCAATTCAGCCAGCGCTTCAACAATGTACGCTATAATAACATTACCACCGAACCGCTAAGCAAAGGCATTGAAACCGTACAAAAAATAGGACGCGGCATTGGCAGCATCTTTAAAAAAGATAGCCAAGAATAATTCATAAAACAAATCGATTAAATATATTTGCAAACAATTTACCGCATAACAAAGCGACCCGCACAATTAAAAAGGGGGTAATTTGCTGCCTAAATAGTGTAGAAACAGCAATAAAACAATGAAATTAAAAGAAATATCACCTTTAAAAAAACAGCTGGTAAAATTTACGCTCATCGGTCTTTTGGCTGTTTCAGTCGATTTATTGTGCTATTTTATTCTGCTAAACACGCTTCCTCAAAAACTTTTCCAAGCGGTTGGCAATGAAGCGCTTTCCAAAAGCATCTCCTTTATGTGCGGAATGTCCGTGACCTACTTTTTTAACAAATTTTGGACCTGGAAAAAAAAGGATCGCTCCCACAAAAGAATGCTGAAATTCGTGCTTTTATACGGCCTCGCATTGCTTATAAACGTAGGCACAAACTCGGCGTTGTTGTACCTTTTGCACCAATATAGAAATTTCGTCGATTTGCCTTTCAAATACCTCATCGCCTTTGTTGGCGCCTCCGGCCTCAGCGCATCGTTTAGTTTTATGGGACAAAAATTTTGGGTGTTTAAAACTTCCGATACCGCGTTGGTGAATTAAAACAAGATGAATCTGCCCAATTTTTCGATGAACGTTCCCCTACGGGTCAGGCTTTTCACTACAATCTTTTATTGCGAAGCCTCGCAATAAAAGGATTTTCGCTTCAATCCTTAACGCAAATTGAACAGCTGACCAAATTTAGAGTTTTACAACGGATTAGTATTTTATTTCTTAAATTTATTTAAATCTGTTGGTATTGTTTTTTCTATAAATAACAGCTATAAATAGTTTTAAATCAACTAAAAATAAACTAATTTTATAATCAAATTTTAAGGTAAATAACCAGACTTTTATTGAAATTATCAATAAGCTTGTTGTCCCAATAATTTATTTAATAAAAAATTCGAAATTTGTGAAAAAACTACTTATTAATGTATTGCTATTATTATTTGTCGCCCCATTTTACGGACAAATTCAATCTTATTATAACGATTTAGATTTTACAAAAACAGGAAACGATTTGTTTCTAGAGTTATCAACCCGTTTGGCTGCAACACATTCCGGAATTCCTTATACAAGCTCTTCAATAGATATTTGGGATGCTTGTAAACTGGCAGATGAGGATCCGGATATCAGCGAAAATGTATTGCTAATTTATGGGTACAATGATACTGATGGTATTCCGGATACTGATAGAACAAGAAATAAAAATTTACAAGATACTGGAACTGGTGCTTCGGGCGTATGGAATAGAGAGCATGTTTTTGCGCAATCTTTAGCAATTCCTAGCTTAAGTACTTCTGAACCAGGACCCGGAACAGACGTTCATAATTTAAGGCCGGCCGATAGGGACAGAAATAGTGAAAGAGGCAACAGGTCATTTACTGATGGAATTGGTGATTCACATACCGTAACTGCCAACGGAGGTTGGTATCCTGGTGATGAATGGAAAGGTGATGTTGCACGTATCGTTATGTATATGTACACGCGCTACCACGGAAATGGCTCACAGATTTCTGAAACCAAATGTTTGCCTATAAATGTAGGTATTGGAACAACTTTAAGCGTTGACCCAAATATGATTGAATTATTTCTGAAATGGAATGCTGAAGATCCAGTTTCATCATTTGAAGCAAATAGAAATGAAGTACTCTTCGGAATTCAAAAGAATAGGAATCCGTATATTGATAATCCTTATTTAGCAACCGTAATTTGGGGAGGATTGCCTGCTGAAGATAAATGGTGGTCCAACAATTCATCAGATACTGAAGCACCAAGTGCTCCTTCAAATCTTGTGGCTTCAAACATCACCGACAACAACGCAATTATTACTTGGGATGCTTCAACAGACAATGTTAGTGTATACGATTATTCAATCTATTTAAATGGTGTTTATTTTAAATCAACTTCTTCAACTTCAACTTCAATCACAAATTTAAGTCCAAATACAAGTTACAATATCACTATAAAAGCACGAGATATGGCATTTAATTATTCCGTCGCAAGCGCCATACTGAATGTAACAACTTTAGTTGGTCCAAAAATTTTATTTGCTGAAGATTTTAGCAATTGCGCAAATTTGAAATTTGTTGCTTACAGTGAAGCTAGTAATAAAAACTGGACTTGTCAAACACAATTTGGCGAAAATAATTCAGGAGCGATGGATATAAATGGATACCAACAAGATGTACTGAGTAAAGATTGGTTAATTACCTCAACTTCAATAAATTTTGATGAAAATACGGGTGAAAAAATAAGTTTTTATACCGATGTTGCTTATGGAACCACACCACTTTTACTGCTATATTCAGCAAATTATACAGGTTCTGGAAACCCAAGTGATGCTACTTGGACGCAAGTGCCTAATATAACAATCCCAATTAAATCAAATACCAGTGGAACAGAAGAAGTTTTCACTTTTAATAATGTTGACATAAGTTCCATAACAGGTACGGTTTATTTTGCGTTTAAATACTACTCTGATGCTGCTCCCTCAAGATGGTTGGTGGACAGTTTTAAAATTGTAGCAGATAATGAAAACCCTGATATGGATGGTGACGGTGTGCTAAATGTTAATGACAATTGTCCCACAGTGGCGAATGCAGATCAAGCAGATGCAGATGGCGATGGTGTTGGTAATGTTTGCGATGCCTGTCAAGACACGCCAACAGGTGAATCTGTAAATGCAAGCGGATGCTCCGCAAGTCAATTAGATGATGACAATGATGGGGTGATGAATAAT
Source organism: Lutibacter sp. (assembly GCA_027449025.1). Classification (GTDB taxonomy): domain Bacteria; phylum Bacteroidota; class Bacteroidia; order Flavobacteriales; family Flavobacteriaceae; genus Lutibacter. The sequence continues at coordinate 1,581 of DAIDMK010000001.1, read as the reverse complement.
GTTGATTTATGCCCAAATACCCCAAGTGGTGAATCTATAAACGCAAGCGGCTGTTCATCATCACAGACTGATGCCGACGGTGATAACGTGATGGACAACGTTGATATTTGTCCAGATACGCCAACAGGTGAATCTGTAAATGCAAGCGGATGCTCCGCAAGTCAATTAGATGATGACAATGACGGGGTGATGAATAATGTTGATTTATGCCCAAATACCCCAAGTAAAGAACCTGTAAACTTAAATGGCTGTTCTCAAAGTCAATTGGACGACGACAATGATGGTGTTAAGAATGATGTAGATAAATGTCCAAACACCGCACCAGGTTCATCGGTAGATACAACAGGTTGCTTTACCTTGCCGGCAAATAATTTTACGGTGGAAACAACCAGTGAAACCTGTCTGGGTAAAAACAACGGGCAGATTAAAATCACCGCACTTTTAACTTTAGGCTATACCCTAACAATTAATGATTCTCCATATAATTTCACCACAGCAACAACTTATACTTCTGCAAAATTGAAACCGGCAACTTACAAAGTCTGCATTGGTGTTACTGGTGAAACGTATCAGCAATGCTACACTGTTCAGGTGGCTGCAGGAACAATAGTTTCAGGTAAATCGAGCGTTACATCAGGTAAAGCTTCCGTTGAAATGGAACAAGGAACTGCACCATTTACCGTATTTGTAAACGGACAGGAACAATTTGAAACATCCGCACCAATATTTTCGGTTGATGTAAAAGGCGGCGATATTTTAGAAGTTAAAACAGCTGTTTCCTGCGAAGGCGTTTATTCAAAAACCATTGATGGTTATGTGGGTGCTTTTGCTTATCCAAATCCAACAAATAACACTTTTGAAATCACGGTTCCTACTTCACAAAAAGAAGTTGTTGTTGAATTGTACAACATTAATTCGCAATTGATTTCAGCAAAAAAATATCCTGTTGTTTACGGAAAAGTACAGTTAAGTTTAGAGAACAAACCAACAGGGGTATATATTGCAAAAGTGAAATTAGATGAGCCTGTAACCTTTAAAATTATCAAACAATAAATCGATGAGAAATCTTTTATATATCACAGTATTAAGTTTTGGTTTATGGTCGTGCGGCGGTGGTGGCGGAGACGATCCAGCACCTGTAAACACAGTGCCTACCACGCCAAGTTTGGTTTCACCAGCCAATAATTTATTATGTATAGACAATCCCGTTACTTGTCAGTGGAATGCCTCCGCTGATTCTGATGGCGATGTGATAACGTATCAAATAGAAGTTGCAAAAAATAGTACGTTTACTTTAGATAAACAAACGTTTAATAGTCAATCCACAACCCAATCGGTGCCATTGGAAGAAGATGTTGCCTATTATTGGAGAGTAAAAGCAACAGATGGAGAAGCTAGCAGTAGTTATTCTTCAGTATTTAAGTTTTATACTTATGGCCTTGGCGTCACAAACCATTTGCCATTTTCACCAGAACTTGTGAGTCCGGCTTTAAATTCGGTACAAACCACAGCAACAGTAAACTTACAATGGACCGCTAGTGATGTGGATACTACAGATTCTTTAGCTTATGATGTGTATTT